>NZ_JBIAUP010000006.1:0-524254 GCF_042892945.1 Streptomyces sp. NPDC001678 | reverse complement strand
GCTTCCTTTGTACTCACCCACAGTGTTGATTACTGGGGCTTTCCTCCGGGCTTCCCTTCGGTGTTTCCAACCTTACCAGATCCGTTTTCCGTTCCTTACCGCTTCTCATTCGAAGCAGTTCAGTTCGGAATTCATTTCCGGTGCCCGGTCGGAGCGGGCTTCCCGAGTTTATCAGAATCTTTCCGGCCGATTTACATCGGCTTTCGGTTCCCGATAAGGATTCGGAGTGCTCCGCGTGAATCCGATGTATCCGATTCACCGACCGAAGCTTGGTAGATACTAGCTGTTGCGCTGGATCCAGTCCAGTTCGTCGCAACCGTTCGAATCTACCTCCCCACTCCTCCCGTGTCAACGGTCCTCGTGGGGCGAAGAGAACACTACCAGGCTCAGCGCGGTGCCCATGACGACGGCGGGCTCTCCAGCTCCTCCAGCTCGATGCCGGGCGCCGAGAGGATCACGTCCCCGGCGATGTGGATGGAGTGCTGCTCCCCCGTGTCCAGGTGGCTGACCTGGTACTCGTCCACTTCCAGGGGGCCACTGTCAGTGGCGTGTGCTGTCCTGTCGACCAGGGCCCACGACTGGTCGAGGGTGAGGGGGGCGAGCACGGGGGGCGTGAAGGCCACGAGGCGGACGCGCGTGGGCTCGCCGCCGGGGGAAAGGCGGAGCATCCGGGAGATGGCCACGTAGAAGGCGGGGGACGCGCCGCTGAAGGCATGGGCGCGGACATTGCCCTCGGTGGCGTGCTCGCCGGTCGGGTCGGTGCGGACCCAGGTGACTCCGTCGAGGGCGGCACCGCGCACCTGCCAGTCGGAGCTCTGGAGCTGGAGGCGGATGGGGCGGCCGAGGTCGTCGATGGCGAGGTCGACCGAGCCGGTGGGGGTGCCGGACGGGGCGGTGAGCTGGGAGACATAGCGCCAGCCCGAGGGGCCGGTGGCGCAGTGGAAGCGCTCTTCACCGAGGGGGGAATGGTCGTGGGGGTCGTAAAGGGAGTATCGGCCGCGAGGCATGGTGGGGTCCTTGACGCGAATGGGACAGGCCCCCGCCTTGGGGGCGGGGGCCTGTTCTACCAGCCGGGCTGGTCAGTAGCGGTAGTGGTCGGGCTTGTACGGGCCCTCCACCTTCACTCCGATGTACGCCGCCTGCTCCGGGCGCAGCGTCGTGAGCTTGACGCCGAGGGCGGCGAGGTGGAGCCGGGCGACCTTCTCGTCCAGGTGCTTGGGCAGGACATAGACGTCGGTCGGGTAGGACTCGGGCTTGGTGAAGAGCTCGATCTGGGCCAGGGTCTGGTCCGCGAAGGAGTTCGACATCACGAAGGAGGGGTGGCCGGTCGCGTTGCCGAGGTTGAGGAGGCGGCCCTCGGACAGCACGATGATGACCTTGCCGTCGGGGAAGGTCCAGGTGTGGACCTGGGGCTTGACCTCGTCCTTGACGATGCCGGGGAGCTTGGCGAGGCCGGCCATGTCGATCTCGTTGTCGAAGTGGCCGATGTTGCCGACGATGGCCTGGTGCTTCATCTTGGCCATGTCCGAGGCCATGATGATGTCCTTGTTGCCGGTCGTGGTGATGAAGATGTCGGCGGTCTCGACGACCTCGTCCAGGGTGGTGACCTGGAAGCCGTCCATGGCGGCCTGGAGGGCGCAGATCGGGTCGATCTCGGTGATGACGACCCGGGCGCCCTGGCCGCGGAGGGACTCGGCGCAGCCCTTGCCCACGTCGCCGTAGCCGCAGACGACCGCGACCTTGCCGCCGATGAGGACGTCGGTGGCGCGGTTGATGCCGTCGACGAGGGAGTGGCGGCAGCCGTACTTGTTGTCGAACTTCGACTTGGTCACCGCGTCGTTCACATTGATCGCGGGGAAGAGCAGCGTGCCGGCCTGCTGCATCTCGTAAAGGCGGTGGACGCCCGTGGTGGTCTCCTCGGTGACACCGCGGATCTCGGACGCCAGCTGGGTCCACTTCCGCGGGTTCTCCGCGAGGGTGCGGTTGAGGAGGGTGAGGATCTGGGCGTACTCCTCGCTGTCGGCCGTGGCCGGGTCGGGAGCGGCGCCCGCCTTCTCGAACTCCACGCCCTTGTGGACGAGGAGGGTGGCGTCACCGCCGTCGTCCAGGATCATGTTCGGGCCGCCGGTGGGGGTGCCCGGCCAGGTCAGCGCCTGCTCCGTGCACCACCAGTACTCCTCGAGCGTCTCGCCCTTCCAGGCGAAGACGGGGATGCCCTGCGGGTTCTCGGGCGTGCCGTTCGGGCCGACGGCGATCGCGGCGGCCGCGTGGTCCTGGGTGGAGAAGATGTTGCAGGACGCCCAGCGGACCTGTGCGCCCAGTGCCACCAGGGTCTCGATGAGGACGGCGGTCTGCACGGTCATGTGCAGGGAGCCGGTGATACGGGCGCCCGCCAGCGGCTGCGCCTCCGCGTACTCCTTGCGGATCGACATCAGGCCGGGCATCTCGTGCTCGGCGAGGGTGATCTCCTTACGACCGAAGGCCGCCAGCGACAGATCCGCGACCTTGAAGTCCTGACCGGTGGTGGTAGTCATACGGCTGCTCCTCCTACAGGGGCGAGCGGGAGTGGGTACGGCTGTGCATGCGGACGGACAGCGTCGTCGTCCGGTCGTGGCGCGGACCCACTGAGCTCGGTCCGCGGCGCGATCGGTCGCACACTGCTCCCCCGGCCGCAGCCCAGTCCGTCGGAGGCCCTCTCTCCCTCGGCCGGTCCGTCGCGCGGGCCGCCCGACCTGCCATCAGCAGCGACGTCTGGCTCTTGGCACGAATCTACACCGGTGCCCCTGCCGAGCCACAGCCCCGAGGGCCGGGTTCCGGACTCGCCCCTGACGACCTGTCCGTCGGACCGTCAGGTGTTGCAGGATGCGGGCACGATGAGTTTGTGAGGAGATCCACGTGACGCCATCAGCGGATCCGTCCGCCCCCGCGACGCGGCATGGGCGGCGGCTCAAACTGCTTGCCGTGACCGCCTGTCCGACCGGTATCGCGCACACGTACATGGCGGCGGAGAAGCTGACGCAGGCGGCGGAAGCGCTGGGCCACGACATCAAGGTGGAGACGCAGGGCTCCATCGGTGCCGAGAACGTACTGACCGACAACGATGTCAGCCAGGCGGACGGCGTCATCATCGCGGCCGACAAGGACGTCGACCGCAGCCGGTTCGTGGGCAAGCGGCTGCTGGTCGTCGGCGTCGCCGAGGGCATCCACCACCCGGAGCAGCTGATCGAGCGGGTGCTGGAGGCCCCGGTGCACGAGCCGGGCGCGGGAGCGGTCCCGGGCGCGGGAGCGGTCTCGGGCACGCTCGCGGGCAGGGGCGCGCCGGGCGTCCTCGGGCCGGGGCGCGGGACCGTCTACAGGGCGCTGATGAACGGCGTCTCGTACATGATCCCGTTCGTCGTGGTCGGCGGGCTGCTGATCGCGGTGTCGCTGGCGCTGGGCGGACATCCCCGGCCGGACGGCGGGCTGGTGATCCCCGACGGAACGTTCTGGAAGCACGTCAACGACATCGGTGTCATCGGTTTCACGCTGATGGTGCCGATCCTGTCCGGTTATATCGCCTACGCCATCGCCGACCGGCCCGCGCTGGTGCCGGGCGTGATCGGCGGCTGGATCGCCAACACGGGCGCGCTGTACGACTCCAAGTCCGGCGCGGGCTTCATCGGGGCGATCGTGACGGGCTTCCTGGCCGGCTACCTGGTCCTGTGGATCAAGAAGCTCCGGGTGCCGAAGTTCGTCCGGCCGATCATGCCGATCATCGTGATCCCGGTGCTGGCGACCTCGATCCTCGGTCTGTTCTTCATCTATGTCCTCGGCAGGCCCATCGCCTGGGTCTTCGAGCACCTCACGGACTGGCTGGGCGGTCTGACGGGGACGAGCGCGGCGCTGCTCGGCGTGCTCCTGGGCCTCATGATCGCCTTCGACATGGGCGGTCCGGTCAATAAGACGGCCTTCCTCTTCGGCGCCGGTCTCGTGTCCAAGAACCCGGAGATCATGGGCATGTGCGCCGCCGCCATCCCCGTGCCGCCGCTCGGGCAGGGGCTGGCGACGCTGTTGCGGCGCGGGATGTTCAGCGAGCAGGAGCGGGAGACGGGGCTGGCCGCCCTCTTCATGGGCTTCTTCGGCATCACCGAGGGAGCGATTCCCTTCGCCGCAGCCCGCCCGGCGCGGGTGATTCCCGCGAACATGCTGGGCGGCGCGGTGGCGGGCGCCATCGCGGGGCTCGCGGCGGTGGGCGACAGCGTGCCGCACGGCGGGCCCATCGTGGCCGTGCTGGGGGCGGTGAGCGGTGTGCCGATGTTCTTTATCGCGATCGGGGTGGGGATGGTGGTGACGGCGTTGACGACGGTGACGTTGATGGCGTTGGGGCGTGGGGAGCGTGGGGGTGCCGACGGGGGCGGGGGCGGCGCTGTGGGGGTGGCTGTCGCTCGGGCGGGCGGTGCGGCCGGTGCCGGTACGGCTGGTACGGCCGTGGGTGCGGCGCCGGTCGTGCCCGAGGCGGCATCCGGCGTGTTGTCCGGCTATCTCACCGGGCAGACCGTGCGGCTGGAGCTCGCGGCGGGCCGCAAGGAGGCCGCGATCCGGGAGCTGGCGGAGCTGCTGACCGCCACGGGGCAGGTCCGGGACGTCGACGCGCTCGTCACGGCCGCGCTCGCCCGGGAGGAGCTGGGCACCACCGGGCTCGGCGAGGAGATCGCCATTCCGCATGCGAAGACGGACGCGGTGTCGGCCCCGGTCGTCGGCTTCGCCCGGTCCGCCGAGGGGATCGATTGGGGGGCGCTGGACGGCTCCAAGGCCCGGCTGATCTTCATGATCGCCGTACCGGAGGCGCTGGCCGGGGAGGAGCACCTGCGGATTCTCGCGCTGCTGGCGCGGAAGCTGCTGGATCCGGGGTTCCGGGAGCGGTTGCTGGACGCGGGGGATGAGGGGGCGGTGCTCGGGGTGCTGGCCGAGGTTGGGTAGGGGGCGGGGGGAGGGGCCCGGTTGTGGGGTGGCGCCGGGGGTGTTGAGGGTCCCCGGTCCCGCCCCTTCCCGTTTCTTTCAGGGGCTCCGCCCCCGAACCCCCGGGTCCTCAAACGCCGGACGGGCTGAGTTCACGCTCCGCCCCCCGAACCCCCGCTCCTCAAACGCCGGAGGGGCTGGATTGAGCCAGCGGCTCGGGCTGGTAGATGTCCGGTTCCAGGTAGATCACCCGGGCGATCGGGACCGCCTCGCGGATGCGGGCTTCCGCCGCGTCGATCGCGTGGGCGATCTGGGTCGCCGTGTCCTCGCCCCGTACCGCGATCTTCGCGGCAACCAGCAGTTCCTCGGGCCCCAGGTGGAGGGTGCGCATGTGGATGACGCGGGTGACGGTCTCGCCGTCCACCGCCGCCTCGCGGATCCGCGCCACCTGGTCCGGGCCCGCGGCCTCGCCCAGCAGCAGGGACTTCGTCTCGGCGGCCAGCACCAGCGCGATCAGCACCAGCAGGGTGCCGATGCAGAGCGTGCCGATGCCGTCCCACACGCTGTCGCCCGTGGCGAGCGTCAGGCCCACGCCGCCCAGGGCTAGGACGAGGCCGACGAGCGCGCCGAAGTCCTCCAGCAGGACCACGGGCAGCTCGGGCGCCTTGGCCGTGCGGATGAAGGAGCTCCAGGACTGCTCGCCGCGCAGGGCGTTGGACTCCTTGATGGCGGTGCGGAAGGAGAACGACTCGGCGACGACGGCGAAGACGAGCACGCCGACGGGCCAGTACCAGTGCTCCAGCGGGTGCGGTTCCTTGATCTTCTCGTAGCCCTCGTAGAGCGCGAAGACGCCGCCGACGCTGAAGAGCACGACCGAGACGAGGAAGCCGTAGATGTAACGTTCCCGGCCGTACCCGAAGGGGTGTTCCTCACTGGCCTGTTTCTGGGCCTTCTTGCCGCCGAGGAGCAGCAGCGCCTGGTTGCCGGCGTCGGCGACCGAGTGGACGCCCTCCGCGAGCATCGACGACGAGCCGCTGAAGGCGAACGCCACGAACTTGGCCACCGCGATGGCCAGGTTGGCGCCCAGCGCGGCGACGATGGCCTTGGTACCGCCTGATGCACTCATGTGCGCGGGTCGTCCCTTCCGCCCCTGCGGCTGTTCACGGGTTACGGCCGGTCATTGTCGCAGCCGTTCGGCCGGGTCGGGGTCAGGCGGCGGTCGTCGCGCCCACCGTGGCGCGGAAGACGGATCCCTCGCCGGCGAGCTCGACCCGCTCCCCCGCCCTTACGAATGCGGACTCGCCCCGCGCGAGGGCCAGTTCCGTGCCGTCCTCGCCGCGCAGCAGGGCCCGGCCCGCGGTGCACAGCAGGATCTGGGGGGTGCGGGCGTCGAGCCGGTGGGGTGCGGAGCCGGGGGCGAGCGCGTACCGGGAGAGGCGGAACTCCTCCACCGACGTCTCGTACACCTCCGCACCGTCGACGTCGGCCTCGGGCCGCAGGACGCCCGGGGGCGTGGCCTCGAAGCGGACCACGCGCAGCAGCTCGGGGACGTCGACGTGCTTGGGGGTGAGCCCGCAGCGGAGCACGTTGTCGGAGTTGGCCATGATCTCCACGCCCAGGCCGGAGAGGTAGGCGTGCGGGACGCCGGCGCCGAGGTAGAGGGCCTCGCCGGGCTGGAGGAGGACGTGGTTGAGGAGCATCGCGGCGAGGACCCCGGGGTCGCCCGGGTAGTGCCGGGCGAGGGTGGCGTAGGCCGCGTAGGCCGCGCGGTGGGGGCCGTCCTCGGCGGCGAGCCGCTCGGCGGCGGCGGCCGCCTCGGTCACGGTCCCGGCGACGGCGTCGCGCTCCGCGCTGAGTACGGCGGTGAGGACCTCGCGCAGGGCAGCGCTCTCCGGGTGGGCGTGCAGCAGGTCGACGTACGGCTTGAGGCTGTCGACGCCGAGGGCGGAGAGCAGCTCGGCGGTGGCGTCGGGGGCGCGGAATCCGCAGAGTCCCTCGAAGGGGGTGAGGGCGCAGATGAGCTCGGGCTTGTGGCTGGCGTCCTTGTAGTTGCGGTGCGGGGCGTCGGCCGGGACGCCGCGTGCCTCCTCGTCGGCGTAGCCGGCCTCGGCCCGGGCCGGGTCGGGGTGGACCTGGAGGGAGAGCGGGTCGGCGGCGGCGAGGATCTTGAACAGGAAGGGCAGGCCGGGGCCGAAGCGCGCCACGGTGTCGTCGCCGAGCTCGCGGCGCGGGTCGGCGGCGATCACCTCGTTCAGGGCGACGGGGCCGGTGCCCCGGTCGACTCGGGAGGGGGCGCCGGGGTGGGCTCCCATCCACAGTTCGGCCTGGGGCTCTCCCGTGGGCTCGGTGCCGAGGAGGCCGGGGATCGCGGTGGTGGAGCCCCAGGCGTAGGGGCGCACGGTGTTGAGAAGGCGGTCCATGGGGACGGTTCCTGACTTGTCGGTACGGGACCGGGCTTGCGGACTCTCGTGCGGACTTACGGGCTTGCGGGCTTGCAGACTTACGGGCTTTACGCGCTTGCCGGACTTACGGGCTTGCCGGCTCGGGTCGTCATGGCCTCGCGGGTCTGGCGGCGAGCGCGAGGTAGACGGCGGCGAAGTCCGTGGTGGCGAGGAGGTCGGCCGCCGTCTCCAGCGGGCTGCTGTCCTCGTCGGCCTCCAGCTCGCTGACGGGGGTGTCGCGGTGCAGGGCCAGCTCGCGCGCGGCCCCGGCCGGTGAGGTGACGTCCGGTCCGCGCTCGCGGAGCAGGACCACCCGGGCGTGGAGGGCCTCGGACTCCTCGACCCGGTCGCGGAAGAAGTCCTCGGGGTCGGCGCCCGCCGCGAAGTCCCCGGCCAGCAGCGTGCCGTGCGCGGTCAGCGCCTCGGGCAGCTCGGCGGCGAGCGCGGGACGCCCGGCGAGCGCGGCGAGGACGGTGGCGAACCGGCGGCCGACGGCCGCCGCGAGCTCGCCCTCGGTCCAGATGAGCGGCAGGGTGTCGGCCACCTCGGCCGCCAGGGTCTTGGCGGGGTTGCTGTACGTGGCGATGGCCGGCCCGCAGCGCTCGGCGATGTGGTCGAGCCGGTCGGCGAGCGCCTCCAGGGCGGCGGGCGGCGCCTCGGCCAGGCCGATGCGGTCGGCCAGGGCGAGGAGCGGGGTGAGCAGCGACCAGAGGGTGCCGGGGCCGGTGGGCAGGGGGACCAGGGAGTCGTCGTTCCGGGGGGTGGCACCCGCCATCGCCGCCTCGTACGGGGTGACGGTCAGCGGGATGGCCAGGCCGCGCACCTGGGCGGTGGCGTCGGCGAGCGGGGAGCCGGCCGGGGAGACGGTCACGACGGTGCAGCCGCGCCGGTAAGCCTGCTCCAGGAGGAGCGCCAGGCCCGGTTCCGTACCGTCCGGGCTGGCGACGAGCAGCAGGTCGAGCGGGCCCGTCCAGCCGGGCAGGGTCCAGCGCAGGGCGCCCGGGGCGGGGGCGACGCCCGCCGGGCGGATCAGGGTGACGGGGCAGCTGTCCCCGGCGAGCGCGGCGAGCAGGTCGGCGGTGGAACCGCCCGCGGGCCCGGGGCCGGCGACCAGGACGGCGCGCGGGCGGCCGTCCGGCCGGAGCGCGTCGATCCCGGCTTCGGCGGCGTCGCGCACAGCCGTACGGACCCGGGCGCCGGATTCCGCGGCGCCCCGGAGCAGACCGTGGAGGTCGGCTCGGGAGAGGCCGTCGGGGTCATCGAGGAGGGACTCGTCGAACACCGTTGTTCAGCCTCCGTGTGCCGTGGGGTGGGGTGCGCCGTGGGGTACGGGGTCGCGGGATCGCCCGCCGTCGGACGCCGCCGTCGCTGCTATGCGGGGCGGCGGGCCTCGTCCACGAGGAGGACGGGGATGCCGTCCCGGACGGGGTAGGCCAGGCCGCAGCTCCGGCTCTCGCACACCAGCTCGTGGGTGTCCTCGGAGGGGGTCTCCTCGCGGAGGGAGGCGTGGCACTCCGGGCAGGCGAGGATCTCCAGGAGACCGGCTTCGAGCGGCATGGGTTTTCCCTTCGGGGGTTGTTGCGCTGTGGTGTCAGCGTAGTCGCGTGGGCGGTGGATTTTCCCCTGACCCGCCCCTTCCCGAAACCGGGGCTTCGCCCCGGGCCCCCTTCCGGTGCGGGCCGGTGGTCCGGTTTGCGCCCACCCTCCCCCATAGCCTGAACGGCATGGGAGGTACCCCCATCGCCCTGCGGAACGATTGCCCGCAAACGCTCAGGCTCGGACGATCGACAGGACCTCGTCGCGGATGCGGGTCACCGTCTCCGGGTCGCGGGCCTCCACGTTCAGGCGGAGGAGAGGCTCGGTGTTCGAGGCCCGGAGGTTGAACCACCAGTCGGACGTGGCCACCGTGAGGCCGTCGAGCTCGTCCAGCGTGGCGCCGTCGGCGTCCGCGTAGGCGGCCCGGACGGCGGCGGCGCGGCCGGCCTGGTCGGCGACGGTGCTGTTGATCTCACCGGAGGCGGCGTAGCGGTCGTACTGCTCGACGAGGCCGGACAGCGGGCCGTCCTGGCCGCCGAGGGCCGCGAGGACGTGGAGCGCCGCCAGCATGCCGGTGTCGGCGTTCCAGAAGTCGCGGAAGTAGTAGTGCGCGGAGTGCTCACCGCCGAAGATCGCGCCGGTGCGGGCCATCTCCTGCTTGATGAAGGAGTGCCCCACACGGGTGCGGACGGCCTTGCCGCCGTGCTCGGCGACGACCTCCGGCACGGACCACGAGGTGATCAGGTTGTGGATGATCGTGCCGCCGGGGTGCTTGGCCAGCTCGCGGGCGGCGACCAGGGCGGTGATCGCGGAAGGGGAGACGGGCTCGCCGCGCTCGTCCACGACGAAGCAGCGGTCGGCGTCGCCGTCGAAGGCCAGGCCGATGTCGGCGCCCGTCTCGCGGACCTTCTCCTGGAGGTCGACGAGGTTCTTGGGGTCGAGCGGGTTGGCCTCGTGGTTGGGGAAGGTGCCGTCCAGCTCGAAGTACATCGGAACGAGGTCGACGGGGAGCCCGGCGAGGACGGTCGGGACGGTGTGGCCGCCCATGCCGTTGCCCGCGTCGACGGCGACCTTCAGGGGGCGGATGCCCTTGAGGTCCACCAGCGAGCGCAGGTGCGCCGCGTAGTCGTCGAGGACGTCGCGCGAGGTGATGGTGCCGGTGGTGGCGGCGGGCTCGGGGGCGCCGGTGTCCAGCCAGCCCTCGACGAGGGTGCGGATCTCGGCGAGGCCGGTTTCCTGCCCGACGGGGGCGGCGCCCGCGCGGCACAGCTTGATGCCGTTGTACTGCGCGGGGTTGTGGCTGGCGGTGAACATCGCGCCGGGCAGGTCCAGTTGCCCGCTGGCGAAGTAGAGCTGGTCGGTCGAGCAGAGGCCGATCTCGGTGACGTCCACGCCGCGCGCGGCCGCGCCGCGGGCGAAGGCCCGGGACAGACCCGGGGAGGAGGGGCGCATGTCGTGGCCGACGACGATCGCGCTCGCGCCGGTCACCTGGGCGAAGGCCGCGCCGAAGAGCTCGGCCATGGACTCGTCCCACTGGTCGGGGACCACGCCGCGCACGTCGTACGCCTTCACGATCTGCGACAGATCAGCCACAGCCAACCCCTCCTGGACTCCGGTACGGGACCACAAACCTACCTGCCGTCACCGTCCGGCCGGACCACGCGCGGGGGCGGGGGCCGCTACGAGCCGTCAGGAGTCCGGCGAACGCAGGACCCTGAGGTGGCCTCGGCGGGCGACCTCCATCGGGTCGGCCCCCCGGCCCGTCGGAGCGACCGCGCCCGGGACGGCGCTCGGACCGGCTGTGCGCTCCTGGGGGCGCGCGGCCTCGCGCACGGCGTTGGCGAGTGCTTCGAGGTCATCACTGCTGGGACGGGCGGGGCCGCTGTCGACGGCGAGACGGACGACGTCCCAGCCGCGCGGCGCGGTCAGCCGCTCGGAGTGCTCGGCGCACAGGTCGTAGCAGTGGGGCTCGGCGTAGGTGGCGAGCGGGCCGAGAACGGCGGTCGAATCGGCGTAGACGTACGTCAGCGTCGCGACGGCCGGGCGGCCGCACGCGGTGCGCGAACAGCGACGTACAGGGCTCACGAGGTTGGACGGTACCGCACTCTTGAGCGGGCCGCGACGACTCACCCCCGGCTCACTCCTCCGTGTCGTCCCGGTTCGCACCGTGGACAGCGTTGTCGAACGACCTGGTCGCCCCCGTCGGGACCGGGGGAACAGGCATCCGGTGACAAAGAAAACTGTCACCAGCGGGTACACATAGTGTCATTCGGCATGGGAACGCCGATCCCGCGGGTGGCTGCAATTGATCGCAGACATGGCCGGAACGCTCATCGGGCGACATGCCGGGAGATGGGCGGCTACCCCGCGCATTCGGCCGGCCGGCGGATACCCTCGGGTGTGATGGACAGCCCCGTACCTCCTCCGGCCGCCGCCGGGGACACCCCCGGTCCCGCCGGGCCCAGGCCACGCCGCCGCGACCGCCATGGACGCGGTATGCGCGGCCCCCTCGCGCCTCCGCAGGTGCCGCTGTCGGTCAGCAGGGCCGACGCCTTCGTCGACCTGGTCCAGGACTCGGCGGAGCGGCTGGAGCGGCGCTGGCCGCAGCTGGCGGCCGTCGAGTTCCTGGTCCACGAGGTGCCGGCCGAGCCCGGCACCCGGCCCGGCGACGACCCGCTGGAGGCGCTCCTGGACGGCGAGACCGTGCCGCTCGGGCGGTACGTCGCCGCACGGGGCGAGGACCCGGACCGGATCGTCGTCTACCGCCGTCCGGTGGAGATCCGTACCAAAACGCGTGACGAGCGGGCGCTGCTCGTTCACGAGGTCGTGGTGGAACAGGTGGCGGAGCTGCTCGGGCTCGCGCCCGAGTCGGTCGACCCGCGCTACGGGCAGGACTGACCCGCCCCCACGGGCGGGCCGTCCCGTCAGCCGTTCAGCATCGACAGGTCCTGCTCGGCCCTGGGGACCGCCACGGTGGACCGGTCGTCCGGAACCGGCTGGATCGTGAACATCGGGACACCGTCCTTGGGCAGCGCCAGCATGCGCGAGGCGTACACGGGGCCGCCGGAGACCTTCTCCACGGTCACCGCGAACACGCCCTTGCCGTCGGCGGGCTGGGGCGGCTCGACGGTGAGGGTCGTCCCGGCCTTGACCGTGTACGACTTGCTGACCGGGGTGCCGCCCTCGCTGCCCGCCGACGCGGTCACCGTCACCTGGGCGTCCTTCCCGGGGGCCACGAGGGACAGCGTGCTCGCCTTGGCGCGGTTGTCGGCGACGGTGCCCCGGGTCTCGATCGCCGGGGTGGCGGGGATGAAGGCGGTCTCCTGCTTGTCGTCCTTGCCGCGCGTCACGCGCAGCGCGGCGACGACCGTGCCGCTGCCGCGCGCGCCGGTCAGCAGCAGGGAGCCCGCCTCGCCCTTGGTGAGGTCCCCCAGGTCGACGGCCGTGGTCATACCACTCTTGACGTGCAGCGACTCATGTCCGGCCGGGCTGATGGAGCCGCTCGCGCCGGCGAGCCGCACGGTGACGTCGGCGTCGTCCGAGCCGGGTGCGAAGGCGATGAGGCGTACGGAGGTGGCGTCAGCCGGGATGCCCGGCAGCACCGCGCCCGCCGCCACGTCGGCGGCCGGGGCCAGCCAGTCGCCACCGGTCTTGTCGTCGGACGCCTGCACCGCCGCCCCGACGCGGCCGGACCGGGCGGCCACGTGGAGGGTGAGGTTCTCGGTGGGCGCGTCCGTGAGGGACGACAGCAGCACGGGGACGGTGGAGCGCGGCGGGATGGCAACGCCCTCCCCGGAGGGGGCCTTGATCCGGCCGTCGGGGCCGTACAGCTCCAGGTCGACGACGGCCGCCGAGTTGTCGGGGTTGGACACATGGACGTAGTCCTGGCGCCCCTTGGCGGTGCTGGCGCCCGGGAACCAGAAGGAGGTGTCGGGCGGCGCGCAGGAGAGGCCGTGCAGTCCGCGGCCGCTGCCCGCGGCGACGGTGGTCGTCTGCTGGGCGCTCCAGCCGGGGGCCAGCGGCCCGGTGGCGGAGCCGAGGAGGGCGGGGGCGTCGGAGCGCTCCGTGGTGGCCGTGACGGGCTTGCCGGGCTCCTTCAGCGACAGGACGGGTTTACCCGGATCGGTTTCGGCCTTTTTCCCGTCCGTTGTCCCGTCAGTCTTCCCGTCAGTCTTCTTGTCGTCCTTGGAAGCGCCCTTCTTCGGCTCGTCCTTCTTGCCGTCCGTGCGCGCCGGGCCCGCCGCGGGCAGCAGATCCGCCGTGGAACCGGCCGCCGGGGCGCCCTTCCCGGGTGGCGTGAAAGCGGTGTACGTCGTGCTCGCCACGTCCGACGAGGTCGGCGCCGGGCAGAGCAGGGTCGAGCGCTGCACGGGCATCCGGCCAGCGGGCCGCGTGCCCGTGTCGTCGCCCGACGGCGGGTTGAGCGCGGCGACACCCGCGATGACGGCGAGCACGGCCGTCGTGGCGAACAGGGACAGGGTGGTGCGGTTCACTGCTGCTGGCTCCCGTCACGGTGGGGCCCCTCGCCCCCGCCGTACGTCGTGTCGTAGGGCCGGTGCCCGTAACCGTACGGGTCGTGCGCGCCGCCCGCGTAGGGGTCCGCCGGGTACTGCGCCTGCCCGGGGTGGGTGCCGTCATGGCCGGGACCGTGGCCGGACGGGTAGCCGGTTCCGTACCCGGTGTCGTAACCGGTACCGGTGGCATAGCCGCCCTCCTGATACGGCTGCTGCTGTCCGTAGGACCCCTGGGCCTGTCCCTGGGCCTGGTCCCACTCGGCGTACTGCTGCTGGTGCGGGACGGCGGCGTACGGATCGGCGTCGGCCATGGCCTGCTGCTGCTCGTACGGGTTGTAGGGATCGTATGAAACGGCCTCGGGCGCCGGAGCGGGCTCGGGGGTCGCGGGCGCGGTGGCGTCGCCGTCCGTCGCGGCCGTCGCCGCGCGCAGCCTGCGGGCGCGGCGGCCCTCCCCCGGGCCCGCCTGGGCCGGTACGGGCGCGGCCGCCGCGGTGCCGTCCTCCGGCAGGTCGTCGTCGACCTCACGGCGGCGGCCCGGCAGGGCGAGCACGACCAGGACGGCGGCGAGCAGCCCCTGGGTCCACAGCCAGGCGGTCCGCGCCACGGGGGCCTCGTAGCCGACGGACAGCTTCCCGCCCCGGGCCAGCAGGGCGAAGCCCTGGGCCCAGCCGTCGACGGTGACGGCCTTGAGCGCCCGTCCGTCCAGCGTGGCCCGCCAGCCCGGCGCGGCCTTGTCGGCCAGGCGCAGGACCCGTTGGCCCGGCCCGGCCGGGATGGTGGCGCGGGCTGTCACGGGCCCGGCGGCGACGGGGACCGGGGCGGTGGCGCGGGTGCCGTCGGGCTGTCGCGCTCCGGTGACGATGGTGACGCGGGCGACCTGGCGGTCGACGCGCCAGAGGGAGCTGTGGTCCTCCTTGCCGAGCCGGGTCAGCCCGGGGGTGGCGTCGAGGACGCGGGCCATGGCGCGGGGGGCGCTGTCGCGGACGAGGACGTAGCCGACGGCGTAGTCGCCGAGGCGGCCCGCCTGGTCGGCGCCGGAGCCCGCGACGAGTGCGGCCACCATGGCGTCCAGCCCGCGCTCGCGGCCGGCGGCCGCCAGGGGCTCGGCGTCGCCCAGCCGGGCGCCCGCGCCGCGGACCAGCGTGTACGTCACCCGGCCGGTGTCCCCGCCGAGGACCAGGGTGCGGGCCTGGTCGCGGGTGCCGGCCTCCTCGGCCACGAACGCGGGCACCTGCACCGGGTCGCGTCGTTCCAGCGGTCCGGCGGCGCCGTGCGTCGCCCAGACGACGGCGGCCGCGGCGGGGGCGGCCCCGGCGGCCAGCGCGACGAGGGCGGCGACCGGCTGGCGCCAGCCGAAGCCGTGCGCCGCGACGCGCTCCTTGGCGCCCTCGGCGCCCACGGCGGCCGCGGCGATCAGGGCGAGTCCGTAGAGGAGGGTGCCGGGCCCGGCCCAGACCGTGCGGTTGACGAGGGCGGCGCAGAGCATTCCGGTGAGCGCGACGGTCCAGGCGGTCAGGACCGCCGGGCGCCGGTCCGCGCGGAGCAGGGCGGCGAGCGCGGCCAGGACGACTCCGGCGAACAGCAGGGCGCCCGGGGTGCCGGGCCCGCCGGGGTCGGCGGTGAGCAGGCGCAGGGGGCCGGCCGTGCCGTGCCCCTGGGCCAGCCCGGCCTCGGCGAGGAAGCGGGCGGGGTGGGTGAGGAGCCCCAGCGACCAGGGGGCGAGCACGAGCACGGGGGTGGCGGCCACGGCGAGGAGCCGGGGGCCGTGGACGGCGGCGGCCCGGCCGGCGCCGCCCCGGACGCAGTTCAGCGCGAGGGCCGTGATGCCCAGGAGCACCGCCACCGGCCACACCACAGGGGTGAAGGCGGTGGTGACGGTCAGCAGGAGGGCGTACGCCCAGCAGGCGCGCCAGGTGGGGGTCGCGCCCGGCGCGCGGAGGCCGGTGGCCACGACGGCCGCGCGGGCCAGGAGCGGCAGCAGCACGGCGAGGACGGCGGTGCCCAGCCGGCCGGTGGCGAGGGCGCCGGTGGTGGCGGGCAGGAAGGCGTAGGCGACGGCCGCCCAGGCACGCAGCGGGCGGGAGGCGATGAGGGGGCGGGAGGCGAAGTAGGCGGTGAGCCCGGCCAGCGGGACCGAGCAGACCAGCAGGACGGTGAGGGCGGTGCCGGGGGAGCCGATGAGGAGCGTCGCCAGGGTCGCGAGTACGGCGAGGTAGGGGGGCGCGTTCTCGGTGCTGCCCACGCCGACCGGGTGCCAGCCGTCGGTGTAGGCGGACCACAGGTCGGAGAGGTGCGCGGGGACGGGCAGGAGGGCGCCGCCGGAGAGCGAGCCGCCGCCGAACAGGTCTCGGCAGGCGGCGGCGGAGACGACGAGCAGGAGCGTGAAGAGGACGGGCGCGGGCTTGCGGGCCAGGCGCCTGAGCCGGGCGAACTGCTCGATCTCCAGGTAGTCGGCGTCGTCCCCGCCGGGGCCGGACTCGACGACGCCGCCGTGGCGTCCGGAGGACGGGGCCGTGTCGTCGGTGCGGGCGCCGATGTCGCTCGCGAGCTGTTCGAGGGTGGCGCGGACGGTCGCGCCGGGGGGCGGGAAGAGCGGCCGGAGTTCCGCGGGGGCGATCCGGGGCTCGCCGCGTCGTTTGCGCGCCGCGCGCACGCGCCCCGGGCGCAGGAGGACGCCGGCGAATCCGGCGAATTCGTCGAGGGCCTGTCCGGGCGCCTTGCCGATGAGGTAGCCGAGGACGCGCAGCAGGGTGCCGATGACGAGCCTGAGCATGACGTACGGCAGGAGCGCGCCACGGGTGTTGGCGAGGAGGGTGTAGACGGCGCCGGCCTTGTCGACGCGGTGGGGGTTGGCGGGCTTGCGGCCGGCGCAGTCGACGGGGCGGCGCTCGCGGGAGGCGGCCTCGGCGTGGCGCAGGACGGCGTCGGGGGCGACGAGGACGCGGTGGCCGGCGGCGTGGGCGCGCCAGCACAGGTCGACGTCGTCGCGCATGAGCGGGAGGCGGGGGTCGAAGCCGCCGAGCTCCTGCCAGACGTCGCGGCGCACCAGCATGCCGGCGGTGGAGACGGAGAGCACGGACCGGATCTGGTCGTGCTGTCCCTGGTCCTGTTCGCGGCGTTCGAGACCGGTCCAGCGGCGTCCGCTGCGGGCGATGGAGACGCCGGTCTCCAGGAGCTGGCGGCGGTCGTACCAGCTGCGGAGCTTGGGGCCGATGACGGCCGCGTCCGGTTCGGCCTCGGCGACGCGCAGCAGTTCGTGGAGGGCGGCGGGCTCGGGCGCGCAGTCGTCGTGGAGCAGCCAGAGCCACTGCACGGGTTCGAGGTCGGCGCGCTCGGCGCCGGGGGCGTCCTCGGTCCAGGTGCGGCCGGCGGGGTCCCAGCCGCTGGAGCGTCTGAGATAGGGGAGGTCGTCGGCGGTCAGGACGGGGGCCGTGCGGACGGCCTCGTCGACGGCGGTGCCGAAGCCCGCGCGCCGGGCCAGGTGGAGGACGCGGTCGGGGCCGAGGGCGTCGGCGAGGAGCCGGCGGGAGTCGTCGGCGCTGCCGGTGTCGGCGGCGACGGCCTGCTGGACAGGGCGTTCCTGGCCGAGCAGCCCGGCGAGGGCGTCGGGCAGCCAGCGGGCGCCGTCGTGGGCGACGAGTACGGCGGTGACGACGTGGCGCGGGAACGCGGGCGGGAGGGCCGGGTCGAGCAGCGCGGGGGTGGTGGGGTCGAACATGGCAGGTGCGGGCCCCGGTTCAGTGGAGACTGCGATGGACGTGTGAGCGCCGCTCTCAGGGGCGCGCGGACCCGGGGAGGGCGTCGGTATGTCTCGGACGGGCCCCCACCCTAGTGGCTGTGAACACAGCGGTCCGCCTCTCGCTTGCGGGGCGCGAGAGGCGGACCGTGCGGTATGGAGCGTGGTGCGGGTGTGGGTGGAGCGGACGGCTCCGCGGTCTCTTCGCCCGGCCGTGGAACGGCCGGCCTTGAACAAGACATCCCGTCAGGCCATGACGCCGGTCTCGTGGACCGCGGCCTTCAGACCGCGGCCTTCTTGAGGCGGCGGCGTTCGCGCTCGGACAAACCGCCCCAGATGCCAAAGCGTTCGTCGTTGGCCAGCGCGTATTCAAGGCACTCGGAACGGACTTCACAGGCGAGACAGACCTTCTTCGCCTCGCGTGTGGATCCGCCCTTTTCGGGAAAGAAGGACTCGGGGTCGGTCTGAGCGCACAATGCGCGCTCCTGCCAGCCGAGCTCCTCGTCCGCCTCCTCGACCAGCAGTTGCTGGAACAGCTCGGTCATGTGCGCCCCTCGTCTGTCAATGCGTCCCCGTGTGCTGCCGCGTGTCAGGTGGTCAGGTGCGGCAGAACGACACGAGTGAAATTACAAGTGCGCCGATCCGGGGCAGTCAAGCCGGGATCTGCTATTGAGCCCCTTATTCACTCTGCGGAACCAAGGGCGCGCGGAAAGTTGCCAAACCACCTCAAGAGTGGACACTTCCACCAGTCGCCACAAAAGCCACTTCCGACCCGGTCCGGGACGGGGGCCTTTCCGCCTCAGAGGAAAGGACGCCACCTGCGGCGAACCCGTTGCACCCGATCTTGACGACCCCGGTCGCCCGTCCGGTGTCCATACACACCGGCAAGCAAACCCTTCACTCCAATCAGTAACCGCACGGGTGAAACATCCCCCCAAAACGGACACCCGGTTGACAGAGGCACGGACGAGCCGGTCTCCTTGGTGACATGCCAGCGAACTCCCTCCCCCTGGCCTCCGCCCCGGGGAACCGCAGCCTGACCCGTGCCTACGGGTCCCGCTGTGCTGCGCAGGCGCGCTGTCGCTGTTCCAGCTGTTGACGCGACCGAAGCCGGTTCCCGGCTCCTCCCGCTCCAGCTGATCTCCCTTTGAGATCGCCTTTTCCCGCTTCCTGTCTCTGATCGCTCCTGCCACGCGTACGCGCGCTCCAGCG
Organism: Streptomyces sp. NPDC001678; assembly: GCF_042892945.1. NCBI lineage: Bacteria > Bacillati > Actinomycetota > Actinomycetes > Kitasatosporales > Streptomycetaceae > Streptomyces > Streptomyces sp. NPDC001678. The sequence goes on along the minus strand of NZ_JBIAUP010000006.1, from coordinate 505,876 downwards.
CCGTACCGGCACCCGCGCCGAGGATCCATACCCCCATGAACAGCGACGTCCAGATCGCCGGCGACCCGCTCGCCCTCCCCCACCTGATGCCGACGCCCGCCGCCCACCCCGCCACCGTCGCCGAATTCGCCGGCCTGGCCCGCGCCATCGCCGCCGACACCGCCTCCTGGGCCCCGCTGGTGCGCTACGACGCCACCACCCGCTGGTACCACCGGCTGCGCACCGGCCCCGGCTACGAGGTCTGGCTGCTGAGCTGGGTGCCCGGCCAGGGCAGCGGCCTCCACGACCACGGCCCGTCCTCCGGAGTCCTCACCGTCCTCCAGGGCGAACTGGCGGAGCTCTCCGCGCACGGCACGCGCCACACGCTGGGGGCGGGCGCCCAGCGCGTCTTCGCGCCCGGGTACGCCCACGAGGTCGTCAACGACTCCCTCGAACCGGCCGTGAGCCTCCACGTCTACTACCCCGGGCTCACCGAGATGCCGATGCACCGGCCGCCGCTGTGCGCCTCCACCGGACGGCCGTCCGCCGTCGTGACGAGCCAGGCCGCCGTGACGAGCTAGAACGGGACGCCCCGGGCCCGCCCTTCAATATGGCGGCGCGCTCCTGAAAGACTGCGGCCATGCAGCGCATTGTGGTTCTGGCCGGCGGGATCGGGGGCGCCCGCTTCCTTCGTGGCCTCATGTCAGCAGTCCCCGACGCGGACATCACCGTCATCGGCAACACCGGCGATGACATCCACTTGTTCGGGCTCAAGGTCTGCCCGGACCTCGACACCGTGATGTACACGCTCGGCGGCGGCATCCACGAGGAGCAGGGCTGGGGCCGGGCCGGCGAGTCCTTCGCCGTGAAGGAGGAGCTCGCCGCCTACGGCGTGGGCCCGGAGTGGTTCGGCCTCGGCGACCGCGACTTCGCCACGCACATCGTGCGGACGCAGATGCTCGCCGCCGGGTACCCGCTGAGCGCCGTCACCGAGGCGCTGTGCGCGCGCTGGCAGCCGGGCGTGCGCCTGCTGCCGATGAGCGACGACCGCGTCGAGACCCACGTCATGATCGACGACCCCGAGGGCGGGCCGGGCGCCCGCAAGGCCGTGCACTTCCAGGAGTACTGGGTGCGGATGCGGGCCTCGGTGGACGCCCACGCGATCGTCCCGGTCGGGGCGGAGCAGGCCAAGCCTGCGCCGGGCGTGCTGGAGGCGATCGCGGCGGCCGACGTCGTCCTCTTCCCGCCCTCCAACCCCGTGGTGAGCGTCGGCACGATCCTGGGCGTCCCCGGCGTCCGGGAGGCCGTCGCGGACGCCGCCGCCCCGGTGATCGGCCTCTCCCCCATCGTCGGCGGCGCGCCCGTGCGCGGCATGGCCGACAAGGTGCTCGCCGCCGTCGGCGTCGAGTCCACCGCCGCCGCCGTGGCCCGCTACTACGGCTCCGGGCTGCTCGACGGCTGGCTGGTCGACTCCGTCGACGCGGACGCCGTGGCCGAGGTCGAGGAGGCCGGCATCCGCTGCCGGGCCGTGCCGCTGATGATGACCGACGTCGACGCCACCGCCGCCATGGCCCGCGCGGCGCTGGCCCTGGCCGAGGAGGTACGGGCGTGAGCGCGGCCCCCGAGTACCGGGTCTGGGCCCTGCCCGGCATCCCCGAGGTGCGCCCCGGGGACGACCTGGCGAAGATCATCGCCGGCGCGGCCCTGGGCGAGGGGCTGCCCGGGCTCGCCGACGGCGACGTCCTCGTCGTCACCTCGAAGATCCTCAGCAAGGCCGAGGGCCGGATCCTCGCCGCCGAGGACCGCGAGGCCGCGATCGACGCCGAGACCGTACGGCTGGTGGCCCGGCGCGGCACGCTGCGCGTCGTGGAGAACCGGCTGGGGCTCGTGATGGCCGCCGCCGGCGTGGACGCGTCCAACACCCGCGCCGGGACGGTTCTGCTGCTCCCCGAGGACCCGGACGCCTCGGCCCGGCGGATCCGCGAGGGCCTGCGCGAGGCGCTCGGCGTGGACGTCGGCGTCGTCGTCACCGACACGGCCGGACGGCCCTGGCGCAAGGGCGTCACGGACTTCGCGATCGGCGCGGCGGGCGTACGGGTCGCCGACGACCTGCGCGGCGGCGTCGACGCGTACGGCAATCCGCTGGTCGCGACGGTGGTGGCGACGGTCGACGAGCTCGCCGCCGCCGGTGACCTGGTCAAGGGCAAGGCCGGTGGGCTGCCGGTGGCCGTGGTGCGGGGGCTGCCGCACGTGGTCACCGATGACGCCGACGAAGAGGGCGCGTGCTGGCTGGTGCGGCCCGCCGTCGACGACATGTTCCGGCTGGGGACCTCGGAGGCCGTGAAGGAGGCGGTGTCGCTGCGGCGGACCGTCCGGGAGTTCACCGACGACCCCGTGGACCCGGGCGCGGTGCGCCGGGCCGTCGCCGCCGCCGTCACCGCCCCGGCCCCGCACCACACGACGCCCTGGCGATTCGTGCTGCTGGAGTCCGAGGAGTCGCGGACGCGGCTGCTGGACGCCATGCGGGACGCGTGGATCGCGGACCTGCGCGCCGACGGCCTCTCCGAGGACCGGATCGCCCGGCGCGTGCGCCGGGGCGACGTGCTGCGGAAGGCGCCGTACCTGGCGGTGCCGTGCCTGGTGACGGACGGCGCCCACGCCTACCCGGACGCGCGGCGGGCCGCCGCCGAACGGGAGATGTTCGTGGTCGCCGCCGGGGCGGCCGTGCAGAACTTCCTGGTCACGCTGGCGAGTGAGCGGCTGGGGTCGGCGTGGGTGTCGTCGACGATGTTCTGTCCCGAGGTGGTCAGGGAGGTTCTCGCCCTCCCCGAGGGCTGGGACCCGATGGGCGCGGTCGCGATCGGCCGCCCGGCGGCGTCGCCTCCGGCGCGGCCCGCGCGCGACGCGGAGCCGTTCGTGACGGTCCGCTAGGTTTGCGGGCAATCGTCCCGCTGGGCGGGACGGGTGGGCGCAAACCCGCCCACCGGGCCGCACCCGAACCGGGGGTGCCCACGGGGTGGTGCGGGCCGTCGTCCGGGTTGTGCCCACCCTCCCCCAGCTACCGCTGGGAGGTGCCCCCAGCCCTGCGGAACGATTGCCCACAACCACCGTTACATGCGGGAGAAGTCCGGCACGGTAAAGCGCGGACCCCGGCGCTCCGGGGTCACCCCCGACAGGAGGATCAGCCGGCACGCCCGGTGCCGCTGCCCCGCGTACGGCGCCAGAAGGTCGAGCATCGCCGCGTCGTCCGCCCCGCGGAACCCGGTCAGCGCGTAGCCCACGACGCCCGGCAGGTGGAGGTCGCCAACAGTCACCGCGTCCGGCGACCCGTTGCTGCGCTGGAGCGTCTCCGCCGCCGTCCAGGGGCCGATGCCGGGGATCGCCTGGAGACGGGCCGCCGCGCGGGTGTCGTCCATGGCCGCCGCCTCCTCCAGGCGGGCCGCCGCCCGTGCCGCGCGGACGATCGTCGCCGAGCGCTTGGCGTCCACGTGCGCCCGGTGCCACTCCCAGGACGGGATGCGGGCCCAGCCCGCCGGGTCCGGCATCACGCGCATGCCGGCGGGCGCCGGGCCCGGTGCCGGCTCGCCGTGCCGGGTCAGCAGCAGCCGCCACGCCCGGTACGCCTCGTCACTGGTCACCTTCTGCTCCAGGACCGAGGGGATCAGCGACTCCAGGACCAGCCCCGTGCGGGCGAGCCGGAGGCCCGGGTGACGGCGGTGGGACTCGTGCAGCAGCCGGTGGCGGGGGGTGAACGCGGCGGGGTCGTCCTCGGCGCCCAGGAGGGCGGGAAGGCCGTCCAGGAGCCTCTCCGCCCCCGGGCCCCAGGCCTCGGCGTGGACCCGGCCGTCGTAGCCGTCGTACGTCAGCCGCAGCGTGCCGGGCCCCTCCGGGGTGCGGCTCGCCCGCCAGAGCGCTCCGTCCGCGTCCACGCGGTAGGCCGGGTCGCCCGGGCCGCGCGCGAGGACGCCCAGGGTGCGTCCGAGGTCGTAGGGGCCGCCGGTGGGCGGGGCCCACGTGCGGGAGGCCATTCGGCCAGGGTACGTCGCTGAGACGGCCTACTGGTCCGACGAGAAGCGGATCGCCCCCTGGGGGATCCGCGCCTCGCACCAGATCCGGGCCCCGGCGCGCAGTTCGTTGTCCGGGCCGACCTCGGCGCGGTCGCCGATGACGGCGCCGTCCAGGACCGTACGCGCCCCGACGCGCGCTCCGGCGCCGACGAGGGAGTCGCGGACGACGGCGCCCGCCTCGATCACCGCGCCGTCCAGGACGGTGCTGCCGTCGACGAGCGCGCCCGGCTCGACGCGCGCGCCCGCGCCGACGACCGTGCCGCCCGTGAGCTTGGCGTCCGGGGCCACCTCGGCGCCGTCGAGGACGAGGCGGTCGCCGCAGCGGCCGGGGACCGCCGGGGACGGGGCGCGGCCCATGACCAGGTCCGCCGAGCCGCGGACGAACGCCTGCGGGGTGCCCAGGTCGAGCCAGTACGTGGAGTCGACCATGCCCTGGAGGTGGGCGCCGGCGGCCAGCAGCCCGGGGAAGGTCTCGCGCTCCACGGAGACCGGGCGGCCCGTGGGGATCTCGTCGATGACCGAGCGGTTGAAGACGTACGCGCCCGCGTTGATCTGGTCGGTGACAATCTCCTCGGGCGTCTGGGGCTTCTCCAGGAAGGCCTGGACGCGGCCCGTGGCGTCCGTGGGGACCAGGCCGAAGGCCCGGGGGTCCGCGACCCGGGTGAGGTGGAGGGAGACGTCCGCGCCGGTGGTGCGGTGGGTGTCCACCAGGGCCTCGATGTCCAGGCCGGTGAGGATGTCGCCGTTGAAGATCAGGACCGGCTCGTCGGGGCCCGAGCGCAGCCGGTGGGCGACGTTGCGGATGGCGCCGCCCGTGCCCAGGGGCTCGACCTCGGTGACGTACTCCAGGTGCAGTCCCAGCGCGGAGCCGTCGCCGAAGTACGGCTCGAAGACCTCGGCCAGGTAGGAGGTGGCGAGCACGATGTGGTCGACGCCCGCCGCCCTGGCCCGGGCCAGCTGGTGGGTGAGGAACGGGACGCCCGCCGCCGGGACCATGGGCTTGGGCGTGTGCATCGTCAGCGGGCGCAGCCGGGTGCCCTTGCCACCGACCAGGAGGATCGCTTCAGTCACCTTGTCGTCTCTGCTTTCCTGCCGGGGCCGGGCCGTGATCGGCGGCCAGTGTACGCAGAACGTGCGGTTCCGGCCGCGCCCGGTCAGCGTCCCTGGAGGTGGGAGGCCGTGGAGCGGGCTGTTCCGAGCCGGTTGTAGAGCTGGTCGCCGGGGCATTCGGTGGCGTAGCCGTCGCGGTGTCCGGAGATGGCCCTGAGCCTGACGGAGCTGCCCTTCTTGAAGAGGTTGCCGCCGCCCGAGACCAGGGTCGCGGTGCCGGCGGGGTTGACGCCGTAGAGGCCGAGCTTCCACGCGGTGAGGGTCGCCACGGCGGTGAGCGCGGCGCTGGACGGATCGCTCCTTCCGAAGGTCCCGAGCACGGCGATGCCCATGCTGTTGGTATTGAAACCGAGAGTATGGGCACCTCTGACGGGTTTCGCCACACCGCCTGACCGGCCCTCGTAGACCGTGCCGCACTTGTCGACGAGGAAGTTGTAGCCGATGTCCCGCCAGCCGCTGCTCACCACGTGGTAGCGGTAGATACCCCGGATGACGGAGGGGGACTGTCCGCAGCCGTAGCCGTTGCCGGAGGCGGTGTGGTGGACGAAGGCGGCGCGGACGGTCTTGTTGTAGACGAAGCCCTTCTCGCGGATCGACTCGTCGGCGCCCCAGCCGGCCCGGGTGACGATGCGCGGGCGCGGCCCGACGTAGCGGCCGGCGTCGAGGTCGGGGTCGGCCTCGGGGTCCGTGACGTCGGCGCTGCCCTCGCCGTCGCCGTTGTCGGCGCCGCTGTCGGGGGTGCCCTGCTGCGGCCTCTCCGTGGGCTCGGCCTCCGGGTCGGCGGCGCCGTGGCCGTCGGAGATCGGGTGCCCCTCGGCCACGTTGGTGCCGTCGACGTGGGTGGCCTCGATGTCCTTGGCCGACTCGGGCCTGCCGACGGCGGGGATCTCGGTGGCGCCCAGCGGGGCCAGCGGGAAGTTGGCGGCCGAGCTGGCGGCCTCCTCGTCGGAGGGGCCTGGCGCGGGGGGCGGCGCGGAGCGGCCCCGGCCGGCCCGGGGGCGGGCGGGGCCGGGGTCGTGGCCGGGGTCGACGAGCTCGACCCGCATCCCGGAGGGCAGGGCGGTGCCCTCGGCGATCCGGCCCCCGGCGGCGGGCTCGGGGTTGACCCGGACCTGGACGGCGTCGGAGGCGCCCACCCACAGCGGGGCGGTGGAACCGCGCAGGGTGCCGGCGCGGGACTCGGGGGAGTCGAGGTCGGGGCGGTCGTCGTCGTGGGTCTGGACGTCCTGCCACTCGGACCAGCGCTGCCCCCCGAGGGGACGGGTGCGCACCTGGGCCCGGCCGCGCAGCTCCGTGGTGGCGTCGTCCCAGACGATGCCGACCAGGGAGAACGGCGGGACCTCCCGGGCGGGCAGCCCCTGGGGCCCGCGCACCCGGCCGTGCCCCGCGGCCGCCCGGTGGGCGTGGCCGAGCGGGACGAGCCGCAGCGAGTGCGTGGCGCCCGGAACCCTGGGCGGCGCGGCGGCCCGGGGCAGGGCGGGGTGCGGCGGGATCGCCACGGAGGGCGTGGCGGAGGCGGGGGCGGCGAGGAAGGACAGGGTCAGGGCGGCGGCGCAGAGGGTGGCGGCCGGGGGGACGAGATTTCCACGCATGCCAGAAATCCTGGACATATACGTACTAATCTGTCCATTGATCCGCTGACGGCGAGTCGGCTCCGCGGGCGTCCCGCCGCCCCCGGGGACACCTCCGTCCGACTGACCGTCACCGCTCGCGCCGCGTACCCTGGCGCCGATGAACGCCACCGATCGCACCCCCGCCGACCTGCTGCGTTCCGCGCTCGCCGCGGACCCGGCCCGCCCGCTCGTGACCTTCTACGACGACGCCACCGGCGAGCGCGTGGAACTGTCCGTGGCCACCTTCGCCAATTGGGTGGCGAAGACCGCCAATCTGCTCCAGGGCGAGCTCGCCGCCGAGCCCGGCGACCGGCTCGCGCTGCTGCTGCCCGCCCACTGGCAGACGGCCGTCTGGCTGCTCGCCTGCTCCTCGGTCGGCGTGGTCGCCGACGTGGGCGGCGACCCGGCCACGGCGGACCTGGTCGTCAGCGGCCCGGACACGCTGGAGGCGGCGCGCGCCTGCTCCGGGGAGCGCGTCGCGCTCGCCCTGCGCCCCCTGGGCGGCCGGTTCCCCGAGGCCCCGGCGGGCTTCGCCGACTACGCCGTCGAGGTGCCGAGCCAGGGCGACCGCTTCGCCCCGTACGCCCCCGTGGACCCCACCGCCCCGGCGCTCGCCGTGGACGGGCTGGAGCTGACGGGCGCGGAGCTCGTCGGGCGGGCGGCCGCCGACGCCGCCCGGCTCGGCCTCGGCACCGGCTCGCGCCTGCTGTCCGGGCTGGCGTACGACACCTGGGAGGGCCTCTCCGCGGGCCTGTTCGCACCGCTCGCGGCGGGCGGCTCCGTCGTGCTGTGCCGCAACGCCGACCGGCTGTCCGCCGACGCCCTGGACCAGCGGCGCGCGAGCGAGCGCGTCACCGTGACGGCCCTGTAGACGCTGCCGGAGCGCCGCGTCCGGGCGATGATCGGGGTACGTGCCCCCCGGGCACCGGCACCCGGCCCCGCCCGGACGCCGGGCTTCACGGGGCGCGTACGCCACCGACTCCGCGGAGGAGGGACGCAGCGCAGCCGTGAACCGTCCAGGCATGTCCGGCCCGCCGGGCGGCCCCTTCACCGGGGAGCCGTACGGCCGGCCGCCGACGCCCCGCCGGCCGGGCCGCCGACGGCGCTGGCTGCGCCGGCTGGCAGCGGTGGCGGCGGTGCTGGTGCTCGCCGTCGCGGGGCTGGGCTGGGTGCTCTACGAGCAGCTCAACAGCAACATCACCACCGACGACGAGACCGCCGAGGAGCTGCGCCGCTGGGAGAAGCAGCGCCCCAGCGCGCTGGTGCGGGGCGCCCAGAACATCCTGATCATCGGCTCCGACACCCGCAGCGGCTCCGGCAACGGCAAGTACGGCGAGGACAGCGGCAGCCAGCGCTCGGACACCACGATCCTGCTGCACCTGGCTGCCAACCGGAAGAGCGCGACCGCCGTCAGCCTCCCCCGCGACCTGATGGCGACGATCCCCAGCTGCCGCAAGCGCGACGGCACGTACACCAACGAGCGCTTCGCGCAGTTCAACTGGGCGTACGAGCTCGCGGGCACCGCCTGCACCATCCGCACCGTCGAGAACATCACTCAGATCCGGATCGACCATCACATCGTCCTGGACTTCAATGGCTTCAAGAACCTCGTGGACGCCATGGACGGCGTGGAGCTCTGCCTGAACAAGCCCATGGACGACCGCGAGGCCAAGCTCCACCTGCCCGCCGGGAACCAGACGCTCAACGGCGAGCAGGCCCTCGGCTACGTACGGGCCCGCTACAGCCTGGGCGACGGCAGCGACACCGAACGGATGGGGCGGCAGCAGAAGTTCCTCGGCGCCCTGGTGCGGGACATGCGGAGCGAGGGTCTGCTGCTCAACCCGGCCCGCCTCTACCCGGTGCTCGACGCCGCCACCAAGTCGGTGACCACGGACGCGGGGCTGGACTCGCTCAGGAAGCTCTACGACCTGGTGCGCACCGTGCGGGACATCCCCACCGAGCGGGTGCAGTTCCTGACGGTCCCTCGGCGGCCGTACGCGTTCAACAGCGCGCGCGACGAGCTCGTCCAGCCCGACGCGGACCAGTTGTTCCGTCAGTTGCGGCTGGACCAGCCGGTGTCGGTGAACGCTCAGGTGCGCCCGGCCGACGACAAGCCGGGTGACGACCGTCACGGCCGGGGCAGGGCCGGACGGGATCCGGGGCCGGAGGGGGGCGACGGCACGGGGACGGGCGAGAGTGGCGAGGCGCCGCCCGCGCCCCCCGCGTCGGCCGCGTCGCCCGCCGGGCCGCCGGCGCCGCCCCCGCAGGCGCCGGTCGCGCCCGCGCCGCGGACCGTGCCCGCCCCCTCGTCGGCGGCCCCCATGGCGTCCCAGGTGCCCCAGACGCCCCCCGCGACCACGGCACCCTCACCGCTTTCCACCGTCCCGCCGACCTATCAGGGCACCACGGCGGCGCGCGGGATGTGCGGCTGATCGCCACTCAAAGCCGCAAACGCGATAAAACCGTCAAACGACCCGACCGGTTTTTCGTCTCCGCGTTCGTCTCGACATCCCTCTCCACCCCTCTCCGCGAAGTCTCCGCGAAGGGATTGGGCAGATTGCCCAGTTGTAGGGGAGTGCAATTTGTCACGGGCGTCGCTTGACGCTGAACTGGGCGGATAGTGTGAGCGACCCGGTGCGCACGCCGGGTTGACCGCGCACTGCACAAACAACGCTCCGAGCGCCTCAAGGGGGGTAGGCGCCGCGTGGCACCGACGGAGGATTCAAGCGACCGTGGACGCGCAAGGCCGTGGGCGGGCGGGCGGTATCGACCCCGCCGACCAATGGGTGTTCGACCCCGAGACGGGCAGCTACGAGCTGCGTCTCGATCAAGCCGGGGGGCCCGCGCCGGCGCCCCGTGAAGCTTCCGCCGCGACGCCCGGCCAGGCCCCTCGCACATCGCCCAGACCGCCCGCCTCCGCCAGGCCGAAGCCCGGCGGCGGCCGCACCGTACCGGGCCAGCGCGGCACGGGAGCCGGTGGCCGCCGGGGCACCGCGGCCAAGGCGACGGCCACCGGGCGCCGCCGGCCCAAGCCGAAGAAGAAGACGACCGCCAAGAAGAAGGTCCTGATGTGGACCGGCGGCACGGTCGGCGTGGTCCTGGTGGTCGCGTCGGTCGGCGGGTACCTGCTCTACCAGCACCTCAACGACAACATCGACAAGATCGACGTCGGTATCAACAACGGGGTGTTCACCAAGGGACCGCTCAACATCCTGGTCATCGGCACGGACAAACGCTCCGGCAAGGGCAACACCGGCTACGGCGACGACGGCAGCGTCGGCCACGCCGACACCACCGTGCTCTTCCACGTCTCCGAGGACCGGACGAACGCCACCGCGCTGTCCATCCCGCGCGACATGATCACGGACATCCCGGACTGCCCCACCAAGCAGAAGAACGGCTCCACGAAGACCATCCCCGGCTCCAAGGGCGTGCGCTTCAACGAGAGCCTGGGCCAGGAGGACCGCGACCCGGGCTGCACTTGGCGGACCGTCGAGCAGCTGACGGGCCTGAAGGTCACTCACTTCATGATGGCCGACTTCAATGCCGTCAAGGAGCTCTCCTCGGCGGTCGGCGGCGTCGAGGTGTGCGTGGCCAAGGACATCAACGACCGCGACTCGCACCTGAAGATGACCAAGGGGCGGCACACCGTCGAGGGCGAGCAGGCCCTGGCCTTCGTCCGGACCCGGCACTCCGTGGGCTTCGGCGGCGACCTCAGCCGGATCGAGCTCCAGCAGCAGTTCCTGAGCTCGATGCTCCGGAAGATGAAGTCCGGCGACACCCTGACCAACCCCAAGAAGCTCTACGACCTCAGCGACGCCGCGACCAACTCGCTCACCGTCGACACCGGCATAGGCTCCATCAGCAAGCTGACGAGCCTGGCCAAGGAGCTCAGGAAGGTCAATCTGAAGAACGTGACCTTCGCGACCGTCCCCGTCGTCGACAACCCCGCCGACGGCAAGGTGAAGAAGACGGTCGTCCTGGACAAGCCCAAGGCCGATCCGCTGTTCGCCATGGTCCGCCAGGACGTCTCCCTCACCGAGGCGAAGGAGAAGGAGAAGAAGGCGCAGGAGCAGGCCGACGCCAAGCAGGCGGCGCTGCTCCAGGGCCCGAAGGCCGAGCCCGCGAAGGTCCGGGTCAAGGTGTTCAACGGCAGTGGGCGGGTCGGCGCCGCCCAGGAAACCGTCGCCTGGATGCAGAACGGCAAGGGCATGACGCACACCGCCAACGGCGGCAACGCCGCAGGGGGCAAAAAGGATAAAACCCTGCTGCAGTTCGCCCCCAACCAGGCCGATCAGGCGCGCCGCCTCGCGGAGGACATGGGCCTCCCCGTCGACGCCCTGAAGCAGACGACGGCCGACGCGTCCCCCACCGCCGAGATGACGCTCACCCTCGGCGCGGACTTCAAGGGCGCGGGCATCCCGGTGGCCGCCCCGAAGAAGGCACCGGAGGGGATTCAGAAAGTCGAAGCCGACGATGAGAACATCTGCGCCAAGTGAACCCTGACAATGGGCTTTCGCATCTCATAACGCAGTAATACTCATTAGGTACGACACGCCTGCCCATCGGGCCGGACACCAGCCAGGGGAGGCCCGATGCGGCAGAGCAGCGGCGTGCGGGGAGAGAAGTCCCGCGACGCCCGGGGGACCACGCCGGAGCAGGACGCTCCGGAGGGACCCCAGGACTCTCCGAAGGGGTCGAAGGAGAAGCGCTCTCCGAAGAAGGGCGTCCCGGAGCAGAGCACGCCGAAGGCCGCCGACGCCAAGGGCTCCGAGGACGCCAAGGGCTCCGAGGGCTCCGAGGGCTCCGAGGGCTCCGAGGGCACCAAAGGCGCCAAGGAATCCGGCGGCGCCCCCCGGCGCCGCATCGGCCGAATAGCCCGCTGGACCGCGCTCGGCGTCGCGGTCACCGTCCTCGGGGTGTCCGGGGCGGGGTACTTCTACTACCAGCACCTCAACAACAACATCCGCAAGAACAAGCTCAACCTCGGCGACAAACAGCTCGACCGCAGCGTGGCCAACGCGGCCGGCCAGCGCCCGCTGAACATCCTCCTCCTGGGCTCCGACAGCCGGGGCAGCAAGGAGAACCAGGAGCTCGGCGGCGCCCGCGACGACGCCGACCGCCCGCCGCTCGCCGACGTCCAGATGCTGGTCCACGTCTCGGCGGACCGCAGCAACATGTCGGTGATCAGCGTCCCCCGCGACACCCGGGTGACGATCCCCAAGTGCACCGACCCCGACACTGGCAAGGTCTACAGGTCGACCGACCGTCAGATCATCAACACCAGCCTGGTCAACGGCGGCCCGGGCTGCACGGTCGCCACCTGGGAGGAGCTCACGGGCATCCCCATCGACCACTTCATGATGATCGACTTCTCCGGTGTGGTGAACATGGCCGACGCGGTCGGTGGCGTCCCCGTGTGCGTGGACGCCAATGTGCGCGACGACAAGTCCGGCCTCCAGCTGACCAAGGGCAGCCACACCATCAAGGGCAAGCAGGCCCTCCAGTGGCTGCGCACCCGGCACGGCTTCGAGGACGGCAGCGACATCGGCCGCACCCACGCGCAGCACATGTACATGAACGCGATGGTCCGGCAGCTGAAGTCCGGCACCAAGCTCAGCGACCCGGGCCAGCTCACGGATCTGGCCGAGGCCGCCACCAAGGCCCTCACCGTCGACAAGGACCTCGGCTCGGTGAAGGAGCTCTACGACCTCGCCGACGACATCAAGCGGGTGCCGTCCGGCCGGATCACCATGACCACGATGCCGTGGGCCACCGATCCGCAGAACCCGGACGCGCACGTGATACCCAAGGCGGGCGACGCCGACAAGCTCTTCTCGCTCGTGCGCAACGACATCGCCCTGGACGGCAAGGACAAGAAGAAGGACGACAAGGCCCAGGCGCCCACCGCCCCGCCCGCCCGTAAGAACGACATCGCCGTCACCGTCTTCAACGGCACCGGCACGGCGGTGGAGCCGCCGGCCACCGGCCGGGGCTCGGACATCGCCGCGTTCCTGGTCAAGCAGGGCTTCGCCAAGGCGATCTCGGACTCCACGCCGCGCGCGCAGGCGGACACCACGATCACCTATCCGAGGGCCGGGCAGCGCGCCGACGCCCTCGCCGTGGCCAAGGCGCTCGGGCTGCCGGACTCGGCGGTGCGGCACTCCCCCGAGGTCCGGCAGATCACGCTGGTCGTGGGCGGGGACTGGCGTACGGGGACGGCGTATCCGGCGGACGCGGCGGCCCGGGCGGACGCGGCGGCGGCCGACCCGGCCGCGACGCCCGACGCGTCGGGGACCCCGTCGGCCACGCCGTCCGGGAAGCCCACGGGCGAGAACAAGGCGCCCGAAAGCTCGGACCCGCTCAACGGTGCGGACGCCTCGGCGTGCATGAAGGTGAACACGGCGAACCGGTTCTGAGCGCTACCCGCGCCCCATCAGGGGCGCGGGGAACTGCGCGACCAGCCACGACACACCCGCAGGTGGGCAGGGCCCCGGGGGCGAAGGCCCCCGCTCCTCAAGCGCCGGAGGGGCTGGAAGGTCACCGCCGGCTGGCGATGACCTTCCGCGCCAAAGACCGCGGGCTGGTCAGAAAGCCGTACCCCCACGACATGTGCATCGTCGCCAGCGCCACCGGAATCCGCAGCCGCGCGCCGACCGGGAGGCCCTTGCCCGCCGGGACGGAACCGGCCGTGATCGCCGCGAGGTAGCCGGCCGGGACGACCAGGCCCCAGGGGCTGACGGTCGCGCCCACGACGACGCCCGCCGCGATGGCGCACACGGCGGCCGGGGCCGCCAGATAGCGCAGGTTGATCGAGCCCTGGTGGTAGCGGGCCACGACATGGCGCCAGCGGCCGTAGTTCTTGTACTGCTTGGCCAGCGCCCGCACGTTCGGGCGGGGCCGGTAGGAGACCTTGAGCTCCGGGGAGAACCAGATCAGCCCGCCCGCCTCACGGATCCGGAAGTTCAGCTCCCAGTCCTGGGCGCGGATGAACTCCTCGTTGTAGCCGCCCTGCCGCTCCAGCTCCTCGCGCCGGAAGACGCCCAGGTAGACGGTCTCGGCGGGCCCGGCCTGGCCACCGGTGTGGAAGGCCGCGTTGCCCACGCCGATCCGGGAGGTCATGGCGGCGGCGACGGCCATCTCCCAGTCGTTCTCGCCCTCGGCGTGCATGATGCCGCCGACGTTCTGCGCGCCGGTCTCGTCCAGGAGCCGCACGGCGGTGGCGATGTAGTCCGGCGAGAGCATCCCGTGCCCGTCGACGCGTACCACGATCGGGTGATGTGATGCCTTGATCGCGGCATTGAGCGCGGCGGGGGTCCGTCCCGTGGGATTCGGCACCGTGTGGACCCGGGAGTCCTCCGCGACGAGCTCCGCGGCGATCTCGTCCGTACGGTCCGTGGACGGTCCGAGGGCGATCACCACCTCCAGCTCACCGGCATACTCCTGCTCCAGGATGTGCCGCACGGAGGTGCGCAGATGCCGCTCTTCATTGAGCACCGGCATGATCACGGAAACGGCTGGCAGCTGCTGATCGCGCATGGTTCCTCGGGGGTACGGGGGTCGGGATCACCACCCGGCGGACGACGGAAACGTCGGCCACGTTACCGCCAATGGGGGACGTGGTTCCGCCCCGCCCGGGTGGCGGAGCGGGCGCGGACGGCGTGGGGCCGCAGACAGATCATCGTATGGGCCTACGTTGTGTCCGCATGGCGAGGGAAGCGTCACACCCGTCCCCACCCGTCCCCGGCACGCCGCCCGATCTTCGCGGAGGTCCCCCAGTGACCGCACCGGCCCGCTCCTCCGCCCCCCGCTCCGCTCCCCGCCCGGTCAACGCCCGCCACCGCACCCCGCGCCCCCCGCGCTGGGGGATGCGGCTGGCCACGATCGCCGCGGTGGCCGTGCTGGGCACGAGCGGCATCGGGCACGCGGTGGTCTCCGGGCTCTCCGGCGGGATCGGCCGGGTCGACGCCTTCGAGGGCCTGTCCAACCGGCCGGACGGCGGCCGGGGCATGAACGTCCTGCTCGTCGGCACCGACGGCCGCGACCGGATCACCGAGGACGAGCGCAGGCGCTACCGCCTGGGCGGCACCGCCTGTCACTGCACCGACACGATCCTGCTGGTGCACCTCTCCGCCGACCGCGAGCGGGCCACCGTCGTCGGCCTGCCGCGTGACACCTACACCGAGATCCCCGAGCGCACGGACGAGTTCGGCCGGACGCGGCCGGCCCATCCGCAGAAGCTCAACGCCGCCTACGCCGAGGGCGGCCCCGGGCTGACCGTGCGCTCCGTGGAGCGGTTGACCGGACTGCACGTCGATCACTACATGGAGGTCGACTTCACCAGCTTCATGCGGACCGTCGACGCGGTGGGCGGGGTGCGGGTGTGCACCGTGAGACCGCTCAGGGACACCTACTCCGGGCTCGACCTGCCCGCCGGCACCAGCAACCTCGACGGTGGCCAGGCCCTCCAGTACGTGCGCTCCCGCCATCTCGACGGGGCCGCCGACCTGGGGCGGATGCAGCGGCAGCAGCGGTTCCTCGCCTCGCTGATGCACAAGGCCGCCGACGGCGGGGTGCTGCTGAACCCGGTGAAGTTCCAGGAGGTCGCCTCCTCCGTGGTCGGCTCGGTCCGCGCGGACCGGGGCTTCGGCACCGACGAGCTCGTGGACCTCGGCAGGGCGATGCGGAATCTGAGCCCCGCCTCGACCGAGTTCATGTCCGTGCCGATCGCCGTGGCGGACTACCCCGTGCCGAACGTCGGCTCGACCGTGCGCTGGGACGACGCGGCGGCCGGCAAGCTCTTCCAGGCCCTGCGCGAGGACCGGCCCGTGGGCGCGGCCCCGGGCTCCCCCCACCGCCCCCAGGACGCCAAGCCGCCCGCCGAGGGCAATCAGCCCCCCGCCGAGGCCGTCGACGTCGCCCCCGAGCGGATCCGGGTCCAGGTCCTCAACGCCAGCGGCCGCCCGGGGCTGGCCCGGGGCGCCGACCAGGCGCTGCGGGCCACCGGCTTCCTCACCACCGGGCTGCCCCTCGACGCCCCGCCGCCCGCGGTCAGGCACACGACGATCACCTACGACCCGCGCTGGGACCGCTCGGCCCGCTCGCTCGCCGCCGCCCTGCCGGGCGCCGGGCTGCGGCCGGTGGCCGGCCAGGGGCCGCTGATGAAGGTGCTCCTCGGCACGGACTTCACCGAGGTCCGGCCCGTCCGGGCCAAGGAGCCCGACCGGCCGGACCGGATCCCGGTGGTCACCGGCGACCAGGCGGTCTGCCCGGAGCAGACCTGAACCCGGCCCTTCTCCCCTTGGTGAACCCTCGGTCAGTCCTCGAAGCCCTCGGCGGCCCGGTTCTGCCGGAGCTCCATGATCGCGCGGCGCCGGGCGAGCCGGTGCGTCCGCCGGATCTGCGCCTCCTGGTAGCGCCGCCGGTCCCGCTCGGTCTCCGGGACCACCTGCGGCACCGGCCGGGGCTTGCCGTCGGCGTCGACGGCCGCGAAGACGAGATAGGCGCTGCCGACCTGGACGGCCGGCGTGGACTCGTTCCACCGCTCGGCCAGCACCCGCACGCCGACCTCCATGGAGGACCGGCCGGTCCAGTTCACCTGGGCCTTCACATGCACGAGGTCACCGACGCGGACCGGTTCCAGGAAGGCCATCTCGTCCATGGAGGCGGTGACCGCGGGCCCGCCGGAGTGCCGCCCGGCGACCGCGCCCGCCACGTCGTCCACCAGCTTCATGATCACACCGCCGTGGACGGTGCCCAGCAGATTGGTGTCGTTGCCGGTCATGATGTGGGAGAGCGTCGTACGGGAAGCCGATGTCGGCTTGCCGGATATCTCCGGATCCGTTCCCCGGTCCTGGTTGGTCATGTCCACCAGTATGCGGGGACCGCCGGACACCCCGCCGGGCACCCGGGATGTGCATCAGCTCTGCAACAGGACCGCACCGGTTTCCCAGGCGCCCTGTGACCGGGCCCGCGCGGCAGGCACACTCGGTTGCATGAATGACTGGCCCGATCGGCGGAACGGCGCGCCCGAGGAGCGGTACGGGCGCGGCAGCACTGGTACCGAGCCCGAGGGCGCCCGCGCCATGCCGCATGTGCGGCGTCCCGCGCCGCCCCGACAGGTTCCGCCCCAGCAGTACCGCCCGCCACAGGGCTACGACGCCCCCGCCCCCTCCGACGGCTACAACACCGGACAGGTCTACGGACACGGCAGCGGCGGCGGCCGCGGCGGCACCGGCCGGGGGAACCCCGGCGGCGGCGCGGGCGGCCCGGGCGCACGGGCCGGCGCCCCCGACTGGCGCAAGCGGATCAAGATCGGGGCGATCGCGCTGGTCGCCACGGCCCTGGTCGTCTCCGTGAGCACGTACTTCTGGGCCGACGGCAAGCTGCGCCACGAGGTGGACCTCGCCAAGGTCGCCGACCGCCCCGCGGCGGGCTCGGGCACGAACTACCTGATCGTCGGCTCCGACAGCCGCGAGGGCCTGTCCGACCAGGACAAGAAGGACCTCCACACCGGGTCGGCGGACGGCAAGCGCACCGACTCGATGATGATCCTCCACACGGGCGACAACGGCACCACGATGCTGAGCCTGCCGCGCGACTCGTACGTCACGATCCCCGCCTTCACCGGCGCGACGTCCGGGAAGCAGTACGCCCAGTCCACGCACAAGCTCAACCGCGCCTACTCCGACGGCGGCGCCGAGCTGCTCGTGCGGACCGTCGAGTACAACACCGGGCTGCGCATCGACCACTACGCGGAGATCGGCTTCGGCGGCTTCCGCAATCTCGTGGACGCGCTGGGCGGCGTGGACATGTGCCTCGACAAGCCGGTCAAGGACCGGGACTCGGGCGCCGACTTCAAGGCGGGCTGCCAGACGCTGAACGGCGCGCAGTCGCTGGCCTTCGTCCGCCAGCGGCACCAGGAGGCCGACCAGGACCTGGGCCGGATGCGCAACCAGCAGAAGTTCCTGAACACGCTCGCCAAGCAGGCCGCCTCGCCCTCGACGGTCCTCAACCCCTTCCGGCTCTACCCCGTGATCGGCTCCGGGCTGGACACCCTCGTCGTCGACAAGGACATGGGGCTGTGGGACCTGGGGTCGATGTTCTGGGCGATGAAGGGCGTCACGGGCGGCGACGGACAGCAGCTGACCGTGCCCATCGGCAACCCCAACCTGCCGACGCGCGGCGACGGCGAGGCCGTGGCGTGGGACAAGGTCAAGGCCAAGCAGCTCTTCGACCAGCTGAAGAAGGACGAGAAGGTCACCGCCGTCGCCCCGAAGTGACGGCGGCGGTGACGACGGCGGTGACGACGACGGCGGCGGTCGTCAGGCGTCGTCGGGCGACGGCCCGGTCGCGTTGATCACGGCGAAGACCGCACCCTGCGGGTCCTGGAGGACGGCCATCCGGCCGGCCACCATGTCGAACGGCGGCTTGAGCACATTGCCCTTGGCCCTGACCAGCGCGTCGACCGTGCTGTCGGTGTCGTCGACGGAGAAGTACGTCAGCCAGTGGGAGGGCG
Source organism: Streptomyces sp. NPDC001678 (assembly GCF_042892945.1). Lineage (NCBI taxonomy): Bacteria > Bacillati > Actinomycetota > Actinomycetes > Kitasatosporales > Streptomycetaceae > Streptomyces > Streptomyces sp. NPDC001678. Next base: position 487,589 of record NZ_JBIAUP010000006.1, on the reverse strand, counting down.
ATCCGGGCGGGGAGTTCTCCAGGCCCTGCATCCCGCCGACCACCCGGCCCTTCGCCTTGAGGGAGGAGTAGGCGGGCATCTCCTCGAAGGGCTCGGCGGTCAGGCCCAGGGCGTCCGCGTAGAAGGCGCCGGCCGCGTCGGTGTCGGCGGTGTTGAGCTCGTTCCACACCACCGAGCCCGGCTCGTTGACGATCTGCGAGCCGGGGAAGTCCTTGGCCTGCCAGATCCCGAAGACCGCGCCCGTGGAGTCGGCCACGACGGCCATCCGCCCGAGCGTCATGACGTCCATCGGGTCCATCAGCGGGGTGCCACCGGAGTCCTTGATCTTCCGCATGGCGGCATCGGCGTCCGCGACGGCCAGATACGTCGTCCACGCGGGCGGCGGCTTGGAGCCGCCCTCCTGCGCCATCGACGTCATGATCCCCACCACGGGCTTGCCGCGCAGCGTGCAGACCGCGTACCCACCGGTCTCGGGCGGCCCGGGCTCCCCCTGCCAGCCGAAGAGATCGCCGTAGAAGTCGAGGGCCTCCCGCTGGTCGGGGACCACGAGATCGGCCCAGCAGGGCGTCCCGGGCACATAGGGCTTCGTTACCTCGGGCATGACGCGCGCCTCCCTGGCAGTACGGACACCCCCGCGACCACCTTCACCCCGCCACCGGAGGCCCGCCACCGGAGGAACGGCGAACGGCCCCCGGCGGACCGTCGCCGGGGGCCGTTCGCGCGCTGCCGACGCGCGGCGCGTTACGGGAGCGCGTTACGAGAACGCGTTACGGAGCGCGTTACGGGAGGTTGCGGGCCATGACGATCCGCTGGACCTGGTTGGTGCCCTCGTAGATCTGCGTGATCTTGGCGTCGCGCATCATGCGCTCGACCGGGTAGTCACGGGTGTAGCCGTAGCCGCCGAGGAGCTGGACGGCGTCCGTGGTGATCTCCATGGCGGCGTCGGAGGCGTAGCACTTGGCGGCGGCGCCGAAGAAGGTGAGGTCGGCGTCGACGCGCTCGGACTTGGCGGCGGCCGCGTAGGTCAGCTGCCGGGCGGCCTCCAGCTTCATCGCCATGTCGGCCAGCATGAACTGGACGCCCTGGAAGTCGCCGATCGGCTTGCCGAACTGCTTGCGCTCCTGGACGTAGCCCTTGGCGTAGTCGAGGGCGCCCTGGGCGATGCCCAGCGCCTGGGCGGCGATGGTGACGCGGGTGTGGTCGAGGGTCTTCATCGCCGTGGCGAAGCCGGTGCCCTCGGCGCCGATCATGCGGTCGGCGGGGATGCGGACGTTGTCCAGGTAGACCTCGCGGGTCGGGGAACCCTTGATGCCGAGCTTCTTCTCCGGGGCACCGAAGGAGACGCCCTCGTCGCCCTTCTCCACGACGAAGGCGCTGATGCCCTTCGAACGCTTCTCGGGGTCGGTGACGGCCATGACCGTGTAGTACTCGGAGACGCCCGCGTTGGTGATCCAGCGCTTGACGCCGTTGAGCACCCAGTAGTCGCCGTCGCGCACGGCGCGGGTCTTCATCCCGGCCGCGTCCGAGCCCGCGTCGGGCTCGCTCAGGCAGTAGGAGAACATCGCGTCGCCCTTGGCGAGCGGGCTCAGGTACTGCTTCTTGAGCTCCTCCGAGCCGGAGAGGGCCACCGGGAGCGAACCGAGCTTGTTGACCGCCGGGATGAGCGAGGACGAGGCGCACACCCGGGCGACCTCCTCGATCACGATGACGGTCGCGAGGGCGTCCGCGCCCGCGCCACCGAACTCCTCCGGCACGTGCACGGCGTGGAGGTCGGCGGCGACCAGGGCGTCGAGCGCCTCCTGCGGGAAGCGGCCCTCCTCGTCCACCTCGGCGGCGAACGGCGCGATCTTCGCCTCGGCGAGCGAGCGCACGACCTTGCGGAGCTCGTCGTGCTCCTCGGACGGCCGGTACAGGTCGAAGTCCTTGTTTCCCGCCAAGGCGTACTCCCCAGAGAGTTAGCTACTGATTAGTAACCCCGATTCTAGGGGCGCACTTCGGGCGAGGACCACGTGAGCTTGCCGACAACCCGTGATCTCCCCGAGATCCTTCCCGGGCGGGCCCCGACTATGCTCGGGCAACGCAATCCGGCCGCCGGGCCCGCGCGCGGGCCGGCCGTCAGTACCGCACAGCAATGGAGCACCGCATGGCCCTCAGGATCACCGTGATCGGCACCGGCTACCTCGGCGCCACCCACGCCGCGGCCATGGCCGAGCTGGGGTTCGAGGTGCTGGGTCTCGACGTGGTTCCCGAGAAGATCGAGACGCTCGCGCGCGGCGAGGTCCCGATGTACGAGCCGGGGCTGGAGGAGCTGCTGCGCAAGCACGTCGCCGGCATCGAGGGCTCGACCGGACGGCTGCGCTTCACGACCTCCTGGGAGGAGGTCGGCGAGTTCGGCGACGTCCACTTCGTCTGTGTGAACACCCCGCAGAAGCACGGCGAGTACGCCTGCGACATGTCCTACGTCGACAGCGCCTTCACCTCGCTCGCCGCCCATCTCCACCGCCCCGCGCTGGTCGTCGGCAAGTCGACCGTGCCGGTCGGCAGCGCGGGCCGGCTCGCGAAGCTGCTCACGGAGCTGGCCCCGGCGGGCAAGGACGTGGAGCTCGCCTGGAACCCGGAGTTCCTGCGCGAGGGCTTCGCCGTCCAGGACACCCTCCACCCCGACCGCATCGTCGTCGGCGTCGCGGGCGAGCGCGGCGAGAAGCTGCTCCGCGAGGTCTACGCGACCCCGGTCGGCGAGGGCTCGCCCTTCGTGGTCGCCGACTACCCGACCGCCGAGCTGGTGAAGACCGCCGCCAACTCCTTCCTCGCCACGAAGATCTCCTTCATCAACGCCATGGCCGAGGTCTGCGAGGCCGCCGACGGCGACGTCGTGAAGCTGGCGGAGGCCATCGGCCACGACGACCGCATCGGCAAGAAGTTCCTGCGCGCGGGTGTCGGCTTCGGCGGCGGCTGCCTGCCGAAGGACATCCGGGCCTTCATGGCCCGCGCGGGCGAGCTGGGCGCCGACGAGGCCCTGACCTTCCTCCGCGAGGTCGACTCCATCAACATGCGCCGCCGCACCCACATGGTCGAGCTGGCGCGGGAGGCCGTGGGCGGGAGCTTCCTGGGCCGTCGCGTCGCGGTGCTGGGCGCCACGTTCAAGCCGGACTCGGACGACGTCCGGGACTCCCCCGCGCTCAACGTCGCCGGCCAGATCCACCTCCAGGGCGGCCAGGTGACGGTCCACGACCCCAAGGGCATGGAGAACGCCCGCCGGCTCTTCCCGACGCTCGCCTACGCGGACAGCGCCATCGAGGCCTGCCGGGGGGCGCACGTGGTGCTCCACCTCACGGAGTGGGGCGAGTACCGCCAGCTCGACCCGGCCGTGGTCGGCGCGGTGGTGGCGGAGCGGCACATGATCGACGGCCGCAACGCGCTGGACGCTGCCGCTTGGCGTTCGGCGGGCTGGACGTTCCGGGCGCTGGGGCGCCCTAAGGCCTGACCCCTGGCGGTGTCCTCAAACGCCGGACGGGCTGATTTCAGCCCGTCCGGCGTTTGAGGACACAACACAGCAGCCCGTCCGGCGTTTGAGGACCGGGGTCCGGGGCGGAGCCCCGGGAATCAGCCGTCCAGCCGGTCGATCGTCGCGATCGACGGCCCCCGCTTCGCGGAGACCTCCCGCGCGACCGCCTCCGCGTCGCGCAGGACGCGCGTCGCGTTCTGCCACGTCAGCTTGGCCAGGTCCGCCTCGGACCAGCCGCGGCGCAGGAGTTCCGCGATCAGGTTCGGGTAGCCGGAGACGTCGGCCAGGTCGGCCGGGGTGAAGGCCGTGCCGTCGAAGTCGCCGCCGATGCCGATGTGGTCGACGCCGGCGACCTCGCGCATGTGGTCGAGGTGGTCGGCGACCGTCGCGGCCGTGGCCACCGGGCGCGGGTGCTCCGCCTCGAAGGCGTGGTGGACGGCCATGCCCTCGGCGGTGGTGTCGAGGTGGTGGAAGCCGTGGGCGCGCATGTTCTCGTCGGCGGCCCGCGTCCAGGCGACGGCCTCCGGCAGGACGAACTTCGGGACGAACGTGGCCATGGCCACGCCGCCGTTCGCGGCGAGCGCGCCGAGGACGTCGTCCGGGATGTTGCGGGGGTGGTCGCAGACCGCGCGGGCCGACGAGTGCGAGAAGATCACCGGCGCCTCGCTGACCCGCAGCGCGTCCCGCATCGTGCCGGCCGAGACGTGCGAGAGGTCGACGAGCATGCCGAGGCGGTTCATCTCGCGGACGACCTCCTCGCCGAAGCGCGTCAGCCCGCCCGCCGCCGGCTCGTCGGTCGCCGAGTCCGCCCACGGGACATTGTCGTTGTGGGTGAGCGTCATATAGCGGACGCCGAGGCGGTGGAGGGCGCGCAGCGTGGCCAGCGAGCAGTTGATGCTGTGCCCGCCCTCGGCGCCCATCAGCGAGGCGATGCGGCCCTCGGCGCGGGCGGCCTCCATGTCGTCGGCCGTCAGGGCGAGCCGCAGCTCACCGGGGTGGCGGTCGACGAGCTGCCGTACGACGTCGATCTGTTCCAGCGTCGCGCTGACCGCCTCGTCGCCGGCCATGTCCGTGCGCACGTACACCGACCAGAACTGCGCGCCGACGCCGCCAGCGCGCAGCCGGGGCAGGTCGGTGTGGAGCCCGGCGGCGCTCTGGTCGGTGGCGATGTCGCGCTGGTCGAGGTCGTAGCGGACCTGCTGGCGCAGGGCCCAGGGGAGGTCGTTGTGACCGTCGACGACGGGGTGCGCGGCGAGCAGCTCGCGGGCGCGGATCAGCTCGTCCACGGCGCTCACTTCCCGAATCCGAAGCCGGTGGCGCCCTCGACCTTGGCGCGCAGGCGCTTGCCCTTCTCGGTGGCCTGGTCGTTGAGCTCGTCCTGGAAGCGGCGCATCCGGTCGAGCAGCTTCTCGTCGTGGGCGGCGAGCATCCGGACGGCCAGCAGGCCGGCGTTGCGGGCGCCCGCGACGGAGACGGTGGCGACCGGGACGCCGGCGGGCATCTGGACGATGGAGAGGAGCGAGTCCATGCCGTCGAGGTACTTCAGCGGCACGGGCACGCCGATCACCGGCAGCGGGGTGACCGAGGCGAGCATCCCGGGCAGATGGGCCGCGCCGCCCGCGCCCGCGATGATCGCCTTGAGGCCGCGGCCGGCGGCCAGCTCCCCGTACTCGATCATCTCGCGCGGCATCCGGTGCGCGGAGACGACGTCGACCTCGTAGGGGATCTCGAACTCGTCCAGGGCCTTCGCGGCGGCTTCCATGACGGGCCAGTCGGAGTCCGAGCCCATGACGATGCCGATGAGGGGGGAGCCGGGAGAACTCATTCCGTGATCGTTCCTCGCAGATATCCGGCGGCGTGCGCGGCGCGCTCGCGCACGTCCGCCAGGTCGTCGCCGTAGGTGTTGACGTGTCCGACCTTGCGGCCGGGCTTCACGTCCTTGCCGTACATATGGATCTTCAGGGCCGGGTCGCGCGCCATGCAATGCAGGTACGCGTAATACATGTCCGGATAGTCGCCGCCGAGAACATTGGCCATCACGGTCCACTTGGCGCGCGGGCGCGGATCGCCGAGCGGCAGGTCCAGTACGGCCCGGACGTGGTTGGCGAACTGCGAGGTGATCGCGCCGTCCTGGGTCCAGTGGCCGGAGTTGTGGGGGCGCATCGCGAGCTCGTTGACGAGCACCCGGCCGTCGCGGGTCTCGAAGAGCTCCACGGCGAGGTGGCCGACCACGCCCAGTTCCTTGGCGATGCGGAGGGCGAGCTCCTGGGCGTGGGCGGAGAGCTCGTCGGACAGGCCGGGCGCGGGGGCGATCACGGTGTCGCAGACGCCGTCGACCTGGACGGACTCCACGACGGGGTACGAGACGGCCTGGCCGTGCGGGGAGCGGACCACATTGGCCGCGAGCTCGCGGACGAAGTCGACCTTCTCCTCGGCGAGCACGGGCACGCCCGCCCGGAAGGGCTCTTCCGCTTCCTTGGCGTCGCGGACGACCCAGACGCCCTTGCCGTCGTAGCCGCCGCGCACGGTCTTGAGGACGACGGGGAAGCCCGTGCCGTCGCCCTCGGCGGCGAAGCGCTCGACGTCGGCGGGGTCCGCCACGAGGCGGTGCCGGGGGCACGGGACCCCGATCGCGTCGAGCTTCGCGCGCATCACACCCTTGTCCTGGGCGTGCACCAATGCGTCGGGCCCCGGGCGGACGGGGATGCCGTCCGCTTCCAGGGCCCGGAGGTGCTCGGTCGGAACATGCTCGTGATCGAAGGTGATCACATCGCAGCCTTGTGCGAACGCACGAAGGGTGTCCAGGTCGCGGTAGTCGCCGATGACGACATCGCTCACCACCTGGGCCGCCGAGTCCTGATGGGTATCACTGAGCAGCTTGAACCTGACACCGAGGGGGATGCCCGCCTCGTGGGTCATACGGGCGAGCTGACCGCCGCCGACCATGCCGACTACCGGGAACGTCACTCCCCCAGGGTATCCGTACGTACGAACCACTCCGACCCCTCATGGAGGATCCTCCAAGTCCGGAGGCTGTTCTTCCGGCAGCGCACAGGTGTAATCAAAGCGGCAAAACCGGGCGTTCGCTGTTCGTTCACCGACTCTCCGGACGGGCTCCTCCGCGGGCTCGTTAGCATGAAGACCATGACTCAACGGCGCACAGTGCGTTCCCGGCTGGAGCGGCTGGCCCGCGAAATCGCGAAATTCGGCGCCGTGGGCGCCATCGGATTCGTGGTCAACTTCATCGTCTTCAACATCTGCGTCCACGGCCTGGGGCTGGCCGTCGTGCGCTCGGGCGTCATCGCCACGGCCGTGGCGATCGCCGCGAACTACGTCGGCAACCGCTACTGGACCTACCGCGACACGGACAAGAACCGGCGCAGCCGTGAGCTCACCCTGTTCCTGCTCTTCAGCGCCGTCGGCCTGGTGATCGAGAACGGCATACTCGCCCTCTCCCACTACGGCATGGACCTGACCAGCCCGCTCGCCGACAACATCGCCAAGAACGTCGTCGGCCTCGGCATCGGCACGGTCTTCCGCTTCTGGTCGTACCGCACCTGGGTGTTCCGCGCGCTGCCCGCCCGCGACGCCGTCCAGGCCGCCGAATCGTTCCTGACGGAGGCGCCCGCCGCGCAGGAGCGCGTCAGGGCGGGGAAGTAACCGGCTTCTAGTCGTCCTGATCCGCCTCGCGGCTCAGGAAGAGCGCGAACACCGGCGGCTGCTGCTGGAGGAGTTCCAGCCGGCCGCCGTCCGCCTCCGCGAGATCGCGGGCGACGGCCAGGCCCAGGCCCGTGGAGTTACGGCCGCTGACCGTCCGTTCGAAGACCCGCGAGCCCAGATCTGCCGGGACGCCCGGCCCCTCGTCGGAGACCTCCACCACCGCCTGGTTGCCGGTGACCCGGGTGCGCAGGGCGACGGTACCGTCCCCGTGCATCAGGGAGTTCTCGATCAGCGTCGCCAGCACCTGGGAGACCGCGCCCGGCGTGCCCACCGCGCGCAGCCCCTGCTTGCCGGAGCGGACCACGGCCCGGCCCGTGGCGCGGGCGGCCGGCCGCCACTCCTCGATCTGCTGCTTGATGACCTCGTCGAGGTCGAAGGTGATCGCGGACCCGGTCTGCGGGTCACGGGAGTTCGTCAGCAGCCGCTGGACGACATCGGTGAGCCGCTCCACCTGGGTGAGGGCGATCATCGCCTCCTCCTTGACCGTCTCCGGGTCGTCGGTGAGCGTGATCTCCTCCAGCCGCATCGACAGCGCGGTCAGCGGCGTCCGCAGCTGGTGCGAGGCGTCGGCGGCCAGCCGCCGCTCCGCCGTGAGCATCCGCGCGATCCGCTCGGCGCTCGCGTCCAGGACGTCCGCGACCCGGTCGAGCTCGGGGACCGCGTAGCGACGGTGCCGGGGGCGGGGGTCGCCGGAGCCCAGCCGTTCGGCGGTCTCGGCGAGGTCGGTGAGCGGAGCGGTGAGCCGGTTGGCCTGACGTACGGCCAGGAACACGGCGGCGATCACGGCCAGCAGGGCCACCGCGAGGATCACCAGCAGGGTGCGGCCGATCTCCCGGCTGACCGTGCTGCGGGACTCCTCGACCCGTACCGTCTCGCCCTGTTCGCCCTTCAGCGTCGTGGTGATGACGCCGCCCTCGGGCCGGCTGCCGATCTCGATCGGCTGCCGGCCGGGGATGTCGACCCGGGCGTACCGGTTGGGGGTGATCTGATCGCCCAGCACCTCCGACTCGACGCGCTCGTGCCCGGCGAGCCGGCTGTCGACGATGGCCACCAGCCGGACGGCCTCGGACTGCACGCTCTCCTGCGCGCTGTTCTCGATCGTCCGGGTCTCGACGATGACCAGCGAGATCCCGAAGACCGCGATCACGACGAGCACGACGGCGAGCGTGGAGTTGATCAGTCGGCGGCGCACGGTGTCCTCCGGGCGGGGGTGGATCAGATCAGGCCCGGCAGGTGGCGGTCCCGGGACGGCTTGAGAGTCTCGGTCGGCTCGAGGGGCTCTCGGTCAGCTCTTCTCGAAGCGGAAGCCGACGCCGCGCACGGTGGCGATGTAGCGCGGGTTGGCGGCGTCGTCGCCGAGCTTCTTGCGCAGCCAGGAGATGTGCATGTCCAGGGTCTTGGTGGAGGACCACCAGGTGGTGTCCCAGACCTCGCGCATCAGCTGGTCGCGGGTGACGACCCGGCCGGCGTCCCGTACCAGGACCCGCAGCAGGTCGAACTCCTTCGCGGTGAGCTGGAGTTCCTCGTCGCCCATCCAGGCGCGGTGCGATTCGACGTCGATCCGCACGCCGTGCGTGGCGGGCGGCTGCTGGTGGGCCTCGACGGTGCCGCGGCGCAGCAGCGCCCGGACGCGCGCGAGCAGCTCGGCCAGCCGGAAGGGCTTGGTGACGTAGTCGTCGGCGCCGGCGTCCAGGCCGACCACGGTGTCCACCTCGTCGGCGCGGGCGGTGAGCACCAGCACGGGGAAGCCGTGCCCCTCGGTGCGCAGTCTGCGGCAGACCTCGAGGCCGTCCATGCCGGGCAGCCCGAGGTCGAGGACGAGCAGGTCCACTCCTCCTTGCAGGCCGGCGTCCAGGGCCGTGGGACCGTCTTCGCGCACCTCCACCTCGTACCCTTCGCGGCGCAGGGCGCGTGCGAGCGGCTCCGAGATGGAGGCGTCATCCTCGGCGAGCAGTACTCGGGTCATGGGGTGATGGTAGTCCGCGCGGGCGCACGTCAGCGGCGGGCCGAGTGCTACCTACGGCAACACTTCACCGAAAGTGCTACCACCTTCGAAAGGAAGCATTCGGTTCCGGAATCGACTGTGATCCATGTCTCAACACCTTCCATGGCCGGGCGGGGTGTGACGTATGGTGACCCGACATCTGTAGCACTACCGAGGGACCTTCGGGACATCCGACGAGCCGAAGGTCTCTGTTGTGCGCAGGGCTGGTGCTCCAGCCTTGTTCCACAGTGTTTGACCTGTCGGCCGGGTCCGCCGCGCGAAGATGCGCGGGGGGCGTGGATCCCGGAATACGGCCGTCCCGCGACTTCTCCCAGCGAGGAGCCGCACCCCAGGGGAGTGGGGCGGACGGTGTCAGTAGCCGGTGCCGGCCAACCCCCACCCGGGCGCGCGTCCTCCGGACCACCGCGCGTCCCGAGCACCCTAGGAATGACCATGGCGTCCAGCCTGACGAAGGACGCGGCGGAGCGGGAGAAGACCTCTCCGGCCTCCGACGGCAAGACCTTCTTCGGCCACCCCTTCGGCCTGGCCCCGCTCTTCTTGACCGAGATGTGGGAGCGTTTCTCCTACTACGGCATGCGGGCCCTGCTCGTCGTCTACCTGATCTCCGGCGGCCCCGATGCCAAGCCCGGCAGCCAGGGCGGCGGTCTGGCGATGCCCGAGGCCAGCTCGGTGGCGATCTACTCCATCTACGTGGCCATGGTGTACCTGCTCGCCATGCCCGGTGGCTGGTTCGGCGACCGCGTCTGGGGTCCCCGTAAGACGGTCACCATCGCGGCCAGCACGATCATGGCGGGCCATCTGCTCCTGGCCGTGCCCGGCAAGCCGACCTTCTTCGCCGGCCTCGCGCTGGTGGCGATCGGCTCCGGCCTGCTGAAGTCCAACATCTCCACGATGGTGGGCCACCTCTACGACGGCCCGACGGACCCGCGCCGGGACGGCGGCTTCACGCTGTTCTACATCGGCATCAACCTCGGCGCCTTCTTCGCGCCGCTGGTCATCGGCACCATCGGCCAGGAAGTCAACTGGCACCTGGGCTTCGGCATCGCCGCCGCCGGTATGGCGCTCGGCCTGCTGATCTTCCTGTGGGGCACCCGCCACCTCGACCCGAAGAGCAGCGTCGTCCCGACGCCGCTGTCGGCCGAGGAGCGCAAGTCGACCCTCACCAAGGCCCTGATCTGGCTGGGCGTCGCGGCCGTCTTCTACGGCATCGTGGGCGGCACCGGCACCTTCACCCTCAACTGGGCCCTGGTCCCGATCACCCTGCTGGGTCTGATCATCCCGATCACCGTCCTGCTGCGCATCAAGCGCGACAAGGACCTGAGCGACACCGAGCAGACCAAGGTCAGCGGCTACATCTGGTTCTTCGTCGCCGCCGCGGCCTTCTGGATGATCTTCGACCAGGCCGGTTCGACGATGTCGACCTTCGCCGAGAAGAAGACCGCCGACAACGTCTTCGGCATCGGCTTCCCGTCGACCTGGTTCCAGTCGGTCAACCCGCTGTGGGTCATGGCGCTGGCCCCGGTCTTCGCCTGGCTGTGGGTGTTCCTGGCCCGCCGCAACAGCGAGCCCAGCACCACGGTGAAGTTCGCCATGGCGATGGTGCTCATCGGCGCCTCGTTCTTCGTCTTCGCCGTCCCGATGGGCATGGCGGGCGACGGCACCAAGGTCAGCCCGGCCTGGCTGCTGATGATCTACATGATCCAGACCATGGGTGAGCTGTGCCTCTCCCCGGTGGGTCTGTCGCTCACCACGAAGATGGCGCCGAAGAAGTACGCGAGCCAGATGCTGGGCGTGTGGTTCCTCGCCGTCACCGCCGGTGACTGCACGACGGGTCTGCTGTCCATCGCCGGTGTGGACATGAACGGCACCGGCACGATCGTGTTCCAGGCCGCGCTCTGCACCCTCGCGGGTGTCGCGGTGTGGATGTACCGCAAGCGGATCATCGCCCTGATGGGTGACGTCCACTGACGCGAGTGCCTTGACGCGAATGCGTTGACGGACACCGGAAGCCCCCGGCACGGGAACGTGCCGGGGGCTTTCGCGTGCGCCCGTTCCGCCGTCCGCCGGCCGTCCGGTCCGTCAGCCGTCCGTCAGCCGGGGGGCGCGCCGGGGCCGGGCCGCCTGGGGTCGGTCTCCGGGGTGAACCACGGGAGCGGGCCCTCCCGGGCCGCCGGGGGCTCCGGACCGGCCGTGGCGGCCATGGCGGCCTTGACGGGCGTACGGGGACGGACACGGTCCACGACCGCCATGCCCGCGCGGAAGACCGCCAGCGGGACGACCACGCCCAGCAGGATCCAGAAGAGCGTCACCCCCCAGGGCCGGCTCACGTCCCACGGCTGCTCGACGAGCACCTTGCCGGCGTACTCGAGCGAGACGAGGTAGTCCCCGTACGCGCCCGCCGCCAGCTCCACGTCGAGCGTCACCCGCTCCTTGCGCCCGGGGGCCACCGTGCCGTGCCAGGGGCGGTCCTCCCAGGCCGGGGCGAGCACCCCGCGCGAGGTGCCGAGCCGGAAGGCCGGGTTCTTGGCAGGGGTGGAGCCGAGGTTGGCGACGGTCACGACGAGCCGGCGGGTGGGCGGGGCGCCGAACCACGTCAGCAGCCCGCCGGCCCCCTCCAGCCGGGCGTCGAGCACGCTGAGCCGCTCCCCGCCGCTCTGCTCCGGCAGGGGCGCGACGGGGTGCCCGCTGACGACCAGCGGAACGTCCGTCGCGACGGAGTCGCCGGTGACGGTCGCCACATGGACGACACAGGGGCAGGGCTTGGGCGGCGCGGGGACGGGCACGTCCACGCGGAAGGCGCCGTCGGCGCCGGTGGTGACGGCGCGGCCGTCGGCGTTGGCGCAGGCGTTGGTGCCGCCGATCATGTTCTGCCCGCAGACGAGCAGGGTGAGCAGCGCACCGGCCGGCCAGCCCCGGCCGGTCACGGTGACCCGGCCGTCCCGGGGGACCTCGGAGCGGTCCACGGCGGCCTGGGGGGCGCCGTCGGCGAGGACCGGGGGCGCGGGGAGGGCGACGAGGAGCGCGAGCAGCGCGAGGAGCGCCGCTGCCCACTCCCAGGCGCTCCCACGGCCTCTCCGGCGGCCCCGCGGCGGTCGGCCCCGCGGCGGTCGGCCCCTCATGAGCGGGCCGCCCGACGACGCCGTAGACGCCGTACGCGGCGTACGACCGCCCCGGCCGCCACGAGCCCGGCCGCCGCGCCGAGGGCCGGGCGGAGCCAGGGCAGGGGCGTGTACGAGCCGGACGCGGCGGCCCGGGTGCCGTCCGGGGTGGTGGCCGTGACGCGCACCGCCACCCGGTCCAGGCGCGGGGCCTCCGGCCATCGCTCCGCCAGCCGTACGCTCTCGCCGGGTGCCAGGGCGGTGGGGACTCCTGCTGCCTGGCGGCTCAGGACCTGCCCGAAGAGGCCTTCCGCCCGGATGGTCAGCCGGGGGGCGAGGGTGGTGTTGCCCCGGTTGACCAGGGCGTAGTGGATCACCGCGTCCCGGCCCGTGCCGCTGACCCGGACGTGCTCCACCGAGAGCGCGGCGAAGGCGGTCCCCGCGACCCGTACGGCCATGGACACCCGGACCCGCCGGCCGTCCCCGGAGGCGGTCACGGCGGCGGAACGGTCGCCGGGTGCCGAACCGGCCGGAACGGTCACGGTGAGGGGGACGTCCGCGCGGGTGCGGGGCGGCACGCTCACGCGTCCGGCGGCGAGGGAGATCCACGGGTCGCTGCCGCTCAGCTCGACCGTCAGCCGCCGGTCGCCGGGGTTGACGACCGTCAGCTTGTCCTCCAGGACCGAGCCGGGGGCGCCTTCGAGGTAGAAGGACGACCTGTCCTCCGCCGTCGGCGCCTTCCTGCCACCGGGGGCGGGCGCCGCCGTCCAGGACGGCCGGCTGTCGGCCGGGGTCGGGGCGACCGGGGCCGGGGCGGTGGGCGTGGGCACGGCGAGCACCGAGGCGGCGCAGAGCAGGGCGGCGGCGGTGTTGCGGGCGTTCGTCGGCGGCATCAGCGGCATCGGCGGCTCCCTGGGCGTGGGGGTGAGGGGGTCAGCCGGCGGTGCGGCGCCTCCGGGTGAGCCAGAGGGTGCCGGCGACCCCGGTGAGGAGCACGGTGCCGCCGAGGGTGGCGAGGGCGACGGCGGAATCGGAGGGCCCGGTCTGCGGGAGCTGCCCGCCGCCGGTGGTGCCGCCGGTCGTACCGCTGGTGGTCGAGCCGGTGGACCCGCCGGTGGTGCCGGCCGTGGAGCCGCTGGTCGACCCGCCGGTCGACCCGGCCGACGACCCACTCGTGGACCCACTGGTCGACCCGCTCGTGGACCCGCTCGTCGATCCACCCGTGGACCCACTAGTCGATCCACTCGTCGACCCGCTCGTGGACCCGCCGGTCGTGGTCCCGCCCGTCCCGCCCGGGTCCTTGACCTCAAGGGTGAGCGAGGGCTTGGGGTTGTTGGTGGGGGTGCAGGTGGTCGTGGTGCCCAGGGCGGAGATGGTGAGGACGGAGGCCGTGAAGGTGACCTGGCCACCCTTCTTGGGGGTGTACGTCCCCGACAAGTCACTGATCTTGATGGGGGTGTTGGGAGGTATCGGCTGGTCGTTGGCGGGGCCGGAGACGTCGACCGTGCCGCTGTCCGCGCCGCCCACCTTGATCACGGCACTTGGCTTCATCGCGCCCTTGCCGAGCTCGATGGGGCTGGAGGAGACGCCCTTCTGGAAGGTCATGGTGAGCTTGTAGGCGTCACCGCTCGCCGTGGCCTTGATGTCGATGGGCGAGACCGCGCTGCGGTCCCCGATCGGCGTCTTGCACTGGTAGTTGACGTCGACGACCTCGGCCCGCGCGTCCGGCGCGACCAGCAGGAACGCGCCGCCGGCCAGAGCCGCCGAGACGGCGAGCGCGCCGGCGCGGCGCTTGGGGTGGCGTGAGGTGCGGTACACCTGGGGTTCCCCTCTCGTCCGGTGCCACAGCAGAGATTTGCTGACGGCACATCAGATCGGACGCCGAAGGTACGCCCGGGACGGTGGAGAGGGAAGACAAGGAACAGCCCGTAAAGGCTCTCCCTCAGGGCTTCTCTACGACGGCCCGGCCAGTTCCGCCCAGACCGTCTTGCCGACGCCGCCGGAGCGCCGGACGACCCCCCAGTCGAGGCAGAGCCGCTGGACGATGAACATGCCGTGGCCGCCGGGCCGGCCCGCGCGGTGCGGGGTCCGGGGTGCCGGGGTGCCGGTGCCGAGGTCGCTGACCTCCAGCCGGAGCACCTTGCCCGTACGGCTGACGCACAGCTCCTCGGGGCCGTCGGCGTGCAGGCAGGCGTTGGTGACCAGCTCGGAGACGACCAGCAGGACGTCCTCGGCGGCGGCCCGGTGGTCGGCGGAGACCGCGGGGAGCCAGCCCCAGTCGTGGAGCGCCTGACGGGTGAAGTCACGCGAGAGCGGTACGGCGCCACCGACCCCGACGAGGCGCAGCCTGCGGGCCGCCGCTTCCGCCGGGGCCGGTGAACCGGCCGAGGCGGCGTCCCCCGCCTCCGGGCCGGGGCCGTCCGGCGGTGGGCACGCCCGGGTGGTGCTCATCAGCGCTTCACCTCACCGATTCACCGATACGAACACGAACATCTTCAATGGATTCAGCTGTCTCCTGCCCGGCGGAATCGTGAGAACACCCACGAATTCGACGGGGCGCCTGTGACACAGGCAACGGAGATTCCCGGCTCGGCTCAGTCGGCGAGCGCCGAGTCGAGCGTGTCGTGCACGGTGAAGACGGCCCCGGCTCCCGTGATCTCGAACACCCGGGCGACGACGGGGGTCATCGCGGCCAGGTGGACGGCGCCTCCGGCGGCCTCGGCCTTGAGCCGGGCGCCGAGGAGTACGTTCAGGCCGGTCGAGTCGCAGAAGTCGAGCCGCGAGCAGTCGACGACGAGGCGGGCGTCGCCGTCGCGTACACAGCCCTCCAGGGACTCGCGCAGCAATTCGGCCGTGTGGTGATCGAGCTCACCCGCGGGCGAGACGACCGAGCTCGCGCCCTCGCGCCGGACCTCCACTTGCAGTCGGCCCCTGCTCGGATTGCCGACCATCCCGCGATCCATGCGCTCCCGCTCCCCTTCATGCGCTCGTGGCGTGCTCGCGTTCCGCTGCCGAAACACTACGCCTTCCTTACGCGGCTCCGGAAGCCGAAGTTCCGCCAAATACTGACAGAATGGGACAAACCATACTTGCCAGACGGTGGTGAAGACCGGTAGGGCTAGTAGGGACACATTTTCCACCGACGGCTTTGGAGGCGCCGCAAACCGCAGCAAAAGGGTCACGGCTTCGGCAGCCATATGCCGAGAATGATGGAGGAGACCATGTCACCCCGGCTCGACGAACAACGTCCCGCCACCTCGTGCGCCTCGCACGAGGACCTCGCGACGGCCTCGTCGGCAACCCTGCCCGAGCACGACGCCCCCGACACCCCCGGCCTCGCCGGGCTCCCTGAGATCCCCCCGTACGACGAGGTGGCCGCGGTCGACGCGCGGGCCCTGTCCAAGACGCTCTTCGCCCGCCTCGCGTCGCTCGAAGAGGGCACCCACGACTACGCGTACGTCCGCAACACACTGGTCGAGCTGAATCTGGCCCTGGTGAAGTTCGCGGCCTCCCGGTTCCGCACCCGCAGCGAACCGATGGAGGACATCATCCAGGTCGGCACCATCGGTCTGATCAAGGCGATCGACCGGTTCGAGCTGACCCGCGGTGTGGAGTTCCCCACCTTCGCGATGCCGACGATCATCGGCGAGATCAAGCGCTTCTTCCGCGACACCAGCTGGTCCGTCCGGGTCCCCCGGCGACTCCAGGAGCTCCGCCTCGACCTGGCCAAGGCCGGCGACGAGCTGGCCCAGCAGCTGGACCGCGCCCCGACCGTCGCCGAGCTCGCCGAGCGGCTGGGCCTGACGGAGGACGAGGTCGTCGAGGGCATGGCCGCGAGCAACGCGTACACCGCGAGCTCGCTGGACGCCCAGGCCGACGACGACGAGCCGGAGGGCTCCCTGTCGGACCGCATCGGCTACGAGGACCACGGCCTGGAGGGCATCGAATTCATCGCGTCGCTCAAGCCCCTCATCGCGGAACTGCCGTACCGCGACCGCCACATCCTCTCCTTGCGGTTCGTGTCGAACCTGACGCAGTCGGAGATCGGCGAGGAGCTGGGCATCTCCCAGATGCACGTCTCCCGGCTGCTGTCCCGCACGCTGGTGCGGCTGCGGCGGGGACTGCTGGCCGAGGAGTGACGCGGGGCGCGCCGCCGCCCACGACTGTGCCGCTGTGCCGCACGGGCCCGCCCGCCCATGCGGCACAGCGGCTTTCCCAGGGCCTTGAGAAAACCTTGAGAAGCCCTTTCACGGCCTTCCATGGCCGAAAACATTCTCCTCAAGCACTTCGCGCAGGCCATTGAATGCGCTGGCCAACACTGATCCCTCATCAGCGCATCAGTGCACTCTTCATGCTTGGGAGACACCCCATGAGACGACTCCGCACCGCGGGTCTTGCCCTTCTCGGCGCGACGCTCGTCGCCTCCGTCGCGGCGAGCCCGGCCCAGGCCTCGCCGGGCGAGACCCGCACGGTGTGCGCCGACTCGATGACCCCGGACGGCTGGGTCGACGTCAACTGGGGCACCAGCGCCTCGTGCCGCGTGATGGGCGGCTCGAACATCAAGATGATCAAGCAGCTCGACGGCCTCCCCGTCGGCACCCAGGTCAACGCCTGCGCCACGGCCCAGCCGCCGAATGGCTGGATCAAGGTCCAGACCTACTACAGCGGAGGCTGCGTGGCCTTCGGCAACCCGTCCTTCACGCCGAATGCGTGGCTGCTCCGGCGAGCGTCCTGACCGGGACGCGGTAGGGAGTGCGGGCCCGATCTCCGTGGCCGGGTGTCACGCGACCTCCCCAGGGGCGGGTACCGGGCCACAGTCCGTCTCGTGATCCTTGGTCAAAGCGGCCGACACGTCGGGGTCGGAATGGGCTTCGGCGGTGTGCTCCCATGCGGCCAGCATCTGGGCCACAGCCGCGCTGTTGTTGATGGAGTCCGCGGCACGCGTGGAGGCAACCAGTTCGGCTACGAAGGCCCGGGCATCCGGCTCGGGGAGGAACCCGACCCAAGGAAACACGTCGGGCAGCACGTCCAGGACCGTTTCCCGGGTCCGACCCACGCGATCGGGGCTATCAGCACTCATATCTCCCGAAGGTAGTTCCAGGCACCCGCCTCAAGCGATCGCTCGCACGGGGGACCTCGGGCGTACGCTCGCCCCATGGGTGCCACCTTCGGCCAGCGGCTCCGGGACGTACGCAAGCGCCGGGGCCTGAGTCAGCGTGAACTCGCAGCGATGTCAGGCGTTTCGCTCTCCCTGATCCGCAAACTGGAGCAGGCAGAACGCGACGACACCCGGCTGGAGACAGCGCACAGACTCGCGGTGGCTCTGCGAGTGCCCACGAGCCGGCTGGCCGGCGATCGGGGCGACGCCGGACCCGAAGCCCCCGCCGCGAACCAGTGGGAAGCGGTGCGCCGAGCGCTGACGGATCCCGTCCGGGCGACGGAGAGCGGCGAGCCGCCCACCCTCACGGGTGTACGCGCGGCCCTCGACTCGGCGCTCCCGTTGTTCTCCACGGACCGGTACACGGAGCTGGGCGCGATCCTGCCGCCCCTCATCCGCGACGCGGACGCGCTGGCGGAGACCGGACTTGACGGCAAGGCCCTCCGGGCCCGCCTGATGCAGCTGACGGGCTGGCTCCTCACCCAGACCCGCCAGTTCCAGGCGGCAGACGTAGCGCTGGAACGAGCGCTGGGCGAAGCACCGGACGACCTGCACGCGGCGACCAGCGTCAGCACCCGCTGCTGGCTGCTCCTGCGGCAGGGCAGGCTGGGCGCCGCACGCGAGCTGGCGACGCGCTGGGCCGACGAAGTCGAACCCCGCATGTCCCGCGCCACGCCCGCGGAGCTCAGCGCGTGGGGCTGGCTTCTGCTGCGCCTCTCCGCCGCGTCCGTCAGGGACAACAGGCCCGACGAGGCCGACCAGGCGCTGCGCCTCGCCCACTCCGCCGCGATCGCGATGGGGCGGGAGTTCGCACCGGAGAAGGACTTCCTCCGGGCACTCGGCCCCGTGACGGTAAAGCTCAAACGCGCCGAGAACGCACTGATCGCCGACCGCCCCGACCACGTACTCCAACTCGCGGAACGCGTACCCGCGACCGGCCTCCGGCCCACCTCGAACAACCGCAACCGCCACCTGCTGGACGTCGCGGAAGCGAACGTCCGGCTGCGGCGGTACGCGGAAGCGGTGGACGTCCTGGAGCACGTCCGGACCGTGGCGCCCCAGTGGCTGCCCAATCAGCGGTACGCGCAGGACATTCTCGGCCGGGTGATCGAGAGAAGGAGGACCCTCACGCCGGGCATGCGATCGCTCGCGGACGCCATCGGTGTGCCGCTGTGACCACGGGTGGCACTTCCACCGACCGCCCCGCCAAAGTGCCATTGTGGGGCGGAAAGCGACTTCCGTAGCGTCTTGGCGCATGGCGACAGATGAGCAAACCGGCACGCCTGAGGTCGGGACTCTCGCGATGGACACGCAGCGGAACCGCCTGGGTGAGGTGATGGCGGCGACGCGGGAACGCGTCTTCCTGCGCCCCCTGGGCGGCGGTCGCGAATGGGAGGCGAAGCCGTCGGCGCTCCGCCCGATGACGCCCGGCGGCGAGCGGGGGCGCTGTGCCGGATGCGACCGGATCAAGCGCGCCCGACGGGAGGCGACCGCGCGGGGCGACGCCGAGGGGATGGCGCGCGCCGCCACACTCATGGGTCTGCACCAGCGCGAGGCACACGTGTGAGTCGAGGCAACCGGTTCGCGGCGAACCGCGAACCGGCCGGGCCCGACGTCTCTTTAAAGGACTTGGGGAAAGAACCAACCCCTACCAACCCGACACGTCACCCCATCAGGTGACACGGTGGAAGTCGCGGGCGGCGGCGCGGTACGTTCGCCGCGCAAGCTCACCCAGACAGACGACGGCCCCCGCCGGGACTGGCATCCCGAACGAGGGCCTGATCATCCAGGAAGCAGCACCTTCCCAATGACTGAACCGCAGTCTAGCGCGCACGCCTCCGCGCGCACCGGCCCTCCGCGAGCCGGAGTCGTCCACATCCGCCACCACCACGACACCAACTTCACCGTCGTCGGCAACCACCTCGCCCAGCACCCGGACTTGTCCGCCGTCGCGATCGGCCTGGGCGTTTACATCCAGTCGCTGCCGGACGGCGCGTCCGTGGGCATCAAAGACCTCACCCGCCGCTTCAGGGAAGGCGAAATCACCATCGCCAGGGCCCTGAAGGAGCTGGAAACCGCCGGCTATCTGGAGCGGCCGCGCGAACGGACGGCAACGGGCCGGATGGTGACCCGTACGACCTGGTACGAGCGGCCCGGCGCCGAGCCGCCTCCGGCCAAGGTCGACCTGGTGAAGCGGCGGCCCGCCGCCCCGAAGCCCGCTCCGCGCGAGGAGCCGACCCCCTTATCGCTGCCGCCCGTCGACCGGCCCGCCGCCGACCTGCTCGCCGGGCTGCGCCGCCGCGACCCACGGCTGTGGCTCTCGGAGACGGACGTCCGACGGCTCTCCCCCGCCGTGCGCACATGGCTCGACCGTGGGATCGGCCCCGTCCAGATCGCTCTCACCCTTACGGGCAGCCTGCCGATGGGCGCCATCTCCTGGCCCGCCCGGCTGCTGGGCTACCGCCTGCGGAACTGGCTGCCGCCCGCCCTGCCCGTACGGACCCCGGAGGCACCACCGGGCCCGGCACGTCCCCCGGCGCCCCTGCCGTTCCAGACCTGCGGCGGCTGCGAACGCGTCTTCCGCGCCGCCGAGCCGGGCCGCTGCCGGGACTGCCGTGAAGCGGCGGGCCGTGCGGTCGCCTGAATCTCACAGGCCCGGCAGGTCCCCTACGCCACCGCTCCCTCCGCCGCCGCCAGCAGGCCCGCCAGGGAGGCTCGGGTCCGCTGGAGTTCGGTGATGTGGCGGTCGAGGTCGTGGAGGCGGGTGGAGAGGTGAGTGGCCACGCAGGGGTCGTAGGCGGACGGGTCCTCGCCACGCACGCAGGGCAGGACGTCACGGATGACGCGGGTCGGCAGGCCCGCGTCCAGGAGGACCCTGATGCGGCGTACCGTCTCGGGCGCGTCCTGGGCGTAGCGGCGGTGGCCGCTGGGGAGGCGGTGGGAGGCCAGCAGGCCCTGCTCCTCGTAGTAGCGCAGCAGCCGGGCGTTCACGCCGGTCGCTCGCGCCAGGTCGCCGATCCTCATGATGACCTGCCTCACAGAGGGTTGAATCTCACATCGGTGTGAGACTTTAGCGTGACGGCCATGACGGACACCGTGCTCAACAGCAACCCCTTCAATCAGCGCGTCATCGAGGAGTTCCGGGCCAACGGCGGCCGTGTCGGCGGCCAGTTCGCCGGCGTGAAGCTGCTGCTCCTGACCACGCGCGGCGCCCGGACCGGGCTGGCCCGGACGACGCCGCTGGTGCACGTCGCCCACGGCGACCGGCTGGTGGTCTTCGCGTCGAACGGCGGGGCGCCCACCGCCCCGGGCTGGTTCCACAACCTCATGGCCGCCCCGGAGGCGACCGTCGAGGTGGGCAGGGAGCGCTTCCCCGTGCGGGCCGAGCTGCTGGAGGAGTCCGCGCGGGAGGACGTGTGGGCCCTTCAGATCGCGGCGGATCCGGCCTTCACGGACTTCAGGGAGCGGGCCTCGCGCTCCGGGCGGGATATCCCGCTCGTGACGCTGGAGAGGACGGGCTGAGGGGCAGTGGTGGCGTTCTTGCCGAGCGGTGCGAGGGCGGCCAGGAAGAGCAGGCCGCTCAGGGGGATCAGGTCCAGGCCGCCGGCCGCCGTGATCGCCACACCGGCGACGATCGCGAGCGGCCGCCAGACGGCTATCGCGCGCAGGGCCGCCAACTGGGCCACGAGCAGCAGCAGTCCGACGTAGAAGAGCAGCGGGCCGACGGTGTAGACAGCGGGGGTCACGCCCGGCCAGCTGTGGATCCGTTCGAAGAGGGCGTTCATCGTCGCGCGGTCCACCGACGCGTATCCCACGAGCAGGTCGATGGCCGTCTGCGCCGTCACGGCCGCCACGCCCAGCAGGCCCAGGGTCGCGCCGGCGCCGGCGAACGTCCTGCTCACCCGGCCCCGGCCCGTCGCCGCCGTCCGGCGCAGGCCCAGCATCACCTGTCCGAACAGCAGGACGCCAGCCAGCAGGGCCAGATGACCCAGCGACCAGGCCGGGCCCGGGCCGTGCCCGGGGTCCGTCAGCCGGATGAGGCCGTAGGCCGTCATGCACAGCGGGCCCGTCGTGAAGGCCGCCTGTCGCCATGTCGTGTTCGTCATGACGTCGATACTTCCGGGCGAGGCCTCCCCGCGGCTTCCGGGAAGACCCCGATCCCGCCCTGAGACCCCCCTGACCCGGCCCTCAGAGCTCGCGCACCCCGCGCCGCCAGACCGCCGAGACGAGCGGCACGCCGGGCCGGTAGGCGAGGTGGACGTGCGAGGGGGCGTCCAGGAGCGCCAGGTCGGCGCGGGCGCCCGGGGTGAGGCGGCCGATGTCCGTGCGGCGGAGGGCCGCCGCCCCGCCCGCCGTGGCGGACCAGACCGCCTCGTCGGGCGTCATTCCCATGTCGCGCACGGCCAGGGCCACGCAGAACGGCATGGAACTGGTGAAGGACGAGCCGGGGTTGCAGTCCGTGGACAGGGCGACCGTGACACCCGCGTCGAGGAGGCGGCGCGCGTCGGGCCACTGGGCGCGGGTGGAGAACTCGGCGCCAGGGAGGAGGGTGGCCACCGTGGAGCCCTGGGCCAGGGCATCGACGTCCGCGTCCGTGAGGTGGGTGCAGTGGTCGGCGGAGGCCGCGCCGACCTCGACGGCCAGCCGGACGCCGGGGCCGTGGCCCAGCTGGTTGGCGTGGACGCGCGGCACCAGGCCGTGACGCTTGCCGGCCTCCAGGATCGCGCGGGCCTGGTCGCCGTCGAAGGCGCCCTTCTCGCAGAACACGTCGACCCAGCGGGCGTGCGGGGCGCACGCGTCGAGCATCTCGCCGGTGACGAGGGAGACGTAGCCGTCGGGGTCGTCGGCGAACTCCGGCGCCACGATGTGCGCGCCGAGGTAGGTGACCTCGTCGGTGTGGGCGGCGGCGATCCGCAGGGCGCGGGCCTCGTCGTGGGTGGTGAGGCCGTAGCCGGACTTCGTCTCGAAGGTGGTCGTGCCCTGGCGGAGGGCTTCGGTGAGGTAGCGGGTGAGGTTCGCCTCCAGTTCGGCGTCGCTCGCCGCTCGGGTCGCCGCCACCGTCGTGCGGATGCCGCCCGCGCTGTAGCTCCGCCCGGACATCCGCGCGTTGAACTCGGCGGTGCGGTCGCCCGCGAAGACCAGGTGGGAGTGGGAGTCCACGAAGCCGGGAATCACGGCCCGGCCCCCGGCGTCGACGGCGTTGTCAGTGGCGGGTGCTTTGCTGGACTCACCGATCCACGCGACGCGGTCGCCGTCGATGACGACTGCCGCGTCCTGGACCAGACCGAGGGGGCCTTCGCCGAGGGAGGGGTCGTTGGTGACCAGACTGCTGATGTTGATGATTGCCGTGCTCATGCTTGCTCCGGTCCTCGGCGTCAGCCGCTCAGGGCGGCGATGGAGTCGGCCAGTGCCCGCGGCACGTCCGGTACGAGCTGGTGGAGCCCGTCGCGTACGACGTGCCGGCCGCCCACGACCGTATGGCGGATGTCCGCCCCGGTCGCGGCGAATACGGCCGTCTCGGCACCGTGGCGCGGAGCCGGCCCCGCGGTACGGACGGAGTCCAGCGCGACCGTCGTGAGGTCGGCGAGGGCACCCGGCTCGATGCGGCCCGCGTCCGCCCAGCCCAGGGAGGCGTGCCCGTCCTCGGTGGCGGCGCGCAGCAGCGCGGCGGCGGTCCAGTGGCCCCGGGTGCGGCTGCGCAGCCGCTCGTCGAGCTCCATGGCACGGGCCTCTTCGAGGAGGTCGATGACGGCGTGGCTGTCGCTGCCCAGCGACAGCGGGCTGCCCGCCCGCTGGAGGGCGACGGCGGGGCCGATGCCGTCGGCGAGGTCCCGTTCGGTCGTGGGGCACATGCAGATCGTCGATGCCGCGCCGCCGAGGAGGGCGATGTCCTCGTCGGTGAGGTGGGTGGCGTGCACGGCGGAGGTACGCGGGCCGAGCACGCCGTGGTCGGCGAGCAGCCGGGTGGGGGTGCGGCCGTGCGCCGCGAGACAGGCGTCGTTCTCGGCGGTCTGCTCGGAGAGGTGGACGTGGAGGGGGGCCTCACGGTCCTTCGCCCAGTCGGCGACGGTCGTCAGCTGGTCGGCGGGCACGGCGCGCACCGAGTGGACGGCCGCGCCGATCCGGGCGTGGCCGGCGGGCTTGAGGGCGGCGGCGCGCTCGGCCCAGGCGTCGGCCGTGCCGTCGGAGAAGCGCGTCTGGTGGTGGTTCGGGGGCTCGCCAACGGGACCGTTGCCGAAGCCCGAGGAGAGATAGGCGGTGTCGAGGAGGGTGATGCGGATGCCGGCTTCGGCGGCAGCCGCGATCAGGGCCTCGCCCATGGCGTTGGGGTCGGCGTAGGGGGTGCCGCCGGGGCCGTGGTGGAGGTAGTGGAACTCGCCGACGCAGGTGACGCCGGCGAGGGCCATCTCCGCGTACGTGGCACGGGCGAGCGCGAAGTACGAGTCCGGGGTGAGCCGGTCGGCGACGCCGTACATCACGTCGCGCCACGTCCAGAAGGTGCCGCTGCCCACCTGGGTGCGGCCGCGCAGGGCACGGTGGAAGGCGTGGGAGTGGGCGTTGGCCAGGCCGGGGAGGGTCAGGCCGCGCAGGGTCGTCGCGCCCGGGGGCGGGGAGGGGACCTCGGTGCGGACGGCCGTGATCCGGCCGTCCGTCACCTCGATGGCCACGCCCGGCTCGACACGGTCGCCGAGCCACGCGTGCTCGGCCCAGTAGGTCACCTGCACGCCAGGCCCTCCAGTACGTCGGCGAGTGCGGTCACTCCGGCCACGCAGTCGTCCTCGGTCGCCGTCTCGGCGGGCGAGTGGGAGACGCCGGTGGGGTTCCGCACGAACAGCATGGCCGTGGGGATGACACCGGACAAAATACCGGCGTCGTGCCCGGCGCCCGTGGGCAGCACGGGCGCGCCGCCCAGGAGCCCCGCGAGCTCGTCGCGCAGGTCGTGGGCGAACTCCACGACGGGGGTGAAGGATTCCCGGGTCACCCGGACCTCCACGCCGTCGCGGACGCCGCGCTCGACCGCCGCCTGCTCGATCTCCGCGACGACGGCGGCCAGCGTCTCCTCGTCGGCGGCGCGCGAGTCCAGCCAGCCGCGGACGAGGGAGGCGATGGCGTTCACGCCGTTCGGCTCGACGCCGACCTTCCCGAAGGTCGCCAGGGCACCGGCGAGCCGGGCCTTCTTGCGGGCCGCGAGCACGGTATTGGCGTACGTCAGCATCGGGTCGCGGCGGTCGTCGAGGCGGGTGGTGCCGGCGTGGTTGGCCTCGCCGTGGAAGTCGAACCGCCAGCGGCCGTGCGGCCAGATCGCGGAGGCGACGCCCACGGGGTGCGACGTGTCCGCGAGGGCGCGGCCCTGCTCGACGTGGAGCTCGACGAACGCGCCGACGCGGGCGAGGCGCTCGGGGTCGGGGCCGATGGCCTCGGGGTCGTATCCGGCACGCTCCATGGCCCGGGCCAGGGAGATCCCTTCGCCGTCCCGGAGGACGTGGGCCTTGTCGAGGGTGAGCTGACCTGCGGTCAGGCGCGAGCCGACGCAGGCCAGACCGAAGCGGGCGCCCTCCTCGTCGCCGAAGTTGACGATGGCCAGGGGGCGGCCGGGCTTCGCGCCCCGGGCGCGGAGCTCGTCGAGCGCGGCGAAGGACGACACGACGCCGAGGGGGCCGTCGAAGGCGCCACCGTCGGGGACGGAGTCGAGGTGGGAGCCGGTGACGACGGCGTCACCGGCGGTGGGGTCGCCCAGCCAGGCCCACTGGTTGCCGTTGCGGTCGACCTCGTAGGTCAGCCCGCGTAGTTCCGCTTGCGCCTGGAACCACGAGCGGCAGTCGGCATCGGCGCCGGTCCAGGCATAGCGGCGGTAGCCGCCGCTTTCCGGGTTCCGGCCGATGGGGGCGAGGTCGCGCCACATCTCGTGGAACGACGGTGCGTTGCCCGCACCGGAGGTGCCCGCTTCGGGTGCGGGCCGGTGGTCCGGTTGTGCCCACCCGTTCCGCCCTGCGGAACGATTGCCCACAACCGGGCGGTCGCCCGCAGCGGCGGTCACTCCCCCTCCCGCATCGGGATGCGGACCCCGCGGTCCTCCGCCACCGACTCGGCGATGTCATAGCCCGCGTCGACGTGGCGGATGACGCCCATGCCCGGGTCGTTGGTCAGGACTCGGCGGATCTTCTCGCCCGCCAGGGCCGTGCCGTCGGCGACCGTGACCTGGCCCGCGTGGATGGAGCGGCCCATGCCGACGCCGCCGCCGTGGTGGAGGGACACCCAGGAGGCACCCGAGGCGACGTTGACCATGGCGTTGAGCAGCGGCCAGTCCGCGATCGCGTCGGAGCCGTCGAGCATGGCCTCCGTCTCGCGGTAGGGCGAGGCGACCGAGCCGCAGTCGAGGTGGTCGCGGCCGATGACGATGGGCGCGGAGAGCTCGCCGCTCGCGACCATGTCGTTGAAGCGCTCGCCCGCGCGGTCGCGCTCGCCGTAGCCGAGCCAGCAGATGCGGGCCGGCAGGCCCTGGAAGTGGACGCGCTCGCCGGCCATCTTGATCCAGCGGGCCAGGGACTCGTTCTCGGGGAAGAGGTCGAGGATCGCGCGGTCGGTGGCCGCGATGTCCTTGGGGTCGCCCGACAGCGCCGCCCAGCGGAAGGGGCCCTTGCCCTCGCAGAAGAGCGGGCGGATGTACGCCGGGACGAAGCCGGGGAAGTCGAAGGCGCGGGTGTAGCCCGCGAGCTGGGCCTCGCCGCGGATGGAGTTGCCGTAGTCGAAGACCTCGGCGCCCGCGTCCTGGAAGCCGACCATCGCCTCGACGTGACGCGCCATCGACTCGCGCGCCCGGGTCGTGAAGTCGGCGGGCTTCTCGGCGGCGTAGGTGGCCATCTCGTCGAAGGAGACGCCGACGGGCAGGTACGCGAGCGGGTCGTGGGCGCTCGTCTGGTCCGTCACGATGTCGATGGGCGCGTTCATCGCGAGGAGCTGCGGTACGAGCTCGGCGGCGTTGCCGAGGACGCCGATGGACAGCGGGCGGCGGGCGTCGCGCGCCTCGACGGCCAGCTGGAGGGCGTGGTCGAGGGAGTCGGCCTTGACGTCCAGGTAGCGGTGCTCGATGCGGCGCTCGATGGCGCGCGGGTCGCAGTCGATACAGATCGCGACGCCGTCGTTCATGGTGACGGCGAGCGGCTGGGCGCCGCCCATGCCGCCGAGGCCGGCGGTCAGGGTGATCGTCCCGGCGAGCGTGCCGCCGAACTTCTTCGCGGCGACGGCGGCGAACGTCTCGTACGTGCCCTGGAGGATGCCCTGCGTGCCGATGTAGATCCAGGAGCCGGCCGTCATCTGCCCGTACATGGTCAGGCCGAGGGCCTCCAGGCGGCGGAACTCCTCCCAGTTCGCCCAGTCGCCGACGAGGTTGGAGTTGGCGATGAGGACGCGCGGCGCCCACTCGTGCGTCTGCATGACGCCGACGGGGCGGCCGGACTGGACGAGCATGGTCTCGTCCTGCTTGAGCGTCTGCAGGGTGCGGACCATCGCGTCGAAGGAGCGCCAGTCGCGGGCGGCCTTGCCCGTGCCGCCGTAGACGACGAGCTTGTCGGGGTGCTCGGCGACCTCGGGGTCGAGGTTGTTCTGGAGCATCCGCAGCGCGGCTTCCTGCTGCCAGCCCCGGGTGCTCAGCTCGGTGCCTCGCGGTGCTCGCACGGGTCGCGGTCCTGACATGGGCGCTGCCTCCCTGGCTCTCCACTCGGTCCCATTCGGTTCTGAATAGAACACTGCACAGTTTGGGTGGCTGAATACCTCTAGTCAACAGCTTCTGCTCAACAGGTCGCCGGTCGGCCTCGACGGCGCTCGCACCGTGGCCGTCGGCCCCGCTCGGTGGTGGAGTAGGCGTATGGGTCATGTGGAGAGCGGGAGCGAGAGCGCCGCGCGGCGGCGGGACGCTGCCGTGCGGGCGGCCGTCCGGCAGGGGGTCGTCTCGGCGGACCGGCCCGTCGCGGGCCTGCTGGACGTCCCGGGGATCAGAGCGGCCACCGCCGCGCTCCACAGAGCGTTCGCGCAGGTCAGCACTCCCGGGGCGGACGTCCTCCACACCTTCGCGGTCAAGGCCGCGCCCCTGGTGCCCGTGCTGCGGCTGCTCGCCGACGAGGGGCTGGGCGCCGAGGTGGCGAGCCCCGGGGAGCTCGCGCTGGCCCGCGCTGCGGGCGTGCCGCCCGGGCGGACCGTGCTGGACTCCCCCGCCAAGACCCCCGCCGAGCTGCGCGAGGCGCTGGCGCTCGGCGTCGCCGTCAACGCCGACAGCCGGGAGGAGCTGGCCCGGCTGGACGGCCTCCTGGACGGCGTCCCACCCGCGTCCGTCCCGCCGCTCGGCCTGCGCGTGAACCCCCAGGTCGGCGGCGGCAGCATCGACGCGCTCAGCACCGCCACGCCGACGTCGAAGTTCGGGATCCCCCTGCGCGACGAGGGGGCGCGCGAGTGGCTGGTACGCACCTGCGCCGAGCGGCCGTGGCTCACCCGGATCCATGCCCACGTCGGCTCGCAGGGCTGCCCCCTGGAGCTGATGGCCTCCGGCATCCGGGCGGTGTACGAACTGGCCGAGGAGGTCAACGAGCGCGCCGACGCCCGGCGGATCCGGTCCGTGGACATCGGCGGCGGCCTGCCCGTCAACTTCGCCTCCGACGACGTCACCCCCACCCACGCCGCGTACGCGCGACTGCTCGCCGAGGCCGTCCCCGGCCTGTTCGACGGCCGCTACGGCCTGGTGACCGAGTTCGGGCGGTCGCTGCTCGCCAAGAGCGGGATGGTGCTGGCCCGGGTGGAGTACGCCAAGTCGGCGGGCGGCCGCCGGATCGCGGTGACGCACGCGGGCGCGCAGGTGGCCGTCCGCACGGTGTTCGCGCCGGAGGCGTGGCCGCTGCGCGTGGCGGTGTACGACGCGTGGGGACGGCCGAAGGAGGGAGTGCCCGAGACGCAGGACGTGGCCGGGCCGTGCTGTTTCGCCGGGGACCTGGTCGCGACCGGACGGTCGCTGCCCCGGCTGGAGGCCGGGGACCATGTCGCGCTGCTCGACACCGGCGCGTACTACTTCTCGAACCACTTCGCGTACAACACGCTCCCCCGCCCGGGGGTTTACGGCTATGCCGAGCACCAACGGACGGAAGGGGACGAGGAGGCCCCCTCCGTCGGCGTGCGCTTCGTGCCCGTACGGCCGCCGCAGTCCCTCGACGAACTCGTCGCCGAGAGCGGCGGCGCCCACGCGGTGGGGCTCACCGCGCTGCGCTGACCACCGCCGCGCCCGGGGCCGGACGGCCCCGCCGCCGGGCCCCGCCGGGCAGGGCGTCACCGGCGACGAGACCGGTGGTGAACCAGCCGCGTACGGGCGCCGCGACGGGGCTGCCCTGCGCCCGCTCCGTACGCACCCACAGCAGCGACTCGCTCCGGCGCTCCAGGCCGCCCAGCCACAGGGCCTTCGCCCACAGCCCGGCACCCGCGCCCGCCATCGCCAGCCCGGCCGCCGAGGGCACGGCGAGCGAGGAGGCCGTGGCGGCGACGAACGCGCCCGCCAGCCACCAGCGCCGGGCCCGCCGCCAGTTCCGCGCCGTCACGGCCCGGTCCTGGAGGAACACGGCCCGGCCCGCGCGCTCCGCGCCGCCCGCCAGCTCCGTGTACCGGCCGCGCCGCGCCAGGAAGGCCACGGCACCGGCCACGACGAACAGGACGCCACCCGCCGCCAGCCCCAGTCGGCGTCCGGTGAGCCCCGGCACCAGCTCCGTCACCGCGACACCGGCCCCCGCGCTCAGCAGCCCGAGCCACCACAGCCAGCGCGCCGACGCCCTCACGATCACGGCCACGCGAGCCAGCGCATACGCTCCGCGTCCCACGGCGGACCTCCTCTGTCGCCATCACTGCGGGCCGCACGCTAGCCGACGATTCTGAGTGCGAGCTGAGAACCGCCGGGGCCCGTGGCCCACCCGTAGCCCACTGGAGTCATACCCGGGTATCACAGGCGAGTTGACCCCCACGTATGTCGTGTCGACGCATCGTCGGTCCTTATGGTCGTCACACCAGCCGAACGGTGAACGGTGGGAGGAGACCGGAATGCCGGTGAACGAGCGTGCCCTGCGGCGACGGGCGCTGGTGGCGGCGGGCGCGCTGGCCCTGACCGGTCTGCTCGGGGCCTTCGCCCCGCACGCCCGCGCGGCGGCCGACGGACCCGGACGGGCCGACGGCGCCACGGCGGCCCCGGTCTCGGCCTCGCTCCTGGACCCGGCCTCGGTCCTGCCCTCGGCCCCGGCCGGCTCCCGTGCCCACGCCCGGCTGCCCGAGCCCACCGGCCCGTTCCCCGTCGGCACCACCACCCGCCACCTGGTCGACACCTCCCGCGAGGACCCCTGGCACCCGGGGCGCGGCCACCGCGAGGTGATGATCGGCCTCTGGTACCCGGCGGCCCACGCGGGCTGGCGGACCGCCCCGCGCACCGCGCCCCACATGGAGCGGCGCGCCGCCGCCCACTTCGGCTCGCCGGGCGGCTCCGGCCACCTCGGCTACCGCGTGCCGGCCGGGGCCGTGGACTGGGCGGCCACCGCCACCCACGCGCGCGTGGACGCTCCCGCCGCGCGCGGGACGGGCGTACGGCCGGTCGTGCTGTACTCCGCGGGCCTGGGCGATCCCCGGACCTGGAACACATCGCTCGTCGAGGACCTGGCCTCGCGCGGCTACGTGGTCGTCACGGTCGACCACACCTACGACTCCTCCGAGGTCGCCCTCCCCGGCGGCCGCCTCGCTCCCTCCGTCCTCCCCGCCCTCGCCGCGAAGCGCGGCACGGACCCGGAGCGGGTGCTGCGCAGGGCGATGAAGGCGCGCGTCGACGACACCCGGTTCGTCCTGGACCGGCTCGGCGACCGCCGGCACCGGCTCGCCCTGCCGCACGGGCTGGCGGCCGCCATGGACCTGCGGCACGTGGGGATGGTGGGCCACTCGGCGGGCGGCTTCACGGCCGTTCAGGCGATGCACGACGACCGACGCATCCGGGCCGCGGTGAACATGGACGGGACGATGGAGTTCCCCGGGGCCCACGGCATGAGCTCGGCGTCCCGCGACGGCGTCGACCGGCCGTTCCTGCTGATGGGCACCGACGCGGCCGATTCCGGCGAGTACCGGCGTCAGCCGTCGTGGAAAGCGCTGTGGCAGCACTCGCGCGGTCGCGGTGGCTGGCGCGGTGACGTGACGCTCAGCGGGTCGGAGCACGGCGCCTATACGGACGCGGCGGCGCTGCTGCCGCAGCTCGCGCGGCAGGGGGCGGTGCCGTGGGGGACGGTGCGGGGGGATGTGGGGTCGGTGCGGGGGGAGCGGGCGGTCGCGGTGACGCGGGCGTATGTGGCGTCCTTTCTGGACCGCTTTCTGAGGGGGCGGGACGACGGGCTGCTGGACGGGCCGTCGGGGCGGTTCCCGGAGGTGCGGTACGCCCGTTAGGGCGGTGGAGAGTCCCCGATCCCGCCCCTTCCCGTTTCTTTCAGGGGCTCCGCCCCCGAACCCCCGGGTCCTCAAACGCCGGACGGGCTGAGTTCACGCTCCGCCCCCCGGACCCCCGGTCCTCAAACGCCGGACGGGCTGGATTGGGGCGCCCTCACTCCACGAACAAGCCCCGCGCCGCCGCCCTCGCGTCGAACTCCTCCAGCCTTGCCTGCGCGTCCGGCAGCGCGTCGCACATCGCCTCCAGCAGCACCCGGCCCAGCAGCATCGGCGCGCACGCCGTGTCGAAGGCGAGGCCCGTGCCGACGGCGGCCGGCAGCAGGACGTCGCTGTGGCGGGCGACCGGCGCGAAGGTGGAGTCGGCGACGGTGACGACCGTCAGCCCCACCCCCCGCGCGTACTCCAGCGCCTCCACCACCTCGCGCGGATGGCGCGGCAGCGCGAAGCACAGCAGGGCGCTCGCCCCGGCGCGTACGGCCGCGTCGACGCGGTCGACGAGCAGCGTGCCGCCCTCGTCCAGCAACCGCACATCGGGGTGGACCTTGCGCGCGAAGTAGGCGAAGCCCGCCGCCTGGGCGGTCGCGGCCCGCAGGCCGAGGACCGGCAGGGGGCGTGAGGCGGCCAGCAGCCGGCCGGCCCGGGCGACGGGGGCCGGGTCGGCGAGCAGCGAGGCGAGGTGGCGGAGGTTGTCGATCTCGGCGTGCACGGCCTGCTGGTACTCGTTGTACGAGTCCTCGGCGGGCGCCTCGGCGGCGGGGACGACGTCGCGCAGGTGGCGGCGGAGCGCGGGGTAGCCGTCGAAGCCGAGGGCGACCGCGAAGCGGGTCACCGACGGCTGGCTGACGCCCGCGAGCTCGGCGAGTTCCACGCTGGAGAGGAACGGCGCGTCGGCCGCGCGGCGCACCATGCAGTGGGCGATGCGACGCTGCGTGGGCGTCAGCCGGTGCCCTTCGAAGAGCTTCTGCAGCCGCGCGGTGGCTTCCGGTTCGCCCCCGGTCCCGCTCATGGGCCCTCCTCGGTCAGTCATTCATCCGGCCCGCATCCTGCATGGAATTATGCAGGACGCGGCACCGGGGCCGCGCCTCACAGCGGAGCCACCGCCTCACAGCGGAGGCAGCAGCTTCTTCTGCGGCTTGCCCATCGCGTTGCGCGGCAACGCGTCCATGAAGCGGATCCGGCGCGGCCGCTTGTGCACGGACAGATGGCCCGCCACGAAGTCGATCAGCGCCTTCTCGTCGATCCCGTCGGCCACCACATAGGCGACGATCTCCTGCCCCAGGTCGTCGTGCGGCAGGCCGACGACCGCCGCCTCGCGGACCGCCGGGTGGTCCAGCAGGGCGTTCTCGACCTCGCCCGCGCCGATCCGGTAGCCACCGGACTTGATCAGGTCGGTGGAGGCCCGGCCCACGATGCGGTGGGTGCCGTCCTCCTCGATCGCGGCGATGTCGCCCGTGCGGAACCAGCCGTCGGCCGTGTACGCGGCCGCCGTCGCCTCCGGGCGGCCCAGGTAGCCGGCGAAGAGCGTCGGGCTGGACACCTCCAGCTCCCCGATGCCGCCCTCCTCCCCGGTCTCCACCACGCGGGTGCGCACGCCCGGCAGCGGCAGTCCCACCGAGCCGGGGCGGCGCTCGCCGTCCGCGCGGGCGGAGACGGTGATCAGGGTCTCCGTCATGCCGTAGCGCTCGACGGGGCGTTGCCCGGTGAGCGCCTCCAGGTCGCGGAAGACGGGCGCGGGCAGGGCGGCGCTGCCCGAGACCAGCAGCCGGGCGCCGGAGAGGGCGCGGGCGGCGGTGTGCTCGCGCACCACCCGCGACCAGACCGTCGGCACGCCGAAGTAGAGGCTGCCGTCCGCCGCCGCGTACGCCTCCGGCGTGGGGCGGCCGGTGTGGATCAGCCTGCAGCCGGTGCGCAGGGCGCCCAGCACGCCCAGCACGAGGCCGTGCACGTGGAAGAGCGGCAGGCCGTGCACGAGGGTGTCCTCGGCCGTCCACTTCCAGGCCTCGGCGAGCCCGTCCAGGCCCGCCGCGACGGCGCCGCGCGGGATGAGCGCGCCCTTGGGCGCGCCGGTGGTGCCGGAGGTGTAGAGCACGAGGGCGGTCGACTCCGGGTCCGGCTCGGGCGCGGACCAGGTGCCGCGCTCCCGTATGTCCACGGGGACGTCCTCGCCGAGGACGAGCCCGGCGCCGGAGTCGCGCAGGATGTGGCCGCGCTCGGCGGGCCCGGCGTCCGGCGGCAGCGGGACGACGGGCACCCCGGCGAGCAGCCCGCCGACGACGGCCACGACGGTCTCGGGCTCCGCCACCGCCCGTACGGCCACCGACGGCGCCCCGGCGATCCGGGCCGCCACCGCGCCCGCCGCGCCCAGGAGTTCCTCCCGTGACATCGGCCGTCCCGCGATGGTCAGGGCGTCCGGGCGGTCGGCGGCGTCCTGGGCGAGCAGGGACGACAGCAGGGGTTCGGGCACGGAATCGCTCCTTCCACGGGGCCCCGGCGGGCCGGGGGGCATCCCCTCTGCGGATACGGGTGCTGGCCCCACTGACGCGGGGTCCTCGCCGACCGTACCGTCATGGTCATGATGGCCCGTGACACCGATACCCCGAAGGACCCCGGTCGCGCCGACGACCCGGCCCTCGACCTGAAGAAGGACCCCGAACTGCGCCGGGAGCTGGACGCGACCGCGCACACGCTCAAGGAGCTCGGGCCCGAGTACGAGGCGGAGCTCATCGACTCCTTCCTGGAGAAGGTCGGGGAGCGCATCGACCGGCGGATGGACGCCACGGCGGACCGTCAGGTGCGGCGGCATCTCGCCGAGCGGCAGATGAGTGCGGCGCGGGGTGCGGCGGGGCGGCACCTGGGCGACGGGCCGCCCCCGGCCCTCGGGGGCTTCGGGCAGCGCTTCGGTTTCGCGGCGGTGTCGCTGGTGCTGGCGGTGCCGCTGTCGGCGATCGCCGCGTATCAGGCGCATCTGGCGGGGCTGGTGGTGACCTGGGTGGGGATCGTGGGGGTCAATGTCGCCCAGGCGCGGCGCCTGCCGCTCGGGCGCCGGGCGAACGAGCGGGAGCGGTCTCCCGCCGACGGGTGGGGCGCGTAAGCGTTCCGGTTCACCCGCGGGCCGGTGGGGGCTTGTCGCGCAGTTCCCCGCGCCCCTTACGGGGCGCCCCCGCAGGGCCCCGGCCGCGCGGCCCGGAGGAACGAGGGGCGCGGGGGCCGCCGCACCCCGGCCGGGGCCGGGGTCGGGACGACGGCGGTCCCCGCGGAGGACGCGGGCCGGATCCCGGGTGCCGGGATCCGGTGCCGCGTCCGGACGGCTCTGGAGTCCGGGAGCCGCTCCGGAGTTCCTGCCGCCTCGACACCCCTCACTATGCCGGTCCCGTGTTAAGTCCGTGCTGCGCGCACGTGACGCATACGTACCTTTTACGGACCGGTAGTTACCCCAATGGGCCTTACTTCGTTCCGCCGTTGCCGCTCTCGGCGAGGAACGCGAGCAGGTCCTGGCGGCTGACGACGCCCTTCGGCTTGCCCTCGACGATCACGATGGCCGCGTCCGCCGTGCCGAGGACGTTCATCAGGTCGCCGACCGGCTCGCCGGAGCCGACCTGCGGCAGCGGCGCGCTCATGTGCTTCTCCAGGGGGTCGGTCAGCGCGGCCCGCTGGGCGAACAGCGCGTCCAGCAGGTCGCGTTCGACGACCGAGCCGATGACCTCGGCCGCCATGACGTCGGGGTGACCGGCGCCGGGCTTGACGATGGGCATCTGCGAGACGCCGTACTCGCGCAGCACCTCGATGGCCTGACCGACCGTCTCCTCGGGGTGCATATGGACGAGCGAGGGGATGCCGCCGTCCTTGCGGCGCAGCACGTCGCCGACGCGGGCGGCGTCGCCGGGCTCCTCCAGGAAGCCGTAGTCGGCCATCCACTCGTCATTGAAGATCTTGCTCAGGTAGCCGCGGCCGCTGTCCGGCAGCAGCACCACGACGACGTCGTCCTCGCCGAGGTCCTTGGCGACGTGCAGGGCGCTGACGACCGCCATGCCGCAGGAGCCGCCGACCAGCAGGCCCTCCTCCTTGGCGAGTCGGCGCGTCATCTGGAAGGCGTCCTTGTCGGAGACCGCGACGATCTCGTCGGTCACCGTGCCGTCGTAGGCGGTGGGCCAGAAGTCCTCGCCGACGCCCTCGATCAGGTACGGGCGGCCCGAACCGCCGCTGTACACCGAGCCCTCGGGGTCGGAGCCGATGACCTTGACCTTGCCGCCGCTGATCTCCTTCAGGTACCGGCCGGTGCCGCTGATCGTGCCGCCCGTGCCCACGCCTGCGACGAAGTGGGTGATCTTCCCCTCGGTCTGCTCCCAGAGCTCCGGACCGGTGGAGTGGTAGTGCGAGAGCGGGTTGTTGGGGTTGCTGTACTGGTCGGGCTTCCAGGCGTTGGGCGTCTCGCGCACCAGGCGGTCGGAGACGTTGTAGTACGAGTCCGGGTGCTCGGGGTCGACGGCGGTCGGGCAGACGACGACCTCCGCCCCGTACGCGCGCAGTACGTTGATCTTGTCCTGGGAAACCTTGTCAGGGCAGACGAAGATGCACTTGTAGCCCTTCTGCTGCGCCACGATCGCCAGACCCACGCCCGTGTTGCCCGAGGTGGGCTCCACGATCGTGCCGCCCGGCTTGAGCTCGCCGGACTTCTCGGCCGCCTCGATCATCCGCACGGCGATGCGGTCCTTCACCGAACCACCGGGGTTGAAGTACTCCACCTTGGCGAGCACGGTCGCCTTGATGCCTTCGGTCACATGGTTGAGCTTCACGAGCGGGGTGTTGCCAACGAGCTCAATCATCGAATCGTGATACTGCACGGTGATCTCCGCGGTCGGGGGCACTAGCGGTTCGTCGCGTGCCCATACCGCCAGCCTAGAGCGCCTCCGGCCGCTCCAACGGCGCGTTGCGGAGGCGAGTGCGCGGGGCAACCTGCTCATAGCGCGCACTCGCAAGGGTGCGCCGGATTCATGAAGCTTTTGTGAAGCGTTTGTAAACCGTCTTTCGGAGCGCTGAGGAGCGCTGAGGAGGCTGTCCGGTGTCCATGCTGAGGGCGAGGGCCGCGCGGCGGATCGCGGCCGCTGCGGCATACGGAGGCGGTGGGGTCGGCCTGCTCGGCGGGGCGGCGCTCGGGGTGCTGATCACGGAGGTGGCGCTGGCCCGGCGGGTCGTCGGCGGGGCCGGCGGCACCCCGCCGCACGCGGACGGCCGCTACGGCTCCTCGTTCGTCCACGGGCCGGGGCGGGAGCCGCTGCTGCTGGGGGTGCTGGGCGACTCCACGGCGGCGGGCCAGGGGGTGCACCGGCCCCGGCAGACCCCGGGCGCGCTGCTGGCCTCGGGGCTCGCGGCGGTCGCGGAACGGCCCGTGGAGCTGCGCAACGTGGCGCTGTCCGGGGCGCAGTCCTACGACCTGGAGCGGCAGGTCACCCAGATCCTCTGCGATCCGGAGCGGATCCCGGACGTCTGCGTGATCATGATCGGGGCGAACGACGTCACCCACCGGGTGCCCGCCACCCGCTCCGTCCGGCTGCTCACGGAGGCCGTGCGCAGACTGCGGGAGGCCGGGTGCGAGGTGGTGGTCGGCACCTGCCCCGACCTGGGCACGATCGAGCCCGTCTACCAGCCGCTGCGCTGGCTGGCCCGGCGGCTGAGCCGGCAGCTGGCGGCCGCGCAGACGATCGGGGTGCTGTCGGCGGGCGGCCGGACGGTCTCGCTGGGCGATCTGCTGGGGCCGGAGTTCGAGGCCAACCCCCGGGAGCTGTTCGGGCCCGACAACTACCACCCGTCGGCCGAGGGTTACGCGACGGCGGCCATGGCCGTGCTGCCCACGCTCTGCGCGGTGCTGGGGCTCTGGCCGGAGGAGGAGGAGCGGCCGGACGCGGCGCGCCGCGAGGGCATCCTGCCGCTGGCCCGGGCGGCCGCCGAGGCGGCCGCGGAGGGCGGCACGGAGGTCACGGCCCGGGGCCGCTGGGCGCTGCTCAAGCACCGCAAGCGGCGGCGGCTGCCGATGGGGGCGGAGGCCGCTCCGAACGGGGAGCGGCCCGCCCATACTGGAAAGAGTCCGGCGTCACAGCCCGGAGACCGTGACCCGGGACGTACTTGCGGGTAACTTCCGGGGAGTCTTCGTTCCCGCGCAACTGGAGCCGTGTGATGCCCGAAGCCGTGATCGTCTCTACCGCCCGCTCCCCCATCGGTCGCGCCTTCAAGGGCTCCCTGAAGGAGCTGCGGCCCGACGACCTCACCGCCACGATCATCCAGGCCGCGCTCGCCAAGGTCCCCGGGCTCGACCCGCGCGACATCGACGACCTGATGCTCGGCTGCGGTCTGCCCGGCGGCGAGCAGGGCCACAACCTGGCGCGCATCGTGGCCGTGCAGATGGGCATGGACCACCTGCCCGCCACCACGATCACCCGCTACTGCGCCTCGTCCCTCCAGACCTCCCGGATGGCGCTGCACGCCATCAAGGCCGGCGAGGGCGACGTCTTCCTCTCGGCGGGCGTCGAGATGGTCTCCCGGTCCGTCAACGGCTCCTCCGACGGCATGCCCGGCACCCACAACCCGCTCTTCGCCGACGCCGAGGCCCGTACGGCCGCCCGCGCCGAGCAGGGCGGCGAGGGCTGGCACGACCCGCGCGAGGACGGCCTGGTCCCGGACGCGTACATCGCGATGGGCCAGACCGCCGAGAACCTGGCCCGCCTCAAGGGCGTCACCCGCGAGGAGATGGACGAGTTCGGCGTCCGTTCGCAGAACCTCGCCGAGGAGGCCATCAAGAAGGGCTTCTGGGAGCGCGAGATCACCCCGGTGACGCTGCCCGACGGCACGGTCGTCTCCAAGGACGACGGCCCGCGCGCGGGCGTCACCGTGGAGGGCGTCGCGGGCCTCAAGCCCGCCTTCCGCCCCGACGGCCTGATCACGGCGGGCAACTGCTGCCCGCTCAACGACGGCGCCGCCGCCGTGGTGATCATGTCCGACACCAAGGCGCGCGAGCTGGGCCTGACCCCGCTGGCCCGGATCGTCTCGACGGGCGTCTCCGCGCTCTCCCCCGAGATCATGGGCTACGGCCCGGTGGAGGCCAGCAAGCAGGCCCTGCGGCGGGCGGGGCTGACCATCGGCGACATCGACCTGGTCGAGATCAACGAGGCGTTCGCCGCGCAGGTCATCCCCTCCTACCGCGACCTGGGCATCGACATCGACAAGCTCAACGTCAACGGCGGCGCCATCGCCATCGGCCACCCCTTCGGCATGACGGGCGCCCGCATCACTGGCACGCTCATCAACTCGCTCCAGTTCCACGACAAGCAGTTCGGCCTGGAGACGATGTGCGTGGGCGGCGGCCAGGGCATGGCGATGGTGATCGAGCGGCTGAGCTAATCGGCAAGCGGCAACTGCCAATAGCAACGTTCGGCCACCTTGCCGGAACGTGACCCAATCTCCCCCAGGATGTGACCAACATCCCGGGGGAGATTCGTTTCCCCAGGTCAGGGTGGTTGAAGGAAGAACGTCCGGGCCCTTGGTCCCGTCCGTTTACTGACGTTTTGCACTGTGGGCCTCCAAAGGCATGCGCGAAGCTGGGGTAGGAATTCGGGGGATCCAAGCAACCGGGAGTACGTCAGTGAGCGCCATGTCCCTTGCCCTGCTGCTGGGCGCTGCCGCCGCCACGGCCGCGGGCGCCGCCGCCCTGCACAGCACTCGCGGTCTGCGCCGGCAGATCACCGCCCTGCGCGAGGAACTGGCCGCCACCACGGCCGGCGCCGCCGCGCGCGGTGCCGTGCCCGCCGCCCGTACCGCCCCCGTCGCGGAGCTCTCCGAGATACGCGCGGCCGTCGCCGACGCGCTCGCGGAGGAGCGGGAGCGCGAGCTGGCCGAGGCCCGGGCGTTCTGGGCCGCCCAGGAGGCCCGCGACCTGGCCGGGGCCGCCGACGCGCCCGCCCTGCCGCTGGTCCTGCCCGGCCTCGACGACGCCCTGTTCCTGCCCCGCCAGGCCGACCTCGCCGGGCTGGACCTCACCGAGCTGGACCCGCTGGCCGACCTCGAGGCGGAGGCCGCGGACTCCCCCGAGCTGGCGGCGGCCCGCCGCCGCCACCCCTCGCACCCCGACTTCACCCCCATGGCCCCGTCCGTCACCGACCACGAGCGCACGGTCGAGCGCCTCACCGAGCTCGCCGACGACGGCGTGCCGCTCACGGACGTCCGCCCCGGCCCGCTGGGCACCCTCGACGTCTATGTCTTCGCCGACGGCACCACGGTCTGCATGACCCCCGGGCACCGCGAGACCGCCGAGCGCCTCGCCGAAGCCCTGCGGGCCGGTGACGCGCCCGTCCTGCTGGGCGGCTCCGGGGTCTCCGGCGCCTACGCGCTGACCTTCGAGTGCGCGTCGGGCACGGTCTACGTCCTGGCCGACCGCGTCATCGCGTCGCTGTAGTCGCTGTCACAGCCCGCAGCGCCCCGCGGCCTCCTCGATCAGGCCCACGGCCCGGGTCACCCCTTCGGCGACCCCGCCGGAGGCGAGCAGCGCTTCGGCCAAATCATGGCCGGCCACCGCCACTTGATCGGCCACCGCGAACATCCCGGCGTCCGGCATCTCCCGTACCGCCGGGGCGTCCGGCTCCTCGATCCGCTGGGTCCACGCGGCCAGCTCCCGGGCCAGGGCCAGCGCTTCCGCCGCCGCGCCCCGGCTCAGCCGGGACTGGGGCAGGGTCCGCAGCCGGTCGGCGAAGGTGTCCACGGCGGCCAGAAGAGGTGTCACATCATCCACGCCATGAGACTATGCGCCGCCCGCCGACTGTTGCCAACGCTTGAACACTCGGGCACGGTGACATGAAGGACCATCATTCGACGCGTCCGGAGGCGCCGATGTCCCACGTCTTCTCCGACGAGACCCACCGGAACCTGCTCTCCCGAATCCCCCAGTGCACCGGCCGCGAAGTCGCGGACTGGCTGCGCACGGTCGAAGAAGGCCCCTCCCTGTTCCGTTTCGAGGAGAAGGTCAGCTGGCTGCGCGGCGAGCACAATCTCGCCTACGGCCACGCGAAGGCCATCGTCCACGAGTACGACCTCCGACGAGCGGCGCGAAAGCTGGGCTGAACCACGCGCCACGCGCGAACGGAACAGGCCCGGGAAGGCGATGCCTTCCCGGGCCTGTCATGCCGTGGATATATCCAGATATACCCGAGCGGGGTTTTAGTCGTTGTTCAGGATCGCGATGATCCGGAGAATCTCCGTGTAGATCCAGACGAGCGACAGCGTCAGGCCGAAGGCCGCCAGCCAGGACTCCTCGCGGGGAGCGCCATAGGCCACGCCGTCCTCGATCTGCTTGAAGTCCAGCGCCAGGTAGGCCGCACCGAGCAGCACACCGACGACGCCGACCGCGATACCGAGACCGCCGCTGCGGAAGCCCAGACCGTCACCGCCGCCGAAGACCGCGAACAGGGAGTTCGCGACCATCAGCAGAAGGAAGCCGATCGAGGCGCCGATCACAAAGCGCGTGAAGCGCCGGTCGACCCGGATGATCCGGGTGCGGTAGGCGATCAGGACACCCGCGAAGACGGCCATCGTGCCGAGCACGGCCTGCATCGGGGCGCCGTAGGCGACCGCGTTGTAGTACTTGCTGATCACGCCGAGGAACAGGCCCTCGAAGGCCGCGTAGGCCAGGATCAGCGCCGGGGAGGGCTTGGCCTTGAACGACTGGATCAGGCCCAGCACCATGGCGACGATCGCCGCGCCGAAGCCCACGCCGACGGGCAGCGAGAGCGCCCAGGCGGCGCCGGCCGCGACGATCACCGTGCCCAGCGTGATGCCGGTCTTCGTGACGACGTCGTCGATCGTCATCCGGCCGGTGGCCCGCGCCGGTGCCTGCAGGCCCTGCTGGAGATCCGGCCCGCCCTGCGCGTACGGGTTCGTCGCGTAGGGGTTGCTGGGCTGGGCGTACGGGTTCCCGGCGTACTGGTCGCTCGCGTACGGGTTCCCCTGGGACGCGGCCCCGGCCTGCGCCCCCGCGCCGAAGCCCGCGTAACCGCTGTTGTCGCGGCTGAACCCCCGTCGCGAGAAGACCGGGTTGCTGCTCCTCATCTCACTCCTCCGTGGCCACCCTGCGCGGCCTTGGCGTCAAGGGTAATGGGCGAGCAAAGAAAAGGCCCTCCTGCTACGGGACGATCTTTTCTCTGCCGGACCCCGTACCGGACAACGCGATCCGGAGGCGACCGGTTCCGGGAGAACCGCGAAATGCGGCACTCTTAACGCGATGCCGACGGCAATACGGCTCTCGCGGAGTGATCGCACAGTGATCGCGGAACGATCGTGAAGTGATGAGGTGCCCGGAGCCGGACTTGAACCGGCACGGCCCGAAGGGCCAGCGAGGTTTAAGCTCGCCGTGTCTGCATTCCACCATCCGGGCGGGGGGCTCTCGGGCAGCCCGGCGGTGAGGCGCGCGAGCCTCCCCATCAAGGAGAGCAGCACGAGCCTAGCCGG
Organism: Streptomyces sp. NPDC001678; assembly: GCF_042892945.1. Lineage (NCBI taxonomy): Bacteria > Bacillati > Actinomycetota > Actinomycetes > Kitasatosporales > Streptomycetaceae > Streptomyces > Streptomyces sp. NPDC001678. Next base: position 446,172 of record NZ_JBIAUP010000006.1, on the reverse strand, counting down.
GGCACGCCCCCCAAACAGCGGAACATCGACCCGAGGTTGTCTTATTTTATGGGCAACTGAGCCCCCGTCAGTGCCTGGATGACGCCTTTGGCACATGCCAGGGGCCGATCTCCGCCGTTCACCACCCCGCCCTCACGGTGAACCGGAATTGTCGCAATCTCGTCGCCCTCGGTAAGGGTCTGTCTCCTACCCAGGGATGACAGGGCCCTCCCGGCATACCTCCGGAGGCTGTCCCGGGAACGGGAGCTACGGCTGATCCGGGCGGCCGAAGCGCATCGGACCATGGTGTACGTGCCCTGAATCCGTGGACGACGAGTCCCGGAGCCCGCCGTCCCGACAGGAGAGGCCCCACCGTGACCACCATGCCCTTCGGCGCCCCGACCGCCGTCCGCAGCACCGCTGTGGCCGCCCGCGCCACGGACCTGACCAAGGTCTACGGCCAGGGCGAGACCCAGGTGGTCGCGCTGGACGCCGTCTCCGTGGACTTCCGGCAGGCCGAGTTCACCGCCATCATGGGCCCCTCCGGCTCCGGCAAGTCCACGCTCATGCACTGCATGGCCGGTCTCGACTCCGTCTCCGGCGGCTCGGCCCGCATCGGCGACGTCGAGCTCACCGCGCTGAACGACAAGAAGCTCACCCGGCTCCGCCGCGACAAGATCGGCTTCATCTTCCAGGCCTTCAACCTGCTGCCGACGCTCACCGCCCTGGAGAACATCACGCTCCCCATGGACATCGCCGGCCGCAAGCCCGACCAGCAGTGGCTGAACATGGTCGTCGACACCGTCGGCCTCTCCGGGCGCCTCAAGCACCGCCCGAACCAGCTCTCCGGAGGCCAGCAGCAGCGTGTCGCCGTGGCCCGCGCCCTGGCGGGCCGGCCGGAGATCATGTTCGCCGACGAGCCCACCGGAAACCTCGACTCCCGCTCCGGCGCCGAGGTCCTCGGCTTCCTGCGCAACTCCGTGCGCGAGCTCGGCCAGACCGTCGTCATGGTCACCCACGACCCGGTCGCCGCCTCCTACGCGGACCGCGTGATCTTCCTGGCCGACGGCCGGATCGTCGACGAGATGCGCGAGCCCACCGCCGACGCCGTGCTCGACCGCATGAAGCGGTTCGACGCCAAGGGCCGCACGAGCTGATCCCCGCCGGACTCGAACTTCAGGACTGAACCCCATGTTCCGCACCGCGCTGCGCAATGTGCTCGCGCACAAGGCCCGGCTGCTGATGACCGTCCTCGCCGTCATGCTCGGCGTGGCCTTCGTCTCCGGCACCCTGGTCTTCACCTCGACCATCTCCGACGCCTACCAGAAGAGCTCCCAAAAGGGCTTCACGAACGTCGACGTCGCCGTCCAGCCCCACAAGGAGAGCCGCGACCAGGACGTCCCCGGCGCCGCTCCCCGGCTGACGCAGGACCTCCTCGACCGAGCGGCGAAGGTTCCCGGCGCCGCCTCCGCCACCGGCTCCGTCAGCGGCTTCGCGGCGATCGCCGACAAGCAGGGCAAGCTGATAGGCAAGGGCTTCTCCTCGTCCGGCGCCAACTACTACGCGGGCTCCGGCGGCAAGGACGCCCGCTACCCGATGAAGACCGGCCGCGCCCCCCAGGGCGCCGGCGAGATCGCCCTCGACGCGAAGACCGCCGACCGGGCCGGCTACAAGGTCGGCGACACCGTCCGGATCTCCGTCGACGGCCCCGTCCTCCAGCAGAAGATCAGCGGCATCTTCACCACCGACGACGGCAACGTCTCCGCCGGCGGCAGCCTCGCCCTGTTCGACACCGCCACCGCCCAGAAGCTCTACGGCAAGCCCGGCGGCTTCGACGAGATCGACGTCAAGGCCGCCGCGGGCACCTCCCAGGCCGCCCTGAAGTCCTCGATCGAGAAGATCCTCCCCAAGGACACCGAGGCCACCACCGGCCAGCAGCTCGCGGACGAGCAGAGCAAGGTGATCTCCCAGTCCATGGACGGGATGCGGACCACCCTGCTGATCTTCGCGGGCATCGCCCTGTTCGTCGGCATCTTCATCATCGCCAACACCTTCACCATGCTGGTCGCCCAGCGCACCAAGGAACTGGCCCTGCTGCGCGCCGTCGGCGCGAGCCGCCGCCAGGTCACCCGCTCGGTGCTCATCGAGGCGTTCGTCGTGGGCACCGTCGCCGGTGTGACCGGCCTGGTCGCGGGCATCGGCATCGGCGCCGGCCTGCGCTCGCTGATCGGCGGCACGGGCGCCACCATCCCGGACGGCCCGCTGGTCATCTCCCCCAGCACCATCCTGGTCTCGATGGTCGTCGGCATCGTCGTCACCATGCTCGCCGCCTGGCTGCCCGGACGCCGCGCCGCGAAGATCCCCCCGGTCGCCGCGATGAACAGCGTCCACGCCGTGGCCACCACCAAGTCCCTGGTCGTCCGCAACTCCATCGGCGGCGTCATCACCGCCATCGGTGCCGCGCTCGTCCTGACCGCCACCAGCTCGTCCATGATGGGCCTGGGCGCGGGCCTGGTCCTCATCGGCGTGTTCGTGCTGACGCCGCTGCTGTCCCGCCCGCTGATCGCCGCCGCGGGGCCGCTGCTGCGCCCCTTCGGGATGACCGGCAAGCTCGCCCGGCAGAACGCGGTCCGCAACCCGCGCCGCACCGCCGCCACCGCCTCCGCGCTGATGATCGGCCTCACCCTGATCACCGGTCTGACCGTGATCGCCGGCAGCATGCAGCAGGCCATCGACAAGATGGCCACGGGCTCCCTCAAGGCCGACTACGTCGTCTCCATGGCCAGCATGACCCCGCTGTCCACCGATGTGGAGAAGAAGCTCGCCGGCCACCCGGACGTCGTCGCCTCCAGCCCGCTGCGCTCCTCCCCGGCCCGGATCAACGGCGAGTACCAGAGCCTCACGGGCGTCAACGGCAAGGACATGGGCAAGCTGACGAACCTGGACTTCACGTCGGGCTCGTTCGCCGGCCTCTCCGGTGACAAGGTCCTCGTGGACGACGCCACGGCCCGTACCAAGCACTGGAAGCTCGGCTCCTCCTTCGACGTCACCTTCGAGGACGGCAAGAAGGGCAAGCTGACGGTCGGCGGCGTCTACAAGGGCAACGACCTGATGCGCGGCGTCTGGATCGACGCCCCGACCCTGGCCCCCCACCAGAAGCAGGTCGACGACCGTCAGGTGATGGTCAAGGTCAAGGGCGGCGCCGACGAGAAGGTCAAGGACTCCCTCGCCAAGACCCTCGGCGACAACCCCGCCATCCAGATCCAGACCAAGCAGGACATCTCCGACGGCATCTCCAAGGCCATCGGCCTGCTGCTGAACATGCTCTACGGCCTGCTGGCCATGGCCGTGGTCGTCGCCGTCCTCGGCGTCATCAACACCCTGGCGATGTCCGTCTTCGAGCGTCAGCAGGAGATCGGCATGCTCCGCGCCATCGGCCTGGACCGCAAGGGCATCAAGCGGATGGTGCGCCTGGAGTCGCTGATCATCTCGCTCTTCGGCGGTGTGATGGGCATCGGCCTGGGCGTCTTCTTCGGCTGGGCCGCGGGCGACCTCATCAAGAAGGCCGTGAGCACCTACGAGCTGGTCCTGCCCTGGGACCGGATGGGCCTCTTCCTGCTGCTGGCCGCGGTGGTCGGCGTGCTGGCCGCGCTGTGGCCCGCCCGCCGGGCGGCCAAGCTCAACATGCTGTCGGCCATCAAGGCCGAGTAGCCTCCGCCCCCCGAGCGCGAACGGGCCGGGGCCCGCGGCAGCAGCCGCGGGCCCCGGCCTTTTCAGTTCCAGTCGCGGGTGCGCAGCGGCAGCCCGGACTCGCCGGACCCGGGCGTACGGATCGCCAGCACCTGGTTGACGCCGATGCGGTTGCGCTCGAAGGCCAGCGCGGAGGCGGCCATGTAGAGCCGCCAGACGCGGGCGCGGCCCGGGGAGGTCAGCCGCACGGCCTCGTCCCAGTGCGCCTCCAGGTTGGCCACCCAGCGCCGCAGCGTGAGCGCGTAGTGCTCGCGCAGCGCCTCGACGTCCCGGACCTCGAAGCCCGCTTCCTCCAGCTGGGCCACGGTCCGCCCGACGGGGGCGAGCTCGCCGTCGGGGAAGACGTAGCGGTCGATGAACTCGTCGACGCGGTAGTCGCCCTCGTCCCGCAGCGGGCGGCGGGCGATCTGGTGGTTGAGCAGCCGGCCGCCGGGCCGCAGCAGGGCGTACAGGTCGGCGGCGTACTCGGCGTAGCGCGCGGAGCCGACGTGCTCGGCCATGCCGATGGAGGAGACGGCGTCGAAGGGCCCGTCGGCGACCTCGCGGTAGTCCTGGGTGCGTACCTCTATACGGTCCGCCAGTCCGGCCCCGGCGGCGCGTTTACGGGCGTAGGCGGCCTGCTCCTCGGAGAGGGTGACGGCGACGACGTCCACGCCGTACTCGCGGGCGGCGTGGAGGGCCATCGAGCCCCAGCCGCAGCCGACGTCGAGCAGCCGCATTCCGGGTTTGAGCCCCAGCTTGCGGCAAACAAGGTCGAGCTTGGCCCGCTGGGCCTCCTCAAGGGTCGACTCAGGACCCTCCCAATAGGCACAGGAGTAGACCATGGACGGGCCGAGGACGTGCTCGTAGAAGGCGTTGCCGACGTCGTAGTGGTGGCTGATCGCCTGCCTGTCGCGGTGCAGGGAGTGAAGGGGGCCGCTGCCCCGGCGGGCCTCCTCGGCGGGCGGCGCGGGGGGCGGGAGGGGCCCTGCGAGCCTCAGCAGCTCACGGCCGACGGAGCGGACCTCCGGGTCGCGCAGGGCCCTGAGGACGGCCTTGGGGCCGGTGGGCCGGTCCGCGTCCTCGTCGCGCTCCCAGAAGAACCCGGCGAGCAGACCGAGGGCCTCGTAGAGATCGCCCTCGACGTCGAGGTCCCCGGCGACCCAGGCGCGGGCCAGACCGAGCTCACCGGGCTTCCACAGCAGCCGGCGCAGGGCGCGCCGGCGCCGGACGATCAGTACGGGCGTGCCGGGCGGGCCGGACTCGCTGCGGTCCCAGGCCCGTACCCGGACCGGGAGCGGGGCGCCCAGGGCGCGCTCCGCGAGCGCGGTGAGCCGTCGAGCGGCCTCGGCCATGTCGCACACCTCCATGATGAAGGGTCAGCAGATCGTTTCGCCTGACACCTGAAACACCGGCAGGTCGTGCTCTAGTCCTTCCCCGCCCGGGGGATCCGTCCTCGTCCGGGTACGCCGAAGGGCGCGTGGATACGCCGAAGGACGTCCACCCCACGGATTGGTGGACGCCCTTCGGCAGTTGTTCAGTTGTGACCGGGGGTCAGGAGGCCTTGGCCTTCTCGGTCTTGGCGGCGGCCTGCGGGGCCGGCTTGGCGGCCTCGTAGAACTCCTCGCGCGGGTTCTCCATGGCGCGCAGGGAGACGACCTCGCGCTTGAGGAACATGCCCAGGGTCCAGTCCGCGAAGATACGGATCTTGCGGTTCCAGGTCGGCATGGCCATGCCGTGGTAGCCACGGTGCATGTACCAGGCCAGCCGGCCCTTGAGCTTGATCTTGGTCTTGCCCATGACGATCATCGCGACGCCCTTGTGGAGGCCGAGACCGGCCACCGCGCCCTTGTTGGCGTGCGAGTACGTCTGCTGCGGGAAGCCGCGCATGCCGGACAGGACGTTGTCGCCGAGGACCTTGGCCTGGCGCAGTGCGTGCTGGGCGTTGGGCGGGCACCAGGCGTTCTCGTTGCCGGCCTTGCGGCCGACGACGTCCGGGACCTGGGCGTTGTCGCCGGCGGCCCAGATGTAGTCGGTGCCCTGGACCTGGAGGGTCTCGGAGGTGTCGACGTGGCCGCGCGGGCCCAGCGGCAGGCCGAAGCGGGCCAGCGCCGGGTTGGGCTTGACGCCCGCGGTCCACACGATCGTGTTGGAGTCGACCTCGAGGCCGTTCTTCAGCACGACGTGACCGTCGACGCAGGAGTCCATGGAGGTCGAGAGGTAGATCTCGACGCCGCGGCTCTCCAGGTGCTTCTTGCCGTACTCGCCGAGCTTGGGGCCGACCTCCGGGAGGATCTTGTCGGCGGCGTCGACGAGGATGAAGCGCATGTCCTCACGCTTCACGTTCGGGTAGTACTTGGCGGCGTCGCGCGCCATGTCCTCGACCTCGCCGATCGTCTCGGCGCCGGCGAAGCCACCGCCGATGAAGACGAAGGTCAGCGCCTTGCGGCGGATCTCCTCGTCCTTCGTCGAGTCGGCCTTGTCGAGCTGCTCGAGGACGTGGTTGCGCAGGCCGATGGACTCCTCGATGCCCTTCATGCCGATGCCGTTCTCGGCAAGGCCGGGGATCGGGAAGGTACGGGAGACGGCGCCGAGCGCGATCACCAGGTAGTCGAAGGGCAGCTCGTACGCCTCGCCGACGAGCGGCGCGATCGTGGCCACCTTGCGGTCCTGGTCGATCGTGGTGACACGGCCGGTGAGAACCTCCGCCTTGGGCAGCACGCGGCGCAGCGGCACCACGACGTGGCGCGGCGAGATGCTGCCGGCGGCTGCTTCAGGGAGGAAGGGCTGGTACGTCATGTACGAGCGCGGGTCGACGACCGTGACGGTCGCCTCGCCGTACCGCATCTTCTTCAGAATGCGGCGCGCCGCGTACAGGCCGACGTACCCACCGCCTACTACGAGGATCCGTGGACGCTCCGTGGTGCTCATGATTCGAGTATCCAGCACTCTCCCATGGGGTGCTCGTGAGCCCCTTCACAAGGCACCGAAAGGGGTCTGCTACACTCCGCCGCCCCCGTGATGGACGCCATACCTCCGCAAGGGAACCGCAACAGCCGGGCGGGCGTTGAACACCCCCGCTGAACTGGCCTTGGGGCCTCGCGAGCGACTGGACCACTGCCCGGCCCGGGCCCGCATAAGGCTTCCTTTAACACGGCCGAAACCGGATGGTTTCCCACCGCCAAGGCCCCGGAGGGCCCGAAAGAGGGGCCGAAGGCCCTCTTCCGACGCTCCGGAGCCGCTTTTTCATGTGAAGGATTTCACGAACATTTCCCGGCGGCCTGTCCACGGCCCGTCCGGTACGCCCGTTAAGGCACGCTCCGGGCCGCCCTCGCCGACTGCCTCGCCCGCGTCATGGGCCTGCCCGCAGTCGAGGCCCCTGCTCGAGCTCGAGCGGTTGCGCGGGACCGTCAAGGCAGGGTCCGCCCGCCTCGGCAGTCTCGAGTGCGCCCGTTGGCCGCACCCTTCTGCCGCCGCGTCGGCCGGTCAGTCCCTTTGGGCCCCGTCGGGCCAGAAGATCCGAACCGGCACGCCCATCCGACGTGCGTAAGCGACGACATCAGCGGTACCCCCGTACCCACGAGCAGGCTGACCGTCCCAGACTGCCCATAGCTGGTCAGCCAGGCCGACGAGCAGCTCGCTACCAGCCATGTGCGCTTGCGAATCCGACTGGGCGAGTCCGGTTCGGTGCACGTCCGAAGCCCTACCGAGAAGAGCGTCGTATGTCTGGTGGTGCCAATCGGGCAGGCCATCGCGGTATTCCTCGGCCGGAAGGACGACCTCGAGTCGCCCACCGCGCTCAACCACGGCTTCGGCAAACCAGCTGTCCGGCCCGTCAGCTATGCAGCTCACCCCGACCAGATCCTCGGGGCCGTACGAAGAAATGGCCTCCGTGAGGTCACGGCGCACCTGATCTTCTACGTCCGAGGGAAGGCCGCGATGGCCAGTGATGCCGATCCTCATTTGCCCCTCTCGTTTCACATGTAGACGTCGTGCATCTGCTCGTCGAAGTCACGGACGACGGTTGGTGGGGTTGGGGAGGAGTAGCAACGGCGGAAAGCGCGGGCGCGTTCCACTACACGGCCCGTCCCTTACGGCACGCTCCGGGTGTTCCTCGGGCCTACCCGAGTCTGCCGACGCGAACCGCCTCAACGAAGCCGCGGATCTGCCGGTGGCCGAACAAGAGCGCGGGCCCTGTAGGGCGCTTGCTGTCCCGCACCGCGATCACTTCCTCTTCCTCGCCCACGATGCCGACCTCCACACAGTCGGACACCGCCCCGGACGCGCTCGCCTTCCACCACCGCGCGGGAAGTATCGAGGCGTCGTCAACGTGCGTCATGCCGTCTTCCTTATCTCTGCGATGCGCTCGGCAGATACCTCCGGCGCAAGCGCCGCAGCGCTCAGCCGTTCGAAGGCACCCTGATACACCGCTACCTCTTGGCCGTCCTCGACGTAAAGGCCGGACGTCAGACTCTCGATGTGCACGACGTCGAGGTCGCTGTGATCGGCGAACCCCAGCAGGGAAAACGAACCCATCTGCCCCACATGCGGCGGGACACCGGCAGGCAACACCTGAATGGTGATGTTCGGGCGACGGCTCACCGTGAGAAGACGCGTGAGCTGGTCGTGCATCACGCCGTCTTCGCGGCACTTCGTGTGGAGCGCGCTCTCACCGATGACAACGCGCAGGTCGAGCGGGCGCTCGCGTGAGGTGAGAATCGACTGACGGGCAAGGCGCACCTCGACGAGTGCGTCGACCTTGCCCTTGACGGCTGCCGACGTGGCAGTACTGCTGATGATCTCGCGGGCGTACTCGGCGGTCTGGAGCAGGCCCGGAATCGCGCCCATCTGCCACGACCGCACCGAGGCCGCCTCAGCCTCCAAGGAGATCAAGTCTTCGTACACCGGGGACAGTACGCCCCGGTAGGAGTGCCACCAGCCACGGGCAGAGCCTTCGTTGGCCAGGGCGATCAGCGCCGCGCAGAGCTCGTCGTCAACTCCGTAGAGAGCGAGCAGCATCTTGACGTCAACGGGTTTCGCCGGCGTGCGCGCCGTCTCAAGGCGACTCAGTTTCGCGACGGTGATCCTGCCATCAGCCCTCGCGGCGACGTCTTCGAGCGTCAGCCCCAGACCATCGCGGAGTGCTCGCAGTTTCGTCCCCAGCCTGCGGCGACGCACGGTCGGTGCGCTCAACTTGCCCTCCATCATCGCGTTCTGTCGGCCAGTCTGCCGCCTGTTCGTTGGCCATGTCATCTGTGTTGATCATTTGACCCTCGTCATTTACGCACGGGCATGCAAATTCTCATTTCTGATGAGACCACTTGCATGGAACCTGAGTTGAGAGCACTCTGTTGCGCACGAAACGTCGCCGCACGATCACACCGTGACGACTATTCGGTGCTGGTCAGTGCTGCCCAGAGGGGATTTTGCATGGCGATCAGGCCTTCGCAGGCGCTCCCACAGGCTCCCGGCAACCGCAAGCCCGACGACCCTGGCCATACCGGACACCACTTGGTCGGCAGGGTGGTGCACGACTCCGAGACAGGCCGCCTCGGCAAGGTCATGGACAAGGTCGGACCGCGCTACCAGCTACGCCGACTCGATGGCGGGCGTGAGTGGGAGGCAGCGGGTGACTCCCTCGAAATCGTCACGCCGCTGCGATGCGAGTACATCGCCAGGCTCAAGGCCGAGCGCAGAAAAGCGCTGGAGGCGGGCCGCACCGATGCCGCCCACCTGCTCACCGTGGCCGTGTGTCGCCACCTGCGGGTGATGCACCCATGAGTCGACTTCGGCGCCTTCTTCGCCAAGCCTGGCGCATCGCACAACCGGCGTCGCCGCCTTCGAAGGTCCCCGAGGCACCGTCACCGCCCGCTTCACCCCCGGCAAAAAGCCTCACATGGGCCGAAGCGGTGGGGCCGTTCTTCTCTCCACCCGCCATGCCGCACCCGGACCTACCGACCGCCGTCCAGCGGCACTACGCACTCGTGGTCTGCCCGGCATGCCAGCAGGCGCGCATTCCCCAACAGACCACCCGATAGAGAAGTCCCCCGCACGCCGCCACCGCAGCGCCCCTACGATCCTTGGCCAGCGGCCCGCGCCTACTACGCTCCCGTGCCCCTTAGACCCCTGTCCGGTCGCCACCCCACAACAGTGAGGGCTCGGCGGCCCGACAGGCGCAAGTGCCCATCCGAACGAGCGAAAGGGTACAAAGTGAACATCCAATTCGTAACCGCCGTTGACGGCGGGCGTGGCAAGGACGAAGGCGAGGGGGACGGATACCCCGGGCAGCCGTGGACGCCGCCGTCCGAGCCTCCGTCCCCCGACGGCGGCAGCCCCGAGGGAGACGGGGACCACCGCAAGTGACGTTCAACCCGCAGGTGGAGCGCCCCAGCCGAAATGAGCTGGGGCGCGTCCTCTTTGAGACGAAAGCGATGTCGTCGGACTGGGCGCCGACCTTTGCCGCCGTGGACCGGGCCGCCTTCCTGCCCGATCTCATCTGGCCGTGGGACATGGAGACCGGTACGAGCGTCGCCGTCGACCGGACGACCGACCCCGACGGCTGGTACGCGGCCGTGGACAGCGACCGGCCCATCGTCACCCAGTGGGACGACGGCGAACACTCCGGCACCGCGCCGGGGCGCGTGTCGACAAGCTCGTCGTCCGCGCCGTCCGTGAACTACGGGCTGTTTCAGGATCTGGACGCGGACGAGGGCATGAACGTGCTGGACGTGGCCACCGGGACGGGTGAGACCGCCGGGGCCCTGTACCACCGCTGTGTGGGCTCACGCGGACGCGGGCGCGTCACCACGATCGAGATCGACCGCACGGTGTCCATGCGGGCTCGCGAGCGACTGTGCGCGGCCGGGCTGTACCCGGACGGGGTCGTCGGCGATGGGTTCGAGGGCCACGCGGACCACGGGCCGTACGACCGCATCCTCGCCACCGTGGGGCTCCGGGAGTCCCCGGGGGTGTGGCTGCCACAGCTGCGTAAGGGCGGGATCATCGTCGCCCCGTGGGGCACGCACTACAGCAACGCGGATGCCGTGGCCTGCCTACGGGCAAACGGCGGAATCGCGCTCGGCCACTTCACCCGCCCTGTGGAGTTCATGAAGATCCGGGCCCAGCGCTCGCCCCGGCGACCGCACGCGGAATACGTCCCGGCGGGCACGTTCGACAGCGCGGACACCTCCACCACAGCGGTTACCGAGTCCGAGTTCGTCACCGGCCGGTACACCGCCCTGCCGTTCGCCCTGGGCCTCCGTGTGCCGCACTGCGTTCAGGCCGTGGCCGACGCCCGGGACGGCGCGCGTCCCGTGTGGTTCTACGGGCTGGGCGACCGCTCCTGGGCCTGCGTGATGTTCCGGGACGGGGAAGGGACACGCGTTTGGCAGTCGGGCCCGCGCCGGCTGTGGGACGACGTGGAAGCCGCCTTCCGGTGGTGGCAGAAGCAGGACAGGCCCACGCACGACCGCTTCGGGCTCACCGTGACGCCGGACGGACAAGAGGCGTGGCTCGACACGCCGAGCGATTCCTGGCCGGTGTGAAGCAACGAGGTGGCCCCGTCCCGCGTACAGCGGGCCGGGGCCGTTCGGCTTCAGCGATTCTCAGGCGACGCTCCACGCGATGCCGTCCAGGATGTCGTGCTCGCTGACGACGACCTCCCGGGCCCCCACGCGCTCCATCACGCACTGGAGGATCAGCGCACCCGCGGCGATCACATCGACCCGGCCGGGGTGGAGCACCGGGATCGCGGTGCGCTCCTCGTGGGTGGAGGTGAGGAGGCGGGCGGTGATCTCCCGGACCCGCTCCAGGGGGATGCGCGCGTGGTGGATGGCGGTGGAGTCGTACTCGGCCAGGTCGAGGGCGATGGCCGCGACCGTGGTGACGGAGCCGGCCAGGCCCACGAGCGTGCGGGCCTCGGTGAGCGGGACGCTCTCCTCGGCGAGGTCGAGGGCGGCCTCGACGTCGGCCCGTATCGCGGCGATCCGGTCGGCGGCCGGCGGGTCGGACACCACGCCGTCCGTCACGAGATGACGTTCCGTCATCCGTACGCAGCCCACGTCCACGCTGCGCGCGGCCCGGACGTGCTCCTCGCCCACGACGAACTCGGTCGAGCCGCCGCCGATGTCCACGACGAGGAACGGCTTCGTCAGGTCGGCGCGGCCCACGAGCTCCTTGGTGGCCCCGGTGAAGGAGAACTCGGCCTCCTGGTCACCGCTGATCACCTCGGGCTCCACGCCCAGGATGTCCTTGACGCCGCGCACGAACTCCTCGCGGTTGGAGACGTCCCGGGAGGCGGACGTCGCCACGAAGCACACCCGCTCGGCCTTGAGCTCGCGGATGACCTCGGCGTACTCGCGGCAGGCGGCGAAGGTGCGCTCCAGCGCCTCCGGCGCGAAGCGGCCCGTGCGGTCCACTCCCTGGCCGAGGCGGACGATCGTCATCCGGCGGTCGAGCTCGTTCAGTTCGCCCGTGGCCGGGTCGGCGTCGGCCACCAGCAGCCGGATGGAGTTGGTACCGCAGTCGACGGCGGCGACACGGGTCACGCGCAGCCCTCCTCACCGGCGCACGGGTTCACGCACGGGCCCTTGCTCCACCACTCCGGGAGGAGGGCGATGGCCTCGTCGCCGAAGGGGTTCACGCCCGGGCCGGCCGCCAGCGAGTGGCCCACCAGGACGTGGAGGCACTTCACGCGGTCCGGCATGCCGCCGGCGCTGGGGAAGCCCTGCAGGACCTCGATGGCGTCGCGGCGCGCGATGTAGTCCTCGTGGGCGGCCCGGTAGGCGGCGGCCAGCTCCGGGTCGGTCGCCAGCCGGTCCTGCATCTCCTTCATCAGGCCGGAGCCCTCGAGGGTGCCGATCGCGCCCGCGGCGCGGGGGCAGGTCAGGTAGTAGAGGGTGGGGAACGGCGTGCCGTCCTCCAGGCGCGGCGCCGTCTCGACCACGTCGGGGTTGCCGCAGGGGCAGCGGTGCGCGATGGAGCGCAGTCCGCGCGGCGGGCGGCCCAGCTGCTCCTTGAACGCGGCGATGTCCGCGTCCGTCGGCTCGGTGGGCTCGGTCTTCGGAGGAGGCGTGTCCATGTGCTCGCTCGTGCTCGATCGGTCGTGTGCGTAATAGGTATGGATCCGCCGTCAGCGATGACCGTCTGAGGCGTCCACGTCGTCGAAGAGATTGCTGTACCAGGGGCGGTCTGCGGCGCCCTGATCCTTGTGGCGGCCGCCGTCGGCGCTGCCGTCCACCACGGTGTACCCGGTCTCGCCGGGGCGTACGAAGTGGAGGTGCTCGCGCGCCAGCTGTTCCACGTACGCCGGGTCCTCCAGCCGGGCCTTCTCCTCGTGCAGCCGCTTGACCTCCTCGCGCGCCTGCTCCGTCCGGTGCCGCTGGTCGGCGATGTCCGAGCGCTGGGTGACCCACTGGCGCATGGGGTAGGCGAGGGCGACGACGAGCGAGCAGACGACGAGCGCGAGCAGCGCCGCGCGGCCGGTGAGCCGGGAGCGGCGCTGCGGGCGGGCGCGGTAGACCCGGGCCCGGGCCGCGGTCGGCCCCTGGACCAGCGCCGTGCCCAGCGCCTTGAGCCTGGTCGCGGTGGAGAACCGGTCCGCGCCCACGTCGCCTCCCCTGGAGAGTCCGTTACGAACGTACGTCCCCGGACACGGTACGGGACCGCGGCCGGGGACGTACGGAGACTGGCGAGAAGGTCAGCCTTGCTGTGCCTTTTGGGCTCAGCCCTTGAAGCGCGGGAAGGCGCTGCGGCCGGCGTAGACCGCGGCGTCGTCGAGGATCTCCTCGATGCGCAGCAGCTGGTTGTACTTGGCGACGCGCTCGGAGCGGGCCGGGGCGCCGGTCTTGATCTGGCCGCAGTTGGTGGCGACGGCCAGGTCGGCGATGGTGACGTCCTCGGTCTCGCCGGAGCGGTGGGACATCATGCACTTGAAGCCGTTGCGCTGGGCCAGCTCGACGGCGTCCAGGGTCTCGGTCAGCGAGCCGATCTGGTTGACCTTGACCAGGAGGGCGTTGGCGGAGTTCTCCTCGATGCCGCGGGCGAGGCGCTCGGGGTTGGTGACGAACAGGTCGTCACCGACGAGCTGGACCTTGTCGCCGAGCTGCTCGGTGATGGTGTTCCAGCCGGCCCAGTCGTCCTCGAACAGCGGGTCCTCGATGGAGACGAGCGGGTACGCGGCGACGAGCTCCGCGTAGTACTCGGTCATCTCGGCGGCGGTGCGGTCCTTGCCCTCGAACTTGTAGACGCCGTCCTTGTAGAACTCGGAGGCGGCCACGTCGAGCGCGAGCGCGATGTCCTGGCCGGGGGTGTAGCCGGCCTCCTTGATGGCCTCGAGGATGAGGTCGAGGGCCTCGCGGTTGGAGCCCAGGTTCGGGGCGAAGCCGCCCTCGTCGCCGAGGCCGGTGGACAGGCCGCGGCCCTTCAGCACCTTCTTGAGGGTGTGGTAGACCTCGGTGCCCCAGCGCAGGGCCTCGGAGAAGGACTCCGCGCCGATCGGCGCGATCATGAACTCCTGGATGTCCACGTTGGAGTCGGCGTGCGAGCCGCCGTTCAGGATGTTCATCATCGGAACGGGCAGCAGGTGCGCGTTCGGGCCGCCGAGGTAGCGGAAGAGCGGCAGGTCGGACGCCTCGGAGGCGGCGTGCGCGACGGCCAGGGAGACGCCCAGGATGGCGTTGGCGCCCAGGGAGCCCTTGTTGTCGGTGGCGTCCAGGTCGAACATGGCCTGGTCGATCAGGCGCTGCTCGGTGGCGTCGTAGCCGACGAGCTCCGGGCCGATCTGCTCGATGACGGCGAGGACGGCCTTCTCGACGCCCTTGCCGAGGTAGCGCTTGGGGTCGCCGTCACGGAGCTCGATGGCCTCGAAAGCGCCGGTGGAGGCGCCGGACGGCACGGCGGCACGGCCCGTGGAGCCGTCGTCGAGGCCGACCTCGACCTCGACCGTGGGGTTGCCTCGCGAGTCGAGGATCTCGCGAGCTACGACGACGTCGATGGACGGCACGAGGGTCTCCTTCGTGTGTGTCTGGAGTTCTGCACCACGAGCCTAACGGGCGCCGGGGGCTCCGCCCGCCCTTGGTCTGCTCCCCGGGCCGAAAATTGGCACAAACGCCGAGAACACCGGACGAATCGTCGGTGTGTTCGCTCAACGAGGACGCGGGATCGACCGGCAGAACGAGCGGAGCCCCGCTCCGATGCGGCTCGGGGGGAAGTCGCATCGGAGCGGGGCGGCCGCTCGGCCGGCCGGAGCCTTCGTTCGATGGCTCCGGCCGGCCCTCGCTCAGCGCAGGTGGATCAGCGCGGATGGATCAGCGCAGGTGCAGCTGCTGGCCCGGGAAGATCACGTCCGCGTCGGGCACGATCTTCTTGTTGAGCTCGTGGAGCTTCTGCCAGCCGCCCTGGACCTTCTGGGAGACGGCGATGGTGGCGAGGGTGTCGCCCTCCTTCACCTGGTACTCGCCGTCGCCCTTCTGGACAGTCTGCGGGGCGGTGTGCTTCGGCGCCGGGGCCTCGTCGTCGGAGTCGTCCGACTGCTGGACCGGCTTGCTGCTGTGCTTCTGCTGCGGCGCGGCCTGGCGCTTGCTGCGGTCGGCGTGGGACTGGGCCTTGCCGTAGGCGCCGGACGCGGACTTCGTGGACTTCTTCGCGACGTAGCCGTCGGAGTCGTCCGTGTCGACGTTCGCCTTGGCGCCACCACGGGCGAGGCCGGTGCCAGGAGCGCACTGCCAGGCGCCCGGGCCCTGCATGGCGAGCAGGCGCTCGGCGGTGGCGATCTGCTGGGACTTGCTGGCCAGGTCGGCGCGCGGGGCGTACTGCTTACCGCCCGCAGCGGCCCAGGACTCGTTGCTGAACTGCAGGCCGCCGTAGTAGCCGTTGCCATTGTTGATGTGCCAGTCACCACTGGACTCGCACTGGGCGACCTTGTCCCACGTGGAGACGGAGGCGGCGTTGGCAGAGGTCGCGACCATCAGAGGGGCGGCGACAGCCGCGCCGGTGACACCGGCGAGCGTGACGATGCGGACGGCCTTGGACGGACGACGGTGCTTGCCCTTGGACATAAGTCGGTTTCCTCACCGACGCCTACGAGGTGAGCTGTCGGGTTCGGGCTGTGAGTTCGCCCGGCCCGGTGCGCTTTCGCGTTCCGGGCTTCACCCCAAGCCGTTCCGCTCCTTCGGCCATTGGCCTTGGGACCGTTCCGGCGACTTACCTTGGTTCCCCCGCTCCTGCCTACGGCGCTTGCGCGACGACTCCCCCGGCCGCCGGCAGGATTCGGCGTGCGGCCGTGGTGCTCGCGGTGGCGAGCGGTGACGACGGTAATCACAGGCGGCCGACGGGTTCAAACCCCACTTTTCAGCCACCGATGGCCTGAGTTGGCCCCAGAAACCTCACGTTTCCGCAGGTGAGAGGCCATTCGAGCAAATCGGATCCAAGGCATCCGACGGTCAGTCAACGAGACCCATGTCTCACTTTCGACCGGAACAGACATTCGCCTCGAACCGGAGCGCTACTGCTTGATATCAAGCTTCTGACCAGGGCGGATAAGGTCCGGATCAGAACCGACTGCTTTTTCGTTCTTCTGATACAGCGTCTGCCAGCCTCCGGAGACCGAGTGTTGCTCCGCGATCGCTGACAGATTGTCACCGGGCCGCACGGTGTAGTCGTTCGCGGCGGGCAGTTCCGTCCGGCCCTCGCCACCCCGGGAGGGCCGCTGAGCATCGCCGGAGCCCGACGGGTCGGCACGGTGCCGGCCGTTGCCGGGGGTCGCGTCGGCATCGCCGGGAAGCGGCGAAGCGGAAGGCGAGGATCCCGTTCCAGGGGTGTCCGAGGGCGTGTTCGCCGAGGTGTTCGAGGGGCTGCCGACCGGGGCGGTCGGGATGGTGGTCGGATCGGCCGACGCGCCGGTGCCCGTACCCGTCGTCGGCCGCCCCGACGGGTCCGACGGGTCCTTGCGGTGCTTGCCCGCGGAGGTGTCCGGGGACGGGCTCGTGGAAGCGGACGGGGTGCCGGAGGAGCCCGGCGTGGGCGAACCGGACGAGCCGGGCGCGGGCTTGGGCGACCCGGAGGACGGGGCGGACGGCGCGGGCGACGTGCGCTCGGGCGCGGGCTGGTTGCCGCGCCCGGGCGTACGGGGGCGGCTCGGCTCCGGCGCGGCGGAGTACGAACCGTCGCCCGGGTCCACCTCCGGCTCCTTGTCCTCGCCCCGGTCCGCCTCGCCGGCCAGGCCCGAACTCACCGCGCAGCTCCGCCAGGTGTCGGCGCCCTCCGCCTTGAGGATCCGCTCGGCCACGGCTATCTGCTGGGACCGGCTGGCCAGGTCGGGGCGCGGCGCGTACGCGATGCCGCCGTACTGCTCCCACATCTGCTGGGTGAGCTGGAGGCCGCCGTGGAGGCCGTTGCCGTTGTTGGCGCTCCACATCCCTCCGCTCTCGCACTGGGCGACCTTGTCCCAGGTACCCGCGTCGGCGGCGACGGCGGATCCGGTCGCCAGCAGCGGAAGTGCCGCGCTGGAGGCCGTCACCCCCGCCGCGACCACGATGGCGGGTATCTGACGGGGACGGCGATGTCTACCGGTTCCTGAGAGCATCTGCGGGCCTCTCGCGTAGGCGGCGTTCGAATGGTCGCAGACCCTAGCGAGGCCTCCCCGGAGTCACAAGCCGGTGTAGCGGAGGTCACGTGCCGATAAACACGGATTGACCGGGCATCACACGAGGGGGTTTTGGGGTGTGAACTCCACGGGCAAAGTACGCAATCCACGCATGATCAGGCCGCCGCGCCAGCGCAGGTCATCGGGTTCGGCGGCGAGGGATAGGTCGGGCAGCCGGCGCAGCAGCGTCGCGATCGCGGCCTGGCCCTCCAGGCGGGCGAGGGGCGCGCCGAGGCAGTAGTGGATGCCGTGCCCGTAGCCCAGGTGCTGGTTGTCGCGCCGGGACAGATCAAGGGTGTCGGGGTCGGTGAAACGCTCGGGATCGCGGTCGGCGGCGGCCAGGACGACCAGTACGGGATCGCCCTCGGCGATGCGCTGCCCGCCGAGGGTCAGGTCCTGGGTGGCGAACCGCCAGGTGGCGAGCTCCACCGGGCCGTCGTAGCGCAGCAGTTCCTCGACGCCCGTGGCGAGGAGGCTCTCGTCGCCCTCGGCGAGGGCGCGCTGGAGCCGGGCGCGCTGCTCCGGGTGGCGCAGCAGCGCGTAGGTTCCGTTACCGATCAGGTTCACAGTTGTTTCAAAACCGGCGAACAAGAGGATGAAGGCCATCGCCGCGGCCTCGTTCTCCGTGAGGTGCTCGCCGTGGTCGCTCGCCCGGATGAGACCGGAGATGAGGTCGTCCCCGAGGTCCTCCCGCTTCCGGTGGATCAGCTCCGCGAGGTACGTCCGCATCATCTTGACGGAGCGGGCCACTCCGCCGCGCGGCCCGCCGCCGTGGCCCGCTTTTGTATGGCGCAGCATCATCCCCGCCCAGTCCCGGAAGTCGTCCTGGTCCTCGCGGGGGACGCCGAGCATGTCGCAGATGGCGTAGATGGGGAGGGGGAAGGCGAACTCGTGGATGAGGTCGGCCTCCCCCTTCTCCACGAAGCCGTCGATCAGCTGGTCGGTGAGCTCCTGGACGCGGGGCGCGAACTCCGCGACCCGGCGCGGGGTGAACGCCTTGGACACCAGCCGGCGCAGCCGGGTGTGGTCCGGCGGGTCGATGTTGAGCAGGTGCGTCATCAGATTGGCGCTGCGCTCGCCGGGGATGCCCACCTTCCCCTTGCCGTGGGCGCTCTCGGAGTGGTGCACGGGATTCTTCGACAGCCGCTGGTCGGCGAGCGCCTGCCGGGCGTCGGCGTAGCGGGTGACCAGCCAGGCCTCGACGCCGCTGGGCAGCTCGGTGCGGTGCACCGGCGAGTGCTCGCGCAGCCAGGCGTACGCCGGGTAGGGGTCGGAGGCGAACTCCCAGGTGAAGAGGGGTGGGGCGGGGGGCGTGTGATTCTCGTGCACGCCCCGACGCTACCTACCCGGCGCCATGCGGGCGCCCCTGGTGGTGCCCACCGCCGCCCCTAGTGGTGCCCACCGCCGCCGCTGCCGAAGGCGCCGCTGCTGCCGGGGTCCCATTTCTTCCGCTCCTCGGAGAGCTCCTCGGGATGGGCGGGCGGGTTCTTCATCTCATGCGGGAGGACACGCTCCCCATCGGCCTCCGGCAGCAGCTGGTCCGGCTCGTGGTGCTCGGTGACGTACCCCACCGACTCCTCGTCGTGGGTGTGCCCCGGACCGTGGTCGGGAGACGAGGGCCCCCGATCGTGCTCCTGCCGGGTCTGCCAGGCGCCCTGGCGGCGCTGCGGCTGGCTCGGCGGCGGGGGCTCCCGGTCGCGGACCCTCCGGCCGACGACGATGGCGCCGATCAGGATGGCGACGACGAAGAGCCCCACGATGAAGGGGGCGATCCCGCCGAGCTGAGCGGGAGCGGCGAGGGCCGCGGCTGTGACGAGGAGCTCAGTGCGCATGGGATTCGGGTACCCGCCCGCCGCGCAGTCAAGACCGCCACTGGGCCGAACGGGTGCGCGAACGCCCCGTCCGCGCTACTCCCGGTCCCCGCCGCGGGCCTCCTCGGCGGCCCGGATCGCGTCACGGTAGGTGCGCGCGGCGGCCCGCAGGGCGGTCTCCGGCTCGACGCCGGCCGCCTCCGCCCGTACGGCCAGGGCCAGCAGCTCGTAGCCGACGCCTTCCCCGTCCGGCAGGGCGACCTCCAGCCGCTCGTGGCGGGCCCGGGAGGCGAGCTTCGCGGCGAGGGCCAGGGCGGGCTGCCCCAGCGGCACTCCCTCGGTGACCGACTCCCGGCGCTTCTCGTCGGCCTTCGTCCGCATCCAGTGCGCCTTGACCTCCTCCGGCGTCTCGGCGGACTCCTCGCCGAAGACGTGCGGGTGGCGGTGGATGAGCTTGTCGACGATGCCGGCGGCGACGTCGTCGACGGAGAACGGCTCGTCCGGGTCGTCCTGCGCGATCCGGGCGTGGAAGACGACCTGGAGCAGGACGTCGCCCAGCTCCTCCCGGAGCGCCTCCCGGTCACCGGTCTCGATGGCCTCCAGGAGCTCGTACATCTCCTCCAGCCCGTACTTCGCCAGGTCCTCGTGGGTGCGGATCCCGGTCCACGGGCAGGACAGCCGGATCCGGTCCATCACCTGCACCAGGTCGAGCAGCCGGGCGCCGGGCAGGTCGTACGAACCGGGGAGCAGCTCCAGCGCGGGCATCGACTCCCGGCCGGAGCCGGCCAGCCGGGCCAGACCGTCGGTGAGGGCCGACTCGCCCTCGGCGGAGGTGAGCACCACGGCGGTGCGCCCGCCCGCCGCGCAGTAGTCGACGAGCTCCCGCGCGACCGGCACCGCGTGCTCGACCACGACGCCGGCCTCCCCCAGATACGGCAGCTGGGGGTGGCCGGCGTCGGCGCACAGCACCCGGTCGGCGGCGCGCAGCGTCTGCCACGCCGGCCAGGACAGCAGACCGGGGGCGACCCGGTGGCTGGTGGTCAGCAGGACGATGCGGCCGAGGGAGTCGCCCTCGGGGGCGTCGGCGGAGGCGTTCACGCGGTCATTCACACGGCCGAGCCTAAAGGCTCCGCCGGGAGACCGATGATGCGTCTGCGGGCCGGTCGTGGCTGGTCGCGCCCACGCGGCGGTAGCCGCATATCGGCGCTGCCTCGCGCCCCTTACGGGCGCTCAGGCCGGCTGTTCGGGGGCGGGCTGCTCGGCGGGGCGCAGCCAGGGCTCCTGGACGGTCCGGGCCGTGCCGCGCTTGGCGTCCCACGTGCCGTAGCGCGGATTGACGTCGACGCGCAGGGCCTCGGACGTCTTCATCAGCGTGTCGACGGCACGGGCCTGGCCCAGCTTCTTCTCCAGCTTGGCGCGGACGAGCCCGGCCGACAGCTCCTGGTCCACCTGGTCCGGGGCGATCCCCGCGGCGAGGAACCGGCTGTCGACCGCCGCCGGGCCGCCGAGCAGCTTCTCCACCTCTCCCCGGCGCTCCTGGATCTCCCGCCGGGTGACGTCGACGCCGTTGTCCCGGCCGGCGGCCTCGATGACCCGGTACTGGATCAGCCGCACCAGGGTGTCCTGGCCGAGCCGGGCACTGCCCGCCAGCAGCTGCCGGCCCTGCGGCGAGGACCGCTGCGCCTTCCGCACGTCCTCCACCTGGCTCTGGAGCTGGGCGACGGTGATCCGGTCCTTGCCCACCACGGCGGCGGCACCGGGATGCGGGGTGGAGCCGCAGCCGGTGAGCAGGGGCACGGCGAGCAGCCCGGCGGCGGAGACGGAGAGCGCTGTCCTGCGGCGGATCATGAAGCCTCCCGGCAACGGAGATCGTGCGGCATGCGTGGGCAGGGGCGTAGGGCGGGGCGGCGCCCCGCGACGTGCGGTCCATCGGCCTGGCGTTGATCGATGGTAGGCAGTCCGCGTGGCCCAAGCCACTGATTCGGCCAACGATTCGCGGTCCGCCGGGATGCGCGAACGCCCCGGGGGACTCCCGGGAGAGTGGCGTCAGGCGTGCACCTGGCCGAGCCACTGGAGGGTGTGCCGGATCTCGGCGGGCAGCTGGTGGTGCGGTCCGTGCAGGAGCTCGGCGTCGTGGAGCAGGGCGACGAGGGTGTCGTGGGCCGCCTGCCGGTCGCCGAGGGACAGCAGCAGATGACCCATGCGGCGCCGGACGTCGAAGGCGGTGGCGGTCTCGTCGGGGTGGCTCTCCAGGTACGGCAGGAGGACGCGGTACTCGCCGAGCGCGGCGACGGCCTCGCCGAGCTGCTCCAGGCACTGGGCCGCGTCGTAACGGCAGCGGAGCGCCTGGCGGGCCGCGTACGGGCCCGGGTCGGCGGCGTACTCCTCGGCGAGGCGGCGCAGTTCGGGCAGGGCTCGCCGGTACTGGCCGTCGTCCATCAGCGTGGCCGCGTACTGCTTGCGGAGGGTGCGGACGACGGTGGAGTGCTCGCCGTGCTGGGCGGCGGCGGCCGGGAGGATCGAGCCGAGGAGGTCCACGGCCTGGGTGATGCCGCCCTGGTCGAGCAGGCGCTTGACCTCCTCGACGGCCGCGGCGACGTCCGGGCGGCTGGGCGGCGGGCCCACCAGGCAGGTGGCCGGGGGCGGCGGGACGGCCGCGGGACGGTCGGGCCAGGGGGCGTGCGGGAGCAGGAAGGGGCGGGTCGGGTTCATCGGGCCGAGGCGGCCGGCCGGGACGCCGGGCCTGGGGAGCAGGGGGACGAGGGCCTCGTAGACATCCTGGGCGTCGGCGGGGCGGTGCTGGGGGTCCTTGGCGAGCAGGCGCAGCACCAGGTCCTCCAGGGCCTGGGGCACCTCGGGGCGGATCCGGCGGACGGGGACGGGTGGCTCGTAGAGGTGGCGGTGGAGCACGCCGAGCGCCGTGGACCCGGCGAAGGGCACATCTCCGCTGAGCAGTTCGTGGAGCAGCACGCCCAGGGCGTAGAGGTCGGTGTACGGGCCGACCGCGCCGCCCATGGCCTGCTCGGGCGCCATGTAGGCGGGGCTGCCGATGGGGGAACCGGTGCGGGTCAGCCGGGTGGTGTCGGTGTCGAGGACGGCGGCGACACCGAGGTCGAGGACGAGGAGGGAGCCGTCGGGACGGACCATCACGTTCCGCGGCTTGAGGTCGCGATGGATGATCGGGACCGCGTGCACGGCGGAGAGCACGGAACACAGCTGGGCCGCTATGGAGACCGCCCAGGGCCAGGGGTAGGGGTCGTGCTCGGCGAGGTGGTCGGCGAGGTCGGCGCCCTCGACGTACTGCATGACGAGATAGAGGTCGTCGCAGTCCTGGCCGGCGTCGTGGACGGTCACCAGGCCGCGGTGGTCGACCTGGGCGGTGACCCGGCACTCGCGGACGAAGCGGCGGCGCAGCTCGTCGGCGGCGCTGTCGGTGCCGGCCATCCGGTCGGGGCGCAGCAGCTTCACGGCCACGCGCCGGTCGAGCCGCCGGTCGTACGCGGTCCACACCTGGCCCATGCCGCCCTGGCCGATGACGGTGGCCAGCTCGTAGCGGTCGGCGATGAGGCGTCCGTTCACTGCCCGTGCTCCTTACGGTCGCGGGGCTCCTCGCGGAGGAGCGCGCTGAGCTCGTCGAGTTCGGCCCGGACCTCGTCGATCCGGGGTGACGCCGGTCGCTGCGGACCGGCCGGGGGCGGCGTCCTGCGGGCGCCTTCCGCGAATTCCGCGAAGGGATCGGGGCGCGGCGCGGGACGCGGCGGGACGCCGAAGGGGCCCGCGGCCGGCACGGGGACGGTGGCCGGGAACGGGGCCGTCGTGGGCGGGTACGGGGCCGTCGTGGGCGGGAAGGCCGGGGCCACGGGCGGCTGCCGGTCGAGGTCGCGGTAGTGCTGGATCTCGTTCCAGAGGTAGTAGGGCACGACGAGGAAGATCAACGCCAGGAGGGTGTAGCCGCCGACCTTGTTCAGGAGGGTGCCGGCGAAGTGGTCCTCGATGGTGACCAGGCAGCACAGGCACAGCAGGAGCACGACCCAGAAGGCGGCCCAGTCGCGTCGCTGCCGGCGCACCATCGCCAGGCGCAGCAGCGGCGCCCAGGAGCACACGCCGATCGAGCCCCAGGCGACGACGCAGACGAACACGCGGATCGCGATCGCCTTCGCCCTGCCGGGTGGGCGACGCTTCGGCAGGGCGTGGCCTGGGGCGTTCATTGCTGCTCCTGGGGTGCGGTTGTCCTCTTGAGCCTAACCGCCGCCCCGTCCAACATCGCCCGGGTTGTACGGATCAGACGGTGCAACAGATCACTCAAGAGCACATCTCCCGCCCGGAGCAAGCCATTCCGGACAAGGAGGCCGGCCGCGCGGTGGCGTCACCGGCCTTCCGGGCGGCTCAGTCCGGGCGCACGGAGCCGTCGGTCAGTCCGTCGTACAACCCCTGGACCAGCTGGGCCGCCAGGCGTTCCGTCTCCCGCAGCGCCTCTTCGAAGGCGGCGAGCTCCCGGAAGCGGGCTCCGTAACGGCGCTGGTCGGCCAGGGGCAGCCGGGGCACCTGGAGACGGCGGACGTCGAGCCGGGTGGCGGTGGAGGCATAGCTGCTGGCCTGGCGCTGGTTGGCGGTGCCACGCAGGAAGCCGGCGAGGAACCAGGGATCCAGCGCCGTCGGGTCGGGCCGCAGCAGGAACAGGCCCCGGCCGAGCGCGGCGGCGGCGGTGGCCTCGTCCACGACGCGGGCCACGGTGACGTCGCCGACGACGGGCACGACGACATCGCCGGCCTCGACGAGGACGGGCTCCTCGGCCGGGCCCTCGGGGAGCGTGCCGGTGGGCGGGCTCCCGGCCTTGACGTCGTAGTCGGTGAGGACGGGGGTGGTGGCCCCGTCCGGGGAGGCGCCGGGGCCGCCCGCGCGCAGCACCAGGGCGCCGGTCCTGGCGAGTTCGCCGACGCTGGTGGTGGGCCAGCGCAGGGACCCGGCGGGCTCGGCGGGCGGCGTGGGCGAGAGCTCGCCCGTGCGCCGGAGGGCGAGGGTGAGGCGTTCATGGATCCCGGCGAGGCCTTCGGCGTCGCCCGCGGCGGGGGGCGGCGGCAGGTGGCGGGCGGGGGCCAGGTCGACGTCGTCGTCGAGAAGGTCGATGACGGGCAGCGAGCGGTGCTGTCCCGGCCGTTCCTCGACCGCGCCGTGCCGGTCGAAGTCCTCCCAGGCGTCGACGACGGCGGTGTGCACGGCCTGCCAGGGCAGCTTCTCCCGGCCGGCCGGGGCGAGCCCGGCGGTGTCGACGAGCAGCACCTGCGGGGCGGGCGAGGCATGGGCGGCCGGGCGGCGCAGCACCCACAGATGGAGGGGGATGCCGTAGGGCGGGGCGGCTCCGGCGGGCAGGGCGATCACGGCGCGCAGGGCGCCGCGGCGCAGCAGATCGGCCCGGATGCGGCGGCCGGAGCGGCGGGAGGCGGCCGCCGGGGGCATCAGGAGGACGGCCGTGCCGCCGTCGCGCAGCCGGGCGAGGGCGTGCTGGACCCAGGCGAGCTCGGATTCGGTGCGGGCGGGGAAGCCGTACTCCCAGCGCGGGTCGTAGGCCAGCTCCTCATGGCCCCAGTTGCGCTCGTTGAACGGCGGGTGGCACAGCACCGCGTCGGCGGCCTCCGTGCCGAAGGCGTCGGCACGGAGGCTGTCGCCCGCGCGCACCCGGACCTGGGCGTCGGTGTGGAGGGCGAGCCGGAGCGCGGTGACGGCGGCGAGGTCCGGGTCGGCCTCCTGGCCGAGGACGGCGGGCGCGGCCGGCTGCCCGGTGGGCGCGGCGGCGCGCAGCAGGCCGCCGGTGCCGCAGGCGGGGTCGAGGACGGTGCGGGGTCGCCGGCGGTCGTGGAGGCCGCCGGCGAGGGCGGCCATGAGCTCGGCCGGGCCCTGGGGGGTGAGGGTGTACTGCCGGGGGTTGGCGTCGAGGTGGCGGCCGAGGAGGAACTCGAAGGCCTGGGGGGCGCTCCGCCCGGCGGCCAGGTCGGCGGCGCCGCGTACGAGGGCGGCGGAGACGGCGAGCTCGGCGGCGGTGGGGAGCGGGACGGGGTGGCCCTCGCCGAGGCGGGCGCCGAGCACGGCGTCCAGGGCGGCGGGAAGTTCCTCGGAGAGCTTCAGATCGCCGAGGGCCGCCAGCTCCAGCCAGGTCGTGGGCCGCTCGCGCAGGAGCAGGAGCGCGGCGCCCGCGTGCCGCAGGGCGACCAGGGCGCCGAGGGGGTGGCTCACGACCTGCTGCCAGACACGCTCCTGCAGCGGCACCTCGGCCAGTTTGCCCTGGTGGCGCAGCCACTGCTCGACGTCGCCCAGGTCGAAGGTGGGGCTGGTCTCGGTGCCGCCGACGGGCTGGGGGAAGTCGGTGTGGCGCCGACGCCAGTTGCTCACCGCCGCGCGGCCCACCCCGGCCAACCGGGCGATTCCGGCGGCTGTCACCTCTGCTGCGCTGTCCGGCACCCGGTTCCCCTCCCACGCACTCGCGTCGATCGCTGTGTTTCCGAGCATACCCGCGAGGCCCGAACACACCCCTTCACAAGCGTGAACTCACTCGATCACGTGAACCTGGTTGACTCGGTTAACAGCCCATGCTGTCATTGACTCATCGGTTCACGAAGATCTCGCCGAAAGGTGTCCCCATGTCTCAGCACGCCCATCAGAAGCAGCGCAACTGGTTCGCGCGGCACAAGGTCCTCACCGGCGCGGGCGCCCTCGTCGCCGTGATCGCCATCGGCGGAGCCCTGTCCGGCGGCAGCGGAGGGGACGCCGGCACGGCCTCCGGGCAGTCCTCCGGCAAGAGCTCCGGCGCGGAGGGCGGGGAGAAGAAGGGGAAGAAGGCCGACGCCTCCGGCAACGGCACCTTCCAGGTCGGCTCGGACATCAAGCCCGGCACCTACCGCTCCGCGGGGAACAAGGAGGGGTGCTACTGGGAGCGCGACAAGGACTCCAAGGGCGAGGCCGACTCGATCCTGGCCAACGACAACGCCGTCGGCACCAGCTACGTGACGATCGCCGCGAGCGACAAGATCTTCAAGAGCAGCGGCTGCAAGGGCTGGAACCTGGTCACGGACGCCAAGGGCGCGGGCACCACGCCCGCGACCGAGGCCCGCGGAAACGGCATGTACCGCGTCGGCCTCGACATAGCCCCGGGCACCTACACCTCCCAGGGCAACAAAGAAGGGTGCTACTGGGAGCGCGACAAGGACGCGCTCCACAGCGGCGACTCCGTGATCGCGAACGAGAACGTGACGGGCAACGGCATCGTGACGCTCACCACCGAGGACGCATACTTCAAGACCAGCGGATGCACGGACTGGAAGAAAACCGGCTGAAGTCGGCCAAGGGGTGCGAAGCCCCGGAAGCCGACATGAAGAGAGGACCGCCCATGGACTCGGCCACCGCCGACGTGTCGGCAGCAGGCCACAGCCCGGCCGAGGCCACACCCGCCGGCCGCCCCCCGTCCGCCCGGCTGCGCGCACCGGGACTGGACCCGTACTGGGTGGGCGCCGCCCTGTTCGTCCTCTACACCACCCTGTCCGTCAGCCGTCACCTGCGGATGCTCACCATGTCCTGGGACCTGGGCATCTTCGAGCAGGCGATACGGGCCTACGCCCATCTGCGGGCGCCCATAGCCGACCTCAAGGGCCCCGGCACCAATATCCTCGGCGACCACTTCAGCCCCGTCACCGCGCTGATCGCCCCCCTCTACCGGGTGTTCCCCACCCCCGTCACCCTCCTCGTGGTGCAGGCCGCGCTGTTCGCGCTGTCGGCCGTGCCGGTCACCCGGCTCGCCGCCCACCTCCTCGGCCGCGGCCGGGGACTCGCGATCGGCATCGCCTACGGGCTGTCCTGGGGAATCCAGCGCGCGGTCGAGTTCGACTTCCACGAGATCGCCTTCGCCATGCCGCTGCTGGCCTTCTCCCTGGAGGCGCTGGTCCGCCGGCGGTGGACGGCCGCGGTGCTCTGGGCGGCGCCGCTCGCCCTGGTCAAGGAGGACCTCGGGGTCACGGCCGCGACCATCGGCGCGGTGATCCTGCTCCGGCTGCGCGGCACGGGCCGCGACCCCAAGGCCACGGCCCTGGCCTCCGGGCTGGTCGCCTTCGGACTGGCGGCCACCGCGCTCGCCCTCGGCGTGATCATCCCCGGCTTCAACAACAGCGGCTCGTACGACTACTGGAACAAGCTCAGCGGCGACGGCGGCCCCGCGCCCACGATTCCCCTCGACACCGCCGTCCGCACCCTGCTGTGGATCCTGCTGCCCACCACCGGACTACTGGCCCTGCGCTCACCGGTGCTGCTCGTCGCCCTGCCCACCCTGGGCTGGCGGTTCGCCTCCCACGACGACCACTACTGGGGCACCGACTGGCACTACAGCGCCGTCCTGATGCCCATCGTCTTCATCGCCCTCACCGACGCGCTCACCACGACGCGCGGCGCCGGCCGCCGATGGCTGCGCCGCTACGCCCACCAGCTGCCCGCCGCCGTCCTCGCGGCGGCCCTCGCGCTCTGCGCCTCCCTGCCGCTGTACTCCCTGACCGTGCCGGACACCTACCGGATACCCGAGGGCGTCAAGGCCGCGGAACGCCTCTTCGACCGGATCCCCGACAACGCCACCGTCGAGGCCGACATCACCCCCATAAGCCGGCTCGTCCACCGCTGCCGGGTCTTCTGGATAGGCGACACCCGCGGCATCGTCCCCGACTACATCGCGCTGCGCGTCACCGACGGCAGGACCGCGCAGGACCTCGTCGAGGACGCGCGACACCGCCACCCGGGGGCCGTGTTCACCGTGCTCGGCACGGAGAGTGGCTACGCGGTGCTGCGGCACGTCGGGTAGGCCGGGGCCCGGCCCCGGCGGCGGGGCGCCCGCGCCCCGCCGGAAGTCCGGTACGTCGTCCGCGGGTGCGTCGTGGCTGGGCGCGCCCACGCGGCGGTAGCCGCATATCGACACTGCCCCGCGCCCCTTCGGGGCGCTAGCCCAGGATCGTCGTGAGGAACTCGCCGGTCCACGCGAGGAGCTCGCGGCCGACCAGCGGCTTGCCGCCGATGGGGCGGGTCGCCGGGCGGGGCACCAGGATCTGCTGGGTGGCGGGCTTCATGACCGTGCGCGGGTGGAGCCGCTTGAGCCTCAGCTCCTGGGACTCGCGCAGCTCCACCGGGCCGAAGCGCACATTGGAGCCCTGGAGGGTGATGTCGGAGACCCCGCAGGCACGGGCGAGCATCCGCAGCCCGGCGACCAGCAGCAGGTTCTCCACGGGCTCCGGCAGCTTGCCGTAGCGGTCGGTGAGCTCCTCGCGGACGGCCTTGATGTCCTCCTCGGAGTTGGCCGAGGCGATGGCCCGGTAGGCCTGGAGGCGCAGCCGCTCGCCCGGTGCGTAGTCGTGGGGGACGTGCGCGTCGACGGGCAGCTCGATCTTCACCTCGAGCGGCGCCTCCGGCTCCTCCTCGCCGCCCTCCACGGACGCCCGGTAGTCGGCCACGGCCTCGCCGACCATCCGGATGTAGAGGTCGAAGCCGACGCCCGCGATATGGCCGGACTGCTCGCCGCCGAGGAGATTGCCCGCGCCGCGGATCTCCAGGTCCTTCATGGCGACGTACATGCCCGCGCCCATCTCCGTGTGCTGGGCGATGGTGGCCAGCCGCTCGTGCGCGGTCTCGGTGAGCGGCTTCTCCGGCGGGTAGAGGAAGTAGGCGTAGCCGCGCTCACGGCTGCGGCCCACCCGGCCGCGCAGCTGGTGGAGCTGCGACAGGCCGAAGTTGTCGCCGCGCTCGACGATGAGGGTGTTGGCGTTGGAGATGTCGATGCCCGACTCGACGATCGTCGTCGAGACCAGCACGTCGAACTTCTTCTCCCAGAAGTCGACGACGACCTGCTCCAGCGCCGACTCCGACATCTGGCCGTGCGCCGTGGCGATCCGCGCCTCCGGCACGATCTCGCGCAGCCGTGCGGCGGCCCGGTCGATGGACTCCACCCGGTTGTGGATGTAGAAGACCTGGCCCTCGCGGAGCAGCTCGCGGCGGATCGCGGCGCCGATCTGCTTCTGGTCGTACGGCCCCACGAAGGTCAGCACCGGGTGCCGCTCCTCCGGCGGGGTGGTGATCGTGGACATCTCGCGGATGCCCGTGACCGCCATCTCCAGGGTGCGCGGGATGGGCGTGGCGGACATCGTCAGCACGTCGACGTTGGCGCGCAGCTTCTTCAGCTGCTCCTTGTGCTCGACGCCGAAGCGCTGCTCCTCGTCGACGATGACCAGGCCCAGGTCCTTGAACTTCGTCTCGGAGGAGAAGAGGCGGTGGGTGCCGATGACGACGTCGACGGAGCCCTCGCGCAGGCCCTCCAGCACGGCCTTCGCCTCGGTGTCCGACTGGAAGCGGGACAGCGCCTTCACGGATACGGGGAACTGGGAGTAGCGCTCGGAGAACGTGCCGAAGTGCTGCTGCACCAGCAGCGTGGTGGGCACCAGCACGGCCACCTGCTTGCCGTCCTGGACGGCCTTGAAGGCCGCGCGGACCGCGATCTCGGTCTTGCCGTAGCCGACGTCGCCGCAGACCAGGCGGTCCATGGGGACGGTCTTCTCCATGTCCTCCTTGACCTCGGCGATGGTGGTGAGCTGGTCGGGCGTCTCCGCGTAGGGGAAGGCGTCCTCCAGCTCGCGCTGCCAGGGGGTGTCCGGTGCGAAGGAGTGGCCGGGGGCGGCCATCCGGGCCGAGTAGAGCTTGATCAGGTCGGCGGCGATCTCCTTGACGGCCTTCTTGGCGCGCGCCTTGGTCTTCGTCCAGTCGGCGCCGCCCAGCCGGTGGAGGGTGGGGGCCTCGCCGCCGACGTACTTGGTGACCTGCTCCAGCTGGTCGGTGGGGATGTAGAGGCGGTCGCCGGGCTGGCCGCGCTTGGCGGGGGCGTACTCGACGAGCAGGTACTCGCGGGTGGCGCCCTGGACGGTGCGCTGGACCATCTCCAGGTAGCGGCCGACGCCGTGCTGCTCGTGGACGATGTAGTCGCCGGCCTGGAGGGTCAGCGGGTCGATGGTCTTGCGGCGGCGGACCGGCATCCGGCCCAGGTCCTTGCTGGCGGACTTCTGGCCGGTGAGGTCGGCCTCGGTGAGCACCGCGATCTTGAGGGCGGGGTCGACGAAGCCGTTGTCGAGGCTCGCGCAGGAGACGTGGACGAGGGCGGGCGTCAGGCCCGGCAGGTCCGCGTCGAGGCGGGCGGGGATGCCCTCGCCCGCCAGCACCTCGGCCGTACGGGCGGCGGGGCCGTGGCCCTCGGTGAGGAAGACCGTGCGCCAGCCGTCGGCGACCCAGCCCTTGGTGTCGGCCAGGGCGCGGGCGGTGTCGCCGCGGTAGGTCTCGGGGGCGTGCATGCCGAGCTTGAGGGTGTCCCCGCCGTTCAGCTCCTCGTCCGTGGCGGCGCTGTGCTCGATGTCGCCGGAGGCGAACGGCGTGACCGACCACCACATGATGCCGAGCTCACGGGCCCGGTCGCGGACGTCGGCGATGCTCCACAGGGACGCGGCGTTCACATCGATGGGGGCCTCGCCGCCGCCGGCGGTGGCGGCCCAGGACGCCTGGAGGAACTCCTGGGAGGTGGCGACCAGGTCGGCGGCGCGCGTCCGGACCCGCTCGGGGTCGCAGACCACGGCCATCGCGCGGGCCGGCAGCACGTCCAGGAGCAGCTCCATGTCGTCGACGAGGACGGGCGCGAGGGACTCCATGCCCTCGACCGCGATCCCCTCGGCGATCTTCCCGAGGAGCTCGCCGAGCTCGGGGTGTTCCTCGGCGAGGGCCGCGGCCCGCGTCCGGACCTGGTCGGTCAGCAGCAGCTCACGGCAGGGCGGGGCCCACAGGCCGTGCTCGGAGACCTCCAGGGAGCGCTGGTCGGCGACCTTGAAGTAGCGGATCTCCTCGATGTCGTCGCCCCAGAACTCGACGCGGAGCGGGTGCTCCTCGGTCGGCGGGAACACATCGAGGATGCCGCCGCGGACGGCGAACTCGCCGCGCTTCTCGACCAGTTCGACGCGGGAGTACGCGGCGGCGGCGAGGGCGCCCACGACCTCTTCGAGGTCGGCGCTGCGGCCCGTGCGCAGGGCGACCGGCTCCAGGTCGCCGAGACCCTTGACCTGCGGCTGGAGTACGGAGCGGATGGGCGCCACGACGACGCTGACGGGCCCCGCGGCCGGGTCGTCCTTGCTCGGGTGCGCGAGGCGGCGCAGCACGGCGAGGCGGCGGCCGACGGTGTCCGAGCGCGGGGACAGCCGCTCGTGCGGCAGCGTCTCCCACGCGGGGTACTCGACGACGGCGTCCTCCGGGAGGAGCGAGCGCAGCGCCGCCGCCAGGTCCTCGGCCTCCCGGCCGGTGGCGGTCACGGCGAGCACGGGCCGTCCCGCGTCCCGGGCGAGCGCGGCGATCGCGAAGGGACGCGCGGCGGGCGGGCCGACCAGGTCGACGTGCGGCCGGTTGCCGTCGCCCGCGGCCTTCACCGCTTCGGCGAGCGCCGGATCGTTGACGACGGCGTCGAGCAGACCGTGCAGGCTCATGAAGTGCATCCCGTCCCGGGGGTGGACAACGCGACTAGCCCGACGCGGGCTGTGGGGGCCGGGCCGGGGGTTCCAGCCTACGACGGGGCGGTGACAGCCGCCGTGCCGCTGCGCGGGGCGGTGGCCGGTTCGGCACCGCCGGACTCCCGGGGGGGGTGCTCGCCGTCGCGGCGGCGATCGGCCCGGGGGTGCCGAACCAGCCGGCCCCCCGCCGGGACGGCGAACGGCCCGGACCCGCACCCCCGTGGCGCGTCCGGGCCGTCGTTCCCCCGCGGGGGCGGCCGGGCTAATCCGTCGCGATCGCCCGCAGGACGTTCATCCGGCCCGCCCGGAACGCCGGGATCAGCGCGGCGAGGAGCCCCACCACCGCCGAGCCGAGGAAGACCGTGGTGATCGTCGGCCAGGGGATGTCCAGCACGCCCAGCCCCTGCGTGGCCAGCAGTCGCTGGGACGTGGTGCCCCAGGCCATGCCCAGGCCCAGGCCGAGCAGCGCGCCGAAGAGGGCGATGACCACCGACTCCAGGCGGATCATGCGGCGCAGCTGGCGGCGGGAGAAGCCGATGGCGCGCAGCAGGCCGATCTCGCGGGTGCGTTCGACGACCGACAGGGCGAGGGTGTTCACGACGCCCAGGACGGCCACGATGATCGCGAGGGCCAGCAGGCCGTAGATCATGTTGAGCAGCTGGCCGACCTGGTCCTGGATGAGCTTCTTGTAGTCGGCCTGGTCGCGGACCTTGATCTGCGGGTAGTCGGCGACGGCGGCCTTGAGGGAGGCGGCGGCCTCCTTGGTGTGGCCGTCGGCGGCCTTGGCGAGGATCAGCATGTCCAGCGGCATCCGGTCCGCCGGCAGGTACTGGCGGGCGGTGTCGATGCCGATGAACATCCCGCCCTTGTTGATGCTGGTGTCGTCGGAGGTGATGGCCTTGACCTGGAGCCGGGCCTCGCGGCCGCCGGTCATCGTGACGGTCAGCCGGTCACCGAGCTTGATCTTGTGGTCCTTGGCGAAGCCCTCGGGGACGGTCATGGCGTCCTTGCCCCAGGCGTCCGCGAAGGTGCCCTGGACGGTCTCCGTGCGGAGGTCCTCGCCGTAGGTGGCCTCGGAGGCGTTCAAACCTTCGGTGGCGGACGTGCCGTCGGGGAGGGCGATCCGGGCCTTGACCGTGGTGATCGTCGTGAAGTGGGCGATGCCGCCGGCCTGACGGACGGCCTTGCTCTGGGCCGGGGTGAGCGGCCCGCTGTCGTTCTGGACGATGAAGTCCGCGCCGACGGACTTGTCGAGCTGGTCCGTGGCCGAGGCGACCATGGAGGAGCCGACCACCGACAGGGCGGCCACCAGCGCGAGGCCGATCATCAGGGCGGAGGCCGTGGCGCCCGTACGGCGCGGGTTGCGCAGGGCGTTGCGTTCGGCGAGCCGGCCGACGGGGCCGAAGACCCGCAGGACGACGGCGGCGAGGACGCGGACCACGAAGCCGGCCAGCAGCGGGCCGACGACCACGAAGCCGACGAGGGTGAGCAGGACGCCCAGGCCCAGCAGGCCCGAGCCGGCCGAGGGGTCGCCCGCGTTCGCGGCGGCCAGCAGCGCGGCGCCGCCGGCGGCCGAGACGGTCAGGCCGATGACGGCCCGGATCCGGCCGGCCTTGCCGTCGGCGGGGGTGCCCGCGTCGCGCAGGGCGGCGATCGGGGAGATCTTCCCGGCCCGCCGGGCGGGCAGGAAGGCGGCCAGCACGGTGACGACGACGCCGAGGAGCAGGCCCACGACGGGCGTGGTGGCCTTGACGGTGAGTTCGGAGGTGTCGAGGTTCATGCCCATGGAGCCCATGAGCTCCATCAGCCCCACGGCCAGGGCGATGCCGCCGCCGATGCCCAGTACCGAGCCGACGACGCCGAGGAGGACCGCCTCCGCCAGCACGGACCGCAGGACCTGCGAGCGGCCGGCCCCGATGGCCCGCATCAGGCCGATCTCGCGGGTGCGCTGGGCGACGAGCATGGAGAAGGTGTTGACGATGAGGAAGATGCCCACGAGGACGGCGATGCCGGCGAAGCCCAGCAGCGCGTACTTCATGACGTCGAGGACGGAGCCGATGTCCTTCTTGTTCTCGGCCTTGGTCTCGGCCGCGGTCTGGATCGCGTAGTGGGCGCCGTCCGCGCCGAGGGCGGCGGTGACGTTCTTCTTCAGCTGCTCGTGGGTGACGCCGGGGGCGGCGGTCAGCCCGTAGCCGCTGTAGGCACCGGCGCCGCCGAGCAGCCGGGTCTGCGCGGTGGGGGTGTCGAAGTAGAGGACGGCCGCGCCCGGGTTGGTCGTCTTGTACGTGGCGATGCCGACGATCGTCACGGAGAAGTCGCCCGGCGCCGCCATGACCCGGAGCTTGTCGCCCGTCTTCAGGCCGTGCTTGGTGGCGGTGTCGGCGTCCAGGACGGTCTCGCCGGGGCCGTGCGGCTCGTGGCCGCTGGTGATCTCGACGGACTTCTTCTGGCTCTCGTCCCAGTTGGTGCCGACGGTGGGGGCGCCGGACTCCGGGCTGATGCTCTTGTTCTTCGCGTCGGCCGCGGTGAGCTGCTTACTGGTGGCGTGCGGCTCGACCTTGCCGACGCCGGCCACCCCGGCGAGGCGGGGCGCCAGGGACGCGGGGACGGTCTCCGGGCGGCCGGTCTCCTGGGCGTCGTCGGCCTTCTTCGGGGAGACGCTGACGTCGGCGGCGGTGGAGGCGAAGAGCTTGTCGAACGTGGCGTTCATGGTGTCGGTGAAGACGAGCGTGCCGCACACGAACGCCACCGACAGCAGGACGGCGACGGCGGAGAGCGCCATCCGTCCCTTGTGCGCGAGTACGTTGCGCAGGGAGGTCTTGAGGACGGTCACGACACCCGCCCACGGGCGTCGAACCGCTTCATGCGCTCGAAGACGGCATCCGCCGTCGGGGCGTACATCTCGTCGACGATGCGCCCGTCGGCGAGGTAGAGCACGCGGTCCGCGTAGGAGGCGGCGACGGCGTCGTGCGTCACCATGACGATGGTCTGCCCCAGTTCGTCCACCGAGCGGCGGAGGAAGCCGAGGACCTCGGCGCCGGAGCGGGAGTCGAGGTTGCCGGTGGGCTCGTCACCGAAGATGATCTCGGGCCGGGCGGCGAGGGCGCGGGCCACGGCGACGCGCTGCTGCTGACCACCGGAGAGCTGGTTCGGACGGTGCTTGAGCCGCCCGGACAGACCGACGGTGTCGACGACCCGGTCCAGCCACGCCTGGTCGGGCTTGCGGCCGGCGATGTCCATGGGGAGCGTGATGTTCTCGATGGCGTTGAGCGTCGGCAGCAGGTTGAACGCCTGGAAGATAAAGCCGATCCGGTCCCGGCGCAGCCGCGTGAGCTTCTTGTCCTTCAGCGACGTGAGCTCGGTGTCGTCGATGAATATCTGCCCCGAGCTGACGGTGTCGAGCCCGGCCAGACAGTGCATCAGCGTGGACTTGCCGGAACCCGACGGGCCCATGATGGCCGTGAACTGGCCGCGGGCGATGTCCACGTCCACGTGGTCGAGGGCGACGACCCGGGTCTCCCCGGACCCGTACGCCTTGACGACCTGCCGGGCCCTCGCCGCGACGGCCGCTTGACCTCCGGTGCCCCCGGCCGTGGGAATCGATACAGCGGTTGTCACGGTGCGCTTCTCCTATATACGGGTGTCACGGATGTCACGGGCTCATGCCGAGGAGCCCCGGCAGGGGGCTGTAACGGGTTCAGGGCGTTGTAACGGCTCCAAGGATGCGGGCCGGCGAAGCCCGCGACGATGGTGCTCGTCCGTGTCTTGGGGGTGGGGACAACCCCACCCCCGCACTCCGGCCGCCCATAGAAATCTAGGCGGCGGCCCGGGCCCCGCTCCTCCTCCTGCGGTACGAACCGGAAGGTGGAGAACGTACGGCGGTACCCCTAGGGGTTCGCACGGCCGACCCTGACGGAGGCCCGAGCTCCACTACGCACCGGCCGCGCGACGAACGCGCAACAGCCCGGAAGTGCCCACTCCGGAAGGCCACTCGGGGAAGAAGAGGCCGCGAAGAATCTGTGAAGCCAGTCCCCGGACAAGACAATTGCGGCCACTGGGAATTAATGTTCGGGTCTATGGCCGAGGGGGGAGACGGGCGACCCCCTTCACACGGCCGCCGGTCTCCCGAGGAAGCAGCCTCCGTGAAGATACTTCGTACCCGCGCTGCGAGCGTCTCCCGCCAGGGACTGTGCACTGCTCTGCTCGTCGCCAGCCTCACGACCGCCGCGGTGGGCGCCAGCCCCGCGAGCGGCGCGTTCGGCGGCGACCCGTCCCCCGGGCCCGACAATCCGCAGCGGAAGCCGCACGGCGTCCCCAACCTCACCCTCCCCGACCTCGTCCCGCGCCCCGGCGCCTCCGGCAAGCCCGGCAGCCCCGCCGGCCGCGGTGACACCCCCGACGGCAGCACGGGCATCCCGGTGACCGCCCTCGCCGCCTACAAGAACGCCGAGAAGCTCGCCGCCGAGCGCTACCCGAGCTGCCACATCCCCTGGCAGCTCGTCGCCGGCATCGGAAAGGTGGAGTCCGAGCACGCGGCCTCCTACGGGCTGCGCTCGGACGGCACGACGGAGAGACAGATCCTGGGACCCCGGCTGACGGGCGGCCAGTTCGCGGAGATCAAGGACACCGACGGCGGCCGCTGGGACGGCGACGCCCAGTACGACCGGGCCGTGGGACCGACCCAGTTCATCCCCTCCACCTGGGAGAGCTACGGCGTCGACGGCAACGGCGACGGCAAGGCCGACCCCAACAACATCTTCGACGCGGCCGCGGGCACCGCCCGTTACCTCTGCGCCGGCAACAAGGACCTGCGCGACCCCGCCGACCTCGACCGGGCCATCCTCAGCTACAACAACTCCCGCGAGTACGTGAACGCCGTGCTCGCCTGGATGCGGACCTACCAGAGCGGCCAGGTCGGCACCACGCCCGACACCGGCACCGGCACCGGCACGTCCCCCAGGCCGACCCCGCCGTGGAACAGCCCGAAGCCCACGCCGTCACTGCCCTGGAACGGCGGCAACGGCGGCAACAACGGCGGCACGGGCAGCGCCAAGCCCGGCACGCCCTCGAAGCCGTCGAAGCCGTCGACGCCCTCGACCCCGGACAAGCCGACCCCGGACAAGCCCAAGCCCGACAACCCCAGCAAGCCCGACAACCCGGACAAGCCCAAGCCGCCCGCCGTCTCCCGCCTCGACCGCGTCGGCGACGAGCAGCTGACGGCCACGGCGGGCGAGACCTTCGCCGAGCAGCCGGCCGTCCGCGCCCTGACCGCCGACGGAAAGGCCGCCCCGGCGGGCACCCGCGTCACGTTCGAGATCGTCGGACTGCGGACCGAAGCCCGCTTCGAGGACGGCACCCGCACCGCCACCGTCACCGTCGACAAGGACGGCAAGGCCGTCGCCCCGAAGCTCACCGCGGGCAGGCTCGCCGGCGACTTCACCGTCCGCGCCACGGTCGACGGCAAGGGCGGCGCCAAGATCACGACCGACTTCGCCGGCACCGTCAAGGCCGCACCCGCCCCACGCGCCACCCTCCTGGAGCGCGACGGCAAGGGCGACCTGACGGCCGCTCCGAAGAGCTCCTTCAAGGAGCAGGTCAAGCTCAAGGCCACCGACAAGGACAAGGGCAAGGCCGCCGCGGGCGCGATGGTCACCGTCACCGTCCTGGAGAGCGACAAGAGGACCCCCGCCACCACCGGCCCGTACTTCCTGGACGGGGGCGACACCCCGCAGCGCCGGGTCACCCTCGTCAAGACGGACGAGAACGGCTACGTCACCCTCCCGAAGCTGTTCACCGACGAGCACGCCGGAACGTACATCCTGCACCTGACCACCACCGACGGCGCGTTCCTCGACCTGGAACTGACCGTCGCGGCCCCCGCGACACAGAGCCCGGCACCGGCCACGCCCTCTGCCACGGCCTCAGCCACACCCTCGGCCACGCCCTCGGCGACACCCGCCAAGAAGTAACGCGCACAACGGCCCCGCCCCCCACCAGGGGGCGGGGCCGTCCGCTGCCCGCTACTCGTTCGCCGCCACGTCCTCCGCCACCGGCTTGCCCGTCAGGGCCGCCAGGCTGTGCCGGACGTGCGCCATGTGCGACTTGAGCTCCTCACGCCGCTCCTCGTGCTCGCGCAGCACCCGCTCCGTGTCCCGCGCGATCCGCTCCTCGCGCACCCGCGCCTGCGCGATCACCGCCGCCGCCTGCGCCTCGGCGTCCTCCTGGCCGTGCCGCGCGGCCTCCTCCGTGTCCGCGTACCGGCGCCGCGCGTCACCCAGCGCCGTCCGCGCGTACTCCTCCAGCGCCGCCACCCGCGCGTCCATCGCCGCCTCCCGCTCGGCGATCTCCCGCCCCGCCGCGTCCCAGCGCTCCGCGTGCTCCTTCTCCTGCTCGGCCAGGATGTGGGCCGTCCGCTGCCGCATCTCCTTCAACGCGGCCAGCGACTCCTCACGCCGCTCCGTCGTCTCCTGACGCACCGTGGTCCGCAGATCGTCCGCGACGGTCTGCGCCGCCAGCTGCGCCTGCCGCGCCCACTCCTCCGCCTCGCCGCGCACCGCCACCGCGTACTCGTGCGCCGAGTCCCGCACCGAACGCGCATGGGTCTCCGCCGCCTCGGCGAGCCCCGTCGCCTCCGCCTCGGCACGCTCGCGCAGCCCCGCCGCCTCCAGCTCGGCCGTGGCCACCAGACCCTGGGCACGCGGACCGAGGGTCTCGTACGTCTGCGGCGGAAGCTTGGCGACGACCTGGGCGAGGTGCCGCACCTCGTCCTCCATCTCCCGCGCCAGGACCGTCAGCCGAGCGGCCCGCTCCCAGGCGGAGTCCCGCTGCCGGGCGAGCTCCCCCACCGTGCGGTCGACCTG
Organism: Streptomyces sp. NPDC001678; assembly: GCF_042892945.1. Classification (NCBI taxonomy): domain Bacteria; kingdom Bacillati; phylum Actinomycetota; class Actinomycetes; order Kitasatosporales; family Streptomycetaceae; genus Streptomyces; species Streptomyces sp. NPDC001678. The sequence continues at coordinate 407,597 of NZ_JBIAUP010000006.1, read as the reverse complement.
CTCGGGCCGGTAACCACGGCCTCGTACAACAGCGAAACCGTCAGGAGACACCGGTGAACTCATCCTTGTAGCCCCTTATATCCGGATATCCGGTATGCGACAGGTCGGCGTCCATCATTCCCGTACAACCGAAGTGCCCATGACGCGACACTCCGCGACACCGGACGCCCGGCCCCGATCCGGGGACCGGGCGCACCGCGCCGTCCGGGCACGCCTCACCGACCGCCGGCCCGGCCGCTAGAAGAGACCGTCCCACATCTGCTCCAGCAGCACGGCCCACCAGTTCTCCGGCGTGGACAGAGCGGCCGGGTCCAACGCGGCCAGCTGCTCCTGAAAGTCCACGGTCCAGCGCCCGGCCTGCTCCGGCGTCAACCCGTAACGCCACCGCCACATCTTCCCGAGCAGCGCCAAAGAGCGAACGAACTGAGGGAGGCTCGTGTTGACGAACTGCGGCGGCACGGGGTGGCCGTCCGGCCCCGCCTCGAGGGGAACCGCCACGATGTGCGCCGTACCGTACTGCACACACAACTGACGGCCGTAGTCCCCGCCCATCACCAGATACGAACCCGCGTCCGCCGCCGGCCGCACCCCGCGCTCGGCGGCGAGCTCCGCCAGCGTCGGCACGGGCCGGCCCGGCTGCGCCTGCGCCCAGAAGAACGGCCCGAAGTCGGCCGGCAGCCCCGCCCAGACCAGCGTCTGCGCGACGACCTCCGGCACACCCTGCCGGGACACCGCCCGCTGGTCGAACCGGAACACCCCCTGCGGACCGAACGCCTCCGCCAGCTCCCGCCCGATCACATCCGGCCCGACCGGCGGCGCCGGCTGGATCAGGCCCGGATGCGGCAACGGCACCGGATTCGGCGCGGGCCGCGCGGGACCGTCCGCGACCTGGTGCAGCTCACCCTGGTGCGCCACGAGATGACGCATGCCCTGCTGACGGGTGGCGTGCTCACGCCCGTACGGGGCGGTGTGACTGACCCGCACCTGCGGCCACGTCTCACGGACCATCCGCGCGCAGTACCCACCGGGCAGATCACAGGACTCCAGCTCCGTGTGCAGCTCCAGCACCTGCTGCGGCGGCACGTTCATCGCCCGCAGCTCGTGCAGGATCTGCCACTCGGGATGCGGCGTACCCGGCGCGCTGCGCCGGATGATCTGCTGCTCGGACCCGTCCTGGGCCCGGTAACGGAGCACGGCCATATAGCCCGGGCCGACGGTGGGCAGCCCGGTGGGGGCGGCCTGCGGATAGCCGTAGGCGGGGGCGGGAGCGGGAGCTTGTGGGGGCTGCGGGACGCCGGGTGCCTGGGGCGGCTGCGGAGCTCCCTGCGGGACGCCGGGTGCCTGGGGCGGCTGGGGCGCCGCGCCGGGGAGGCCGGGGGTGCCGGGCCCGGCGAGCATCGTCGCGGCCGCGTGCACACCGCCGCCGGGCGGCGCCTGCGGGGGCGCCTGCGGCGGCGCGGCGGGGGCACCGGGTGCGCCCGGAGCGCCGGGCATGCCGGGCGTGCCCGGGCTCGCCAGCATGGTCGCCGCGTGGGCGACCCCACCGGGCCCCTGCGGGGCCCCGGGCCGCGCGGGCGCGCCGGGAACACCGGGCGGCGCGGGAGGCACGGGCCCCCCGGGGCTCGCCAGCATCGTGGCAGCGGCGTGCGCACCCCCGCCGGGCCCCTGCGGGGCGGGGGCGGGGTCGGCACCGGGGCCCTGCGGGGCACCCGGAGCACCGGGGACCGGCGGCATGCCCGGCTGACCCGGGGCACCAGGCCCCTGCGCGCCTGTGGCCTGACCAGGGATCGACGGAACACCAGGCTGACCGGGGGCGCCGGGGCCCTGGGGGGCACCAGCGGCATCGACGCCGGGAGCACCCGGAGCACCAGGGACCGGCGGCATGCCGGACTGACCGGAGGCACCGGGAGCGCCCGGAGCACCAGGTGCCTGCGACGTCCCCGGCTGACCCGGGGCGCCCGGAACCGGCGGCATCCCCGGCTGACCGGGGGCACCCGGCACACCGGGCGCGGGGGCGGGCGGGGCGTCCGGCCGGCCCGGCGCGCCCGGAACCGGCGGGACGTCGGACGCCTGCGCACCCGGCACCGGCGGCATCCCCGGCTGGCCCGGAACGCCCGGCACCTGCGCGTCCGGGGCCCGGCCCGGGGCGCCCGGCGCACCCGGCGCGGCACCCGGAACCGGCGGCATCCCCGGCGCGGCACCCGGAACCGGCGGCGTCCCCGGTGCGGCCGGGCCGTCGATCGCCGGGGCGATCGCCGTGCGCGGCAGGGCGCTGCCCTGCGGGAGGAGCTCGGTCTTGGCCTCCGGGCGCGTGCTCGGGGGCGGGGTGTCGTCGAAGTCCGAGCCCGACAGGGCCGGGGCCAGGACCGTGGCGGGCAGGCCGACGGAAAAGTCGTCCTCATCGTCGTCCGGGCGGACGTCCGCCCCCGCCCACGGCTCGGCGGCCGCCACCGGAGCCGCAGCCGGCTCGGAAGCCGGCTCCTTGACCAGCACGGGCGCGGGCGCGGGCGCAGGCACGGGCTCGGGCACCCGCTCAGGCTCGGGTGCGGCCTCAGGCGCAACCTCGGCCTCGGCCTGAGGCCCGGCCTCGGGCCCGTCCTCCGGCCGCGCCGGCACTGACGTCGACACCGACGCCGACGACGACCCCGACCGCCGATCCGGAATCCCCATCGCGTCCGCCGCGTCCTGAAGCCACTGCGGCGGACTCAGCAGGAACGACGTCGCCTCCAGGTCGAGCCGCCGCGGCGCGGCGTCCCCCGTACCCCCGGCCGGCTGCTCCTCCACCGTCCCGTACTCCTCCTCGTACCGCCGGATCACCTCGCCCACCGGCAGCGCGGGCCACAACGTCGTCTCACCGCTGTCCCGCGCGATGACCAGCCGCACCCGGCCCCCGTCACCCCGGGGGCCGTCCTCGCGGTCCTCCGCCCAGCAGACGAAGCCCAGGTCGAACTCCCGGACCTTCACCTCCCGCTGGAGATAGGCCGGCACATCGCCGTTGACCCAGCGCTCCGCACGCTCCTGCGCCTGCGCGAACGTCACCATTGCGCCGATCGTCCCTCCACCGGGACGGTGTGCGCGAAGCCACCGTCCACCATCAGGTTCGCCACCGTCTCCAGCTCCGGCGGACCACCCGCCAGCCGCGACAGGAACGCGTCGAAGTCCTCACCGCAGGGCAGCAGCAGCCGCTCCACCCGGTCCTGCACCGTCCAGCCGTCACGGTCACGCGCGTCGTCGTACGGACAGAACCAGACCGAACCGATCGCCTCGCCCTTGACCTTCACCGCCAGCACACCACCCTGGACGAACGCGACGCCCAGATGGTCCTTGCCGAAGTGATCGCGCAGACACTTGTTGACGTACACCAGATCGTTCACGGCCGCCTCGTCGCGCACCGTGAAGAACGGCTGGTCGATGAGGAGCCCCAGCTCCGCGTCGAGCGCGGCACCCACCGGCGCACAGCCACCCGCCGCCTTCAGGAACGCCCGGTACGCGCCGGGCAGCCGGTAGCCGAGATCCTCCTCGACGCCCTGCACCTGCTCCTCCGTCACGGCCAGATCCCGCTTCGGCAGCGCGAAATGCACCGGACGGGTCTCCTGAAGCGGACGCGTCCCCCGCTTCTCCTGGTCGACGGCGGCCGTCGCCAGCCCACCGTGATGCCGCAACAGCGCCTTGACCTCCACCGGCACCAGCTCCAGCCGGCGGGTCCCGACGACGTGGTGCCAGGTCCAGCCGTGCGGCGTCGCCACCGGCGACAGACTCGCCCATAGCTCATGCCCCTCGGCATGCTGCGCGGCATTGGCCGACACATAGTCGGTCAGCCGCAACTCGTCCACGCCGAAACCCTCCGGCGGCTCGGCGATCTCCGCGGCCGCCCGGGCATAGGGCGAGAAGTCCGGGAAACCGTCGTCGTCGACGCGCACGCCCTTGGGATAACGGCTGCGACGCACCGGATCCGGGAAGTGCACGACCTGCCCGGCATAGGCCGCGTTCGGTGGCGCGGCCTGCTGCCCGAGCCGACCTGTCGTCATGGCGGAAGCCCCCTGCTGAACTGTCTCTCCCACAGGACCTGCGAACCCCTGCGGGACTGCTGAACACCCCGGCCACGCGGCGGACGCCGGGAACACTCGTGCCCGACAGCCTATGCGCTGCCGCAAGAACGGCCCCGCGCCCATGGCCGCACCCGTATGCGAATGCGTACGAACCCCGCACACCGACGACCGGGCCGCGACGACTCGTGACCTCACGGTGACCGTTCGACACACCAGACCCGTACAACACCGACCTGCCTTCCACACCCGCCGCCCCGTTTGGCAGGCTGATCCCCGCAACAGGGGGATTGCACGGGAGGGAAGAACCGCCATGCACACGACTCAGGAACGGCACACCGACGCGAGCGCCCCGGGCGACCCCCGGCTCACCTGGAGCTCCACCGAGGACGCCGAGCGCCCGCCCGCCCTGCTGCACCGCCGCGACGGCTTCCTGCCCGCCGTGGCCGCCGCCCTGTCCGTCCGCGGCGAGACACTCACCTGCACCGCGGCCAAATCCGACCAACCACCCAGACTCCACCCCCTCGTCCAGGACTTCCTCGACACCCTCACCCACGAACGCCGCGAACGCTTCACCGGCCGCTGCCCCGAAGCCGTACTCCTCACCCGCTACCTCAGCGCCCACGAAGCCGGCCGCAGCAAACGCGCCGCCCGCAAACCCCTCACCCACGGCGAAGCACGCCGCGCCCTCAAGCAGGCCAAGGTGACCGCCCGCCACATCCGCGAGGACGGCGACCCCCGCCACGGCTGCTACGCCCCGCCCTGCCGCTCCTGCACCGAACTCCTGGCCCACTTCGGCGTACGGGCCGTCGACCCCGCCGCCCCGACCAACGGCAGGAGCTGACCCCCCGCCATGCGCGCATTCGACCGCACCGCCGCCACCCGCTTCCCCGTCGCCGTCGACGCCGCCCTGCGCGAAGCCGGCTGGCAACCGGGCCGCTGGGACATCAAAGCCGCCGAGAACTGGGCCGACGCACTGCGCGCCCACGTCTCCCCCGCCGGACACCGGCACACCGTCTTCCCCGCCGCCGTCGAGGCCTGGGCCGAATTCGGCGGACTGCACATCGTCGGCCCCGGGCCGGGCCGGCACATCGCCCCCACGCCCTTCCACATCGACCCCCTGCACGGCCTCCACCTCGCCCGCACCGTCGCCGACCTCGGCCGCGCACTCGGCACCGAGGTCTGCCCCCTCGGCCAGGAACTCGACGGCCAGGCCCTCCTCGCCATCGACACCCACGGCCGCGTCTACAGCCTTGACCACACCGGGGACTGGTACCTCGGTTCCGACATGGACCACGCGATCGGAACACTCGTGACGGGCGTCAGGCCCTCACGCCTCTCGGCGGCCGCCCCGCACTGAACAATCCGCGACGCTCCACGCGCGGGGGCGCAGTGGCCCCGGGACACGCCCAGGGCCACCCAGGGCCACCTACGCCGCCACCGCATCCGGAATGACCGCCGACACCCGGAATCCCCCCGCGTCCGTCGGCCCCGACACGAACACCCCGCCCAGCGCCGTCACCCGCTCCCGCATACCCACCAGACCGTTGCCACCACTCGGCAGCCCCGCGTCCGTACCGCCACCGTCGGACGGACCGTTCTCCACCTGCAAGGCCACCTCCGCGTCCCGGTGGGCCAGCCGCACGACCGCCTTGGCACCCGGAGCGTGCTTGTGGACGTTCGTCAGAGCCTCCTGCACCACCCGGTAGGCCGTCCGCTCCACACCCGGCGCGTACGAACGCTCCTCACCCACCACGGACAGCTCCACGGCCATCCCCGCGTCCCGGGACTGACCCACCAGGTCCTCCAGCCCCTCCAGCGTCGGCCCACCACCGTCCACGACAGCCGCCACCGGAACGCCCGGCACCGCCGAGGCCACTGGCGCACCCGGCCCACCAGCCGCCGCCCGCGCCCGCGCCGAGGCGGCCACCGCCACCTCCGCCAGCCGCTGCGGCTCCACCTCCCCCGGCCGCTCGGCCACCGACGCCCCGACCTGCGACGTCCGCAGCACGCCCAGCATCTCCCGCAGCTCCGTCAGCGCCTGCCGCCCCATGTCACCCACCAGCCCCGCGTTCCGCGAGGCCTTCTCCGGATCCTTCAGCGCCACGGCCTGCAACGCGGCCGCGTGCACCACCATCAAGGACACCCGGTGCGCCACCACGTCGTGCATCTCCCGCGCGATCCGCGTCCGCTCCTCGTTACGGGCCCACACGGCCCGCTCCTCGGCCCGGTCGGCCAGCAACGACAGCTCCCGCTCCAGACCGTCCGCCCGCTCCCGCAGACTCTCCACCAGCCGGCGTCTGGCCCCCACGTACAACCCCATCAGCACCGGGGGCGCGGTCAGCCCCAGCGCCAGCAACATGGAGATCGCGAGCATCGACCACGAGCCCGGGTGGTAACCGTCCTGAGCCATGTCCTGATGGAACCGGGCGACCGTCACGACCAGCGTGCCCAGCAGCGACGCCGCCGACAGCACCACGATGATCCGCCGCGGCACCTCGGAGGCCGCCAGCGAATACAGACCGACGATGCCGAGGAGAAAACCCATCTCCGCCGGCGTCGTCGCTATGGAGATCAACACCACGGCGACCGGCCACCGCCGCCGCACCACCAGAGCGGCCCCCACGGGCACACCTATGAGCCCGCCCAGCACACCGGGCATCCCCACCTCGTGCGCGAAGGAGACACCCTCCAGCAGACACTCCAGAGCCGACACCAGAGCCAGCGCCACATCCAGCACCATGCTCCGCCGCCGCGCCCACCACCACGGCCCCGAAGGCGCGCCGCGCGCGCCCTCTTCCACGATTGCCCCCGTTGCGGTCATACCACCCAGACTACGGGCGGGCGCCATCGGTTTTCCCGTACGCGCGGCAGCATGGAGCGGATCCGAACGGGGGCGAAAGCTGCACGTTTCGCCCGAACTGTTGAATCGATCGCGGATTCGATGCTTCCGCTCGGGCCGGGCGCGGACGCCGACCTCATGGTTCGACCGGAGACGGACATGCAGGCCCGCGCCCGCCCGACCGTTCGCATGGCCGGAAGTGCCGACCCGTACCGTCGCATCGAAGGCCGGTGGTACGGCATAGTGTTCCCTGCGCGCGCAGCCGATCAAGCGAATCGGACATAGTGCGCAAACCATCCCGGGTCGTCTAAAGGCAGGACAAACGGTTTTGGTCCGTTGAATGAGGGTTCGATTCCTTCCCCGGGAGCCTTGAATTCGGGTCCTGACCTCCCAGGTCAGGACCCGCGCGCGTTTCGACCTTCTTACGCCCCGGTATCCTGCGGATGTCCACCCCCCTCGAAGCCGAAGGGCACACCCGTGAGCGCCAACCGCCCGGCAGCCGTCGTCGTCCTCGCAGCGGGTGAGGGCACCCGCATGAAGTCCACGACCCCCAAGGTCCTCCACGCGATCTGCGGCCGCTCCCTCGTCGGGCACGTCGTCGCCGCCTCCCGCGAGCTCGACCCCGAGCACCTCGTCGTCATCGTCGGCCACGCCCGTGAGCAGGTCTCCGCGCACCTGGCCGAGATCGACCCCGAGGTCCGTACCGCCGTCCAGTACGAGCAGAACGGCACCGGCCACGCGGTGCGCATGGGCCTGGAGGAGCTGTCGAACAGCGGTATCGCCCTCGACGGCACCGTCGTCGTCGTCTGCGGCGACACCCCGCTGCTCACCGGTGAGACCCTGAAGCGCCTCGCGGACACCCACGCCGCCGACGGCAACGCCGTGACCGTGCTCAGCGCCGAGGTGCCGGACTCGACCGGCTACGGCCGCATCGTGCGGGACGAGGCGACCGGCGCCGTGACCGCGATCGTCGAGCACAAGGACGCCACCGACGAGCAGCGCGCCATCCGTGAGATCAACTCCGGGGTGTTCGCGTTCGACGCCCAGCTGCTGACCGACGCGCTCGGCAAGGTCCGTACGGACAACAGCCAGGGCGAGGAGTACCTGACCGACGTCCTGGGGATCCTGCGCGAGGCCGGGCACCGGGTCGGTGCCGCCGTCGCGGGCGACCACCGGGAGATCCTGGGGATCAACAACCGCGTCCAGCTCGCGGAGGCCCGCAAGCTGCTCAACGAGCGGCTGCTGCACGTCGCGATGATGAGCGGTGTGACGGTCGTGGACCCGGCCTCCACCTGGGTCGACGTGACGGTGACCTTCGAGCCGGACTCGCTGGTGCAGCCGGGTACCCAGCTGCTGGGCGCGACCCATCTGGCCTCCGGTGCCGAGGTCGGCCCGAACACGCGGCTGACGGACACCACGGTGGGCGCGGGCGCTCGCGTGGACAACACCGTCGCGGAGTCCGCCGTCATCGGCGAGGGCGCGCTCGTGGGCCCGTACGCCTATCTGCGGCCGGGGACGAGGCTGGGCCGGAAGTCCAAGGCCGGCGCCTACGTCGAGATGAAGAATGCCGAGATCGGCGAGGGGACGAAGGTCCCGCATCTGTCGTATGTGGGCGACGCGACGATCGGCGAGTACACCAACATCGGCGCGGCGAGCGTCTTTGTGAACTACGACGGTGTGGCCAAGCACCACACCACGATCGGCTCGCACTGCCGGACCGGATCGGACAACATGTTTGTGGCTCCGGTCACGATCGGGGACGGCGCGTACACCGCCGCCGGCTCGGTCATCACCAAGGATGTGCCCCCGGGCTCGCTGGCCGTCGCCCGTGGCCAGCAGCGGAATATCGAGGGCTGGGTGGCCCGTAAGCGTCCCGGGAGCGCGGCCGCGCAGGCCGCTTCCGCGGTCCAGCGGGACACCGGCGAAGAGCAGTGACCGTGACACCGGCACGCCGCGCGGGGCGTACCGTGATAAGCGCACACAAAGCGACATCCAAGGAGACTGTGCTGTGACCGGGATCAAGACGACCGGCGAGAAGAAGCTGATGCTCTTCTCCGGCCGCGCCCACCCCGAGCTTGCCGAGGAGGTCGCGCACCAGCTGGGCGTCGGCCTGGTCCCGACCAAGGCCTTCGACTTCGCCAACGGTGAGATCTACGTCCGCTTCCAGGAGTCGGCCCGTGGTGCCGACTGCTTCCTGATGCAGAGCCACACGGCTCCCATCAACAAGTGGGTCATGGAGCAGCTGATCATGATCGACGCGCTGAAGCGCGCGTCGGCCCGCAGCATCACCGTGATCCTGCCCTTCTACGGCTATGCCCGTCAGGACAAGAAGCACCGCGGTCGTGAGCCCATCTCGGCCCGTCTGATCGCGGACCTGATGAAGACGGCCGGTGCCGACCGTCTGCTGACGGTGGACCTCCACACCGACCAGATCCAGGGCTTCTTCGACGGTCCGGTGGACCACCTGTTCGCGCTGCCGATCCTGGCGGACTACGTGGGTGCCAAGGTCGACCGCGACAAGCTGACGGTGGTCTCGCCGGACGCCGGTCGTGTGCGTGTCGCCGACCGCTGGTGCGACCGTCTGGGCGCGCCGCTGGCGATCGTCCACAAGCGTCGTGACAAGGACGTCGCCAACCAGGTGACCGTCCACGAGGTCGTCGGTGACGTCAAGGGCCGCGTGTGCGTGCTCGTCGACGACATGATCGACACGGGTGGCACCATCTGCGCCGCCGCCGACGCGCTGTTCGCGCACGGCGCCGAGGACGTCATCGTGACCGCGACGCACGGTGTGCTGTCGGGTCCGGCCGCGGACCGGCTGAAGAACTCCAAGGTGAGCGAGTTCGTGTTCACGAACACCCTGCCGACGCCGAACGAGCTGGAGCTCGACAAGATCACGGTGCTGTCGATCGCGCCGACGATCGCGCGTGCCGTGCGTGAGGTCTTCGAGGACGGTTCGGTGACGAGCCTCTTCGACGAGCTGGGCTGAGTGCTCGTGCTGTAACGATCATGCAGTCGCGGTGAGCGATCGCTGATCGATTTCTGGGCGGCCTCCTCCGCCGGGTAGACTCCTGGAGTTGCTCGGCGAGGGAGGCCGCACTCATGTGCGGCGGTCCGTTATCGACGCGCTCTTCGTAGCAGGCCTGTCGTGGGCCGGGTGACCGTCCACATCAGCTGTTACTCGAGGAGTGCACCATGGCCGAGGTCAAGCTCGCCGCCACCGTCCGCACCGACTTCGGCAAGGGCGCCGCCCGCCGTATCCGTCGCGCCGACCAGGTTCCCGCCGTCGTCTACGGCCACGGTGCCGAGCCGGTTCACGTGTCCCTGCCGGGCCACGACCTGATGATGGCCCTGAAGACCCCGGGCGTCGTCCTGTCCCTGGACATCGAGGGCCGCAACGAGGTCGTCGTTCCCAAGCAGGTTCAGCGCGACCCGCTGAAGGGCTTCCTGGAGCACGTCGACCTGCTGGTCGTCAAGGCCTGATCCAGGGCCTGAGCCACGCCCCTCGCGGGTTTCTTTCCGACCGCCGTCCCGTTCCCTCGCCGGAGCGGGGCGGCGGTTGGCGTATGAAGGAGGTATGCGCATGACGGACGACTCCAGCCCCTGGCTGATCGTGGGCCTCGGCAATCCCGGCCCTGAGTACGCGGGGAACCGCCACAACGTGGGTTTCATGGTCGCGGATCTGCTGGCCGAGCGGATGGGCGGCAAGTTCAAGGCGCACAAGGCGCGGGCGCAGGTCGTCGAGGGCCGGGTCGGCCCGCCCGGTCCGGGGAGCCGCCGGGTGGTGATCGCCAAGCCGATGTCGTTCATGAATCTGTCGGGTGGTCCGACGACGGCGCTGCGTGACTTCTACAAGGTGCCGGTGGAGCGGATCGTCGCGGTCCATGACGAGCTGGACATCGATTTCGGGCAGTTGCGGCTGAAGCTCGGTGGTGGTGACAACGGCCACAACGGTCTGAAGTCCATCACGAAGGCGATGGGGCCGGACTACTGCCGGGTGCGGTTCGGGATCGGCCGGCCGCCGGGGCGGATGCAGGTGGCGGACTTCGTCCTCAAGGATTTCTCGTCCACCGAGCGCAAGGAGCTGGCCTTCGAGGTCGACCGTGCGGCGGATGCGGTGGAGACGCTGATCGTGGACGGTCTGGAGCGGGCGCAGAGCACGTACAACTCCTGACCGGGTGCGCCGGACGGGCCGGGATCGTGGCGATCCCGGCCCGTCCGGCGTTTTCCGTGGGTGTCAGCCGGTGTTGCGGAGGCCGGCGGCGACGCCGTTGACGGTGAGGAGCAGGGCTCGTGCCAGGAGCGGGTCCGGGTCGGCGCCCTGTTCGGCGGCGCGGCGCTGCCGGTCCAGGAGCGTCACCTGGAGGTAGGAGATCGGGTCGAGGTAGGCGTCGCGGATGTGGAAGGTCTGGCGCAGCACGGGGCTGGCGGCCAGCAGCTCGCCCTCTCCGGTGATGCGCAGGACTTCCTGGACGGTCAGCTCGTGTTCGGCCCGGATGGTGTCGAAGACGTGCTTGAGCTCGTCGGGTACGAGGGTGTCGACGTAGTGCTGGGCGATGCGCAGGTCGGTCTTGGCGAGGGTCATCTCGACGTTGGAGAGGAAGTTCTGGAAGAAGTGCCAGTGGGTGTGCATTTCGTCCAGGACGGTGTCCAGGCCCGCTTCGCGTGCGGCCTTGAGGCCGGAGCCGACGCCGAACCAGCCGGGGACGATCTGGCGTGACTGGGTCCAGCCGAAGACCCAGGGGATGGCTCGCAGGCCGTCGAGGCCGGCGCCGGAGTCGGGGCGGCGGGAGGGCCGCGATCCCAGGTGGAGCTCCGCGAGCTGGTCCACCGGTGTGGAGGCGAAGAAGTAGGCGGGGAGGTCCTTGTCCTCCACCAGGCGCCGGTAGGCGGAGTGGGCGGCGTCGGAGACGGTGTCCATGGCCGCGTCCCAGCGGGCGAGGGCTTCGTCGGACTGGCGGGGGGCGGTGTGGAGGGCGGAGGCCTGCAGCGTCGCCGCCACTGTCAGTTCCAGGTTCTCCCGGGCGAGGGAGGGGATGAGGTACTTGTCGGAGATGACCTCGCCCTGTTCGGTGACCTTGATCTCGCCTTCGAGGGTGCCCCAGGGCTGGGCGAGGATGGCGTCGTGGGTGGGGCCGCCGCCGCGGCCGACGGTGCCGCCGCGGCCGTGGAAGAGGCGGAGGCGGACGCCGTAGCGGTGGGCGACGTCGCGCAGGCGCCGCTGGGCTCGGTGGATCTCCCACTGGCTGGTGGTGATGCCGCCGAACTTGGAGGAGTCGGAGTAGCCGAGCATGACTTCCTGGACGTCGCCGCGCAGGGAGACCAGGCGTCGGTAGGAGGGGTCGGCGAGCATTTCGTCGAGGAGGCGGTCGGCTTCCTTGAGCTCGTCGGTGGTTTCCAGCAGCGGGACGATGCCGATCTTGGCCCAGCCGGCGTGGAGGTCGACGAGGCCGGCCTCGCGGGCGAGGACGGCGGCGGCGAAGACGTCGTCGGCGCCCTGGCACATGGAGATGATGTAGGACTCGACGACCTCGGGGCCGAACTTCTCCAGGGCTTCGCGGATGGTGCCGAAGACGCCGAGGGTCTTGGCTCCGGCCGCGTCCAACGGCGCCGGGCTGGGGGCCAGGGGGCGGCGGGAGCGGAGTTCCTTGGCGAGAAGGCGGCGGCGGTAGTCGCGGGGCATGTCGGCGTAGCGCCAGGATTCCTCGCCGAGGCGGTCGAAGAGCTGGCCGAGGGCGTGGTGGTGGGCGTCGGCGTGTTCGCGGACGTCCATGGTGGCGAGGTGGAGGCCGAACGCGGCGAGGGTGCGGATGGCTCGCTCCAGGCGGCCGTCGGCGATGAGGCCGCCGCGGTGGACGCGGAGGGAGTCCTGGATGAGCTGGAGGTCGGTGAGGAGGTCTCCGGCGCCGAGGTAGTCGCGGCCTTCCTGGTGGGGGGTGCCCTTGGCGAGGCGTTCGCGGGTGTTGACGAGCTTCTGGCGGACGCAGGTGGCCTTGAGGCGGTAGGGCTCCTCGGCGTTGAGGCGCTTGTAGCGGGGGCTGATCTCGGGGAGGGCCTCGAGGTCGCGCTGGAGGGAGGTGAGGAGTTCCTCGGTGGCGCCGCTGTTGCGGATGGAGTTGGAGAGGGCGCTACGGAGGCCGTCGACGAGTTCGAGGGCGTCGGTGATGCCGTGCTCGTGTTGCAGTATCAGCACGTCCCAGGTGACCTGGGGGGTGACGTTGGGGTTGCCGTCGCGGTCGCCGCCGATCCAGGTGCCGAAGGTCAGGGGGCGGGTGCCGGCGGGGAGGCCGACGCCTACGCGGTCCAGCTCCGCGGCCAGGTCCTCCAGGACGTCGCCGACGGCGTCGGCGTGGAGCTCGTCGAGGTAGTAGATGGCGTTGCGGGCCTCGTCGGTGGGTTCGGGGCGGGCGACGCGCAGTTCGTCGGTCTGCCAGAGCAGGTCGATGTTCTCGGCGAGGCGGAGGTCGGTGCGGCGCTTGTCGCCGGTGCCGGTGGCGGGGGTGTCGAGGAGCTCGGCGATGCGGCGGAGCTTGTTGAGGACGCTGCGGCGGGCGGCCTCGGTGGGGTGGGCGGTGAAGACGGGGCGTACGCCGAGGTTCTCCACGGTCTGGCGGAGGTGCTCGGGGTCGGCTTCCTTGAGCTGGTCGGCGGTGCGGGCGAGGATCGAGCCCTCGGCGTCGCGCTTGGCGCGCAGTTCGCGGCCGCGGTGGACCTGCTCGGTGACGTTGGCCAGGTGGAAGTAGGTGGAGAAGGCGCGGACGAGCTTGGCGGCGGTCTCCGGGTCGGTGCGGGCCAGGAGCGCGGCGGCGGCCTCGCCGTCGGTGCGGGTCAGCGCGCGTACGCGTTCCACCAGATCGAGGAGCTCTTCACCCTCCTGGCGGACCAGGGTTTCCCCGAGGAGATCACCGAGGCGGCGGATGTCGGCGCGCAGGGCGGCGTTGGTCTGGTCGGCACTGCTCACAGGTGCTGCTCCTTGCAGAGTTTCCGGCACTTCTGGAGGGGTGGCGGACCGCGCTGTCCGACGGCAACAGCATAGGTCGCCGCCCGACGCGCGGTTGTCCGCAGCCCTCTTGCTCAGGCGCCCGGCCCTGCCATACTTACGAAGCCGTAGGTTACGGAACCGTAGGAACCGTGATCAAGATCCGACCCCCATGAGGGAACCCATGACTGCAAGCCCCGACGTGCTCGAAGACGCGCCGAAGGCCCAGGAGACCCCGCTCCCCTCCGCCACGCTGGGCGGGGAGCAACGCCGGTCGATCGAGCAGTTCACCCTGCTGCTGTTCATCGTCGTTCCGTTCGTCGCCCTGCTCGCCGCCGTCCCGCTGGCCTGGGGCTGGGGGGTGAGCTGGCTGGATCTGGGCCTGATGGTGGCCATGTACTACATCGGTTGCCACGGCATCACGATCGGCTACCACCGGTACTTCACCCACGGTTCGTTCAAGGCCAAGCGGCCGCTGCGGATCGCGCTGGCGGTCATGGGGTCGCTGGCGGTCGAGGGACCGCTGGTCCGCTGGGTCGCGGACCACCGCAAGCACCACAAGTTCTCCGACGCCGAGGGCGACCCGCATTCGCCCTGGCGCTACGGCGAGACCGTTCCGGCCCTGATGAAGGGGCTGTGGTGGGCCCACGTCGGCTGGATGTTCGACGAGGAGCAGACGTCACAGCAGAAGTACGCACCGGATCTGATCAAGGACCCCGCCCTTCGTGCGGTCTCGCGGCAGTTCGTGCTGTGGACGGTGGTCTCGCTGCTGGTGCCCCCGCTGGTGGGCGGGCTGGTGACCTGGTCGTGGCAGGGTGCGGCGACGGCGTTCTTCTGGGGTTCGCTGGTGCGGGTGGCGCTGCTGCACCATGTGACGTGGTCGATCAATTCGATCTGCCACGCGGTGGGCAAGCGTCCGTTCAAGTCGCGGGACCGCTCGGGGAACGTGTGGTGGCTGGCCGTGCTGTCGTGCGGCGAGTCCTGGCACAACCTCCACCACGCCGACCCGACGTCGGCGCGGCACGGTGTGCTGAAGGGGCAGCTGGACTCCAGCGCCCGTATCATCCGCTGGTTCGAGCGGGCGGGCTGGGCGTACGACGTGCGCTGGCCGAACGCGGGCCGGATCGAGTCCCGGCGGGCGTCCGGGGAGAAACGGGATAAGGAGGATGCCGCGCACGCGGCATGATTGACGGCGTGGCGATCGACAGCAATACCAGTGACAAGGACCTGCCAGCTGCCTCCGGGAGCCGGCGCGGCCGGCCCCGCCGTGTGCGGATGACCGGTGCGGAGCGCCGTGAGCAGCTGCTGGACATCGGTCGCACGCTCTTCGCCGAGCGGGGCTTCGAGGGGACGTCGGTGGAGGAGATCGCGGCGAAGGCCGGGGTCTCCAAGCCGGTGGTCTACGAGCACTTCGGCGGCAAGGAGGGGCTGTACGCGGTGGTCGTGGACCGTGAGATGCGGCGGCTCCTCGACATGGTCACGGGCGCGCTGACGGCGGGCCACCCGAGGGAGCTGCTGGAGCAGGCGGCCTTCGCCCTCCTGGACTACATCGAGAAGTCCACGGACGGCTTCCGGATCCTGGTGCGGGATTCGCCGGTGGCGCAGTCGACGGGCACGTTCGCCTCGCTGATCAGCGATATCGCCACGCAGGTGGAGGACATCCTGGGCCTGGAGTTCAAGGCGCGCGGCTTCGACCCGAAGCTGGCGCCGCTGTACGCGCAGGCGCTGGTGGGGATGGTCGCCCTGACGGGGCAGTGGTGGCTGGATGTGCGGAAGCCGCGGAAGGCGGAGGTGGCGGCGCATCTGGTGAACCTCGCGTGGCACGGGCTGGACGGGCTGGAGCCGAAGCCGCGGCTGGTGGGCCACCGCAAGTCTTGACCGGCCGGGCCGGGTGGGCCGCCGGGGGCGGCGCCGGGGGACCGGGGTGGCGGGGGCGGTTCGGCACCGCCGGGCGGGTAGCGGGGTGGCCGGGCGCCGTGGCGGCGGGAGGGGGCCCCTGACCCGCCTCTTCCCGTTTCCTGGGGGCAAGCCCCCAGCCCCCCGAACCGGGGCTGCGCCCCTGGCCCCCCCGGGGGGGGGCAGCTCCCGGGTGGGCGGGGGCGGAGCCCCTCGCCTCACCCGCCGTGGGGACGGGGGCCTGCCCCCGGAAACGGTGAAAGGGCGGGACCGGGGCACCTCACCCCGCCGCAGCGGCGCCCAGCCACCCACTACGCGCCCGGCGGTGCCGAGCCCGGCTCAGGCGGCAGGTCCCGCTTCCGGGCCACCACGAAGATCCGCCGGAAGGGGAACGGCGTCGTCCCGTCCGGCCCCGCCGGGTACGCGTCCCGCAGCATCGCCCCGTATTCGGCGAGGAAGGCGCGCGTCGCCGCCGGGTCGTCCGCGAGGCCGGTCAGGACCGGCCGAAGCCCCGTGCCGCGCACCCAGTCGAGGACGGGGTCCTCGCCCTGGAGGACGTGGACGTACGTCGTCTCCCACGCGTCCACCTCGCAGCCGAGCGCCGTCAGCCGCTCCAGGTACTCCACGGGCCGGAGGACGTCGAGGGTGCGGCGGCCCGCCGTGCCCAGGCGGTCGTGCCAGCGCGGTGAGGCGCACAGCTCGCGCAGCAGGGCGTGGCTGGGGGCGTCGCCGTTCCCCGGGACCTGGAAGGCGAACGTTCCGCCGGGCGCGAGGCCGGCCAGCCAGGCCGGGAAGGCCCGTACATGGCCGGGCACCCACTGGAGCGCGGCGTTGGAGACGATCAGGTCGTAGTGGCGCTCGTCGCCGACGCCCGGCGTCCAGTCGGCCAGGTCCGCGTGGGCGAAGTCGAGGCGGCCGCCGCCGGGGGTGGGGCCGGCGTGGGCGGCGGCCTCGGCGAGCATCGGGGCAGAGTTGTCGTAGCCGGTGATGCGGGCGTCCGGCCAGCGGTCGGCGAGCAGCGCCGTGACGTTGCCGGCGCCGCAGCCGAGGTCGGCGATCCGGGCAGGACGACCCGGCGGCTCCGGCACTCGGGCGAGCAGTTCATGGAAGGGCCGGGTCCGGTGCCCGGCGTGGCGGAGGTACTGGGCGGGGTCCCAGTCGGGGGTATGGCGCACCATGCGACCTATCTTGACATCAAGAGACTTCATGTCGACAGACCTACTACACTGATCCCATGGAGGACGAGGTCGATCGGCTGGTCGCGGCGTGGCGCCGAGAGCGCCCCGATCTCGACGTGGAACCACTCGAAGTACTCAGTCGCGTCTCCAGGCTGGCCCGGCATCTCGACCGGGCGCGCCGGATCGCCTTCGCCGAGCACGAGCTCGAGCCCTGGGAATTCGACGTCCTGACCGCCCTGCGCCGCGCCGGGGACCCCTATCAGCTCTCCCCCGGGCAGCTGCTGACCCAGACCCTGGTCACCTCGGGCACCATGACCAACCGCATCGACCGGCTCGCCAAGAAGGGCCTGGTCCAGCGGGAGCCGGACCCCAGCGACCGGCGCGGGGTGCTCGTCCGGCTCACCGCCGAGGGGCGGGACCGCGCGGATCAGGCGCTCGCCGGGCTGCTCGCCCAGGAGCGCGCGATCCTCGCCGAGCTGTCCGCCGGGCAGCGCGGTGAACTGGCCGGGCTGCTACGCCAGTTGACCGCCCCGTTCGACAACGTCCCCGGCTAGGTCCACCGGGCCCACCCCGGCCCGCCGGGCCAGCGCGACGGCGGCCAGGGTGGAGTGCACCCCGAGCTTGCCGAGCACGTTCTGCATATGCGTACGGACCGTGTGCGGGGAGAGGTAGAGCCGCTCGGCGACGGCCTTGCGGCCCAGCCCGGCCACCATGCAGCGCAGCACCTCGCGCTCGCGCGGGGTCAGCGACTCCACCAGCCGCTCGCTCTCCGTGCGGTGCTTGCGCGCGGCCGTCAGCTCGCGCAGCACGCCCGTCAGCAGGGCGGGCGGCAGATGCGTCTCGTCCCGCAGCACCCCTCGTATCACCGACAGCAGGCGTGAGAGCGAGCAGTCCTTGGCCACCCAGCCGCCGGCTCCCGCCTGGAGCGCGGCGGCCGCCCGCCGTGGATCGTCGCGCTCGGCCAGTACGACCGTCCGCACCCCCGGATGGCCCGCGCGGACCCTCGCCACCAGCGAGATCCCGTCCACCGCGCCCTCGCCCGGCCCCGAGCCGTCCTGGCCCGGGCCCCGGGGCTGCGCCGGCACATGCGCGACGTCCGGACCCACCGTGCCGAGGTCGGCGTCGATCAGCAGCACCTCGAAGCGCCGCCCCTCGCTCGCGGCGCGCTCCAGCGCGCGCAGCGCCGCCGGCCCGCTGCCGGCGGCCGAGACGTCCACGTCCTGCTCCGCCGCGAGGGCGGCGGCGAGCGACTCGGCGAAGATGCGGTGGTCGTCGACCACCAATACCCGAATACGTGCCACAACCACCCCCATGTCCCGGTAGGCGGAGGCAGTGCGGGTACGGCGCCCGAACCCGGGGCCGCCACGCGCGCACGGCCGCCGCCGTGCCCTGACAACCACCCCGCCCCGGGCGTCGTACCTGCCTGTCTCGCCCCCTGATCAGCGCCGGCCCCCACCGGCACTGTGCATCAGCGTACGGCCGGGGTCCGGCGACGGAAGCCGATTGGCAAAACTGCTTGACCCGGGTGTTTATCGTGAGCTTTATGTTCAGTATTGAGGCGGTGAACGACTCGGAACGACGCGATGTGGTCCTCGCGCGACTCCGCGCGACCAATACCGAACGTTCGTCCGTCATGCGGGCGTTGCGGGGCACACCCGTCGAGCGCAGCGTCCCCGTGGAGGTCTACGCGACCGGCCCGGACGGCGAGCTGGCGGGCGGGCTCATCGGGCACGTCCAGTGGGGCTGGCTCCACCTCGACCTCCTCTGGGTGGACGAGCGCCACCGCGGCGCGGGGCTCGGCGGCGCGCTGACGGCGCGCGCGGAGGACGTGGCGCGCGAGGCCCACGGGGCGGTGGGCAGCCAGGTGGAGACATGGGACTTCCAGGCGCCGGGCTTCTACCGGAAGGTGGGCTACGAGGAGGTGGCGGCGGTCGAGGACTATCCGCCGGGGATGACGAACCACCTGCTGATCAAGCGGTTCGGGGACCGGGAGCACTAGAGCTCGCGCCGCGCGCCCTCGCCCGCCGTCGCCGTGAAGACGCGCGGCGCCGCGTACCCGGCGGCGGCGAAGGCCTCCGTCACGGCCCGTTCCACCGTCCCGGCCGCCGCCTCGTCCGTGAGGACGAGGGCCGAGCCGCCGAAGCCGCCGCCCGTCATCCGCGCGCCCGGCGCACCGGCCCCGGTCGCCGCGGCGACCACCAGGTCCAACTCCGGGCAGGAGACGGCGAAGTCGTCCCGCAGGGAGGCGTGCCCGGCCGTCAGCAGCGGCCCGACGGCTCGCGGGTCGCCCGCGTCGAGCAGCGCGGCCACGGCCCGCACCCGCTCGTTCTCGGAGACGACGTGCCGCACCAGCGCGCCCGCGCCGGCCACGGACCGCACCTCCCGTACCGCGTCGTCGAGTTCCTCGTACGGGACGTCCCGCAGGGCGCGCACCCCCAGTGCGCGCGCCGCCGCCTCGCAGCCCGCGCGCCGTCGCGCGTATTCGCCCTCCCCCAGGTCGTGTTTGACGCGTGTGTCGACGACCAACAGCCGCAGGCCGTGCGCCGCCGGGTCGAAGGGGATGTGCCGCCGGGTGAGGTCGCGGGTGTCGAGGTGGAGGACGTGGCCGGCCACGCAGCACGCCGAGGCGGTCTGGTCCATGATCCCGCAGGGGACGCCGGCGAAGACGTTCTCGGCCCGTCGCGCCAGCCGGGCCAGCTCCGGGCGGGCGAGCCCGAGCCCGTACAGCCCGTCGAGGGCGAGCGCGGTGGCGATCTCCAGGGCGGCGGAGGACGAGAGCCCCGCCCCCACCGGCACCTCGCTCTCCACGTGGAGGTCCGCGCCCGCCACGGCGTGCCCCGCCTCGCGCAGCGCCCACAGGACGCCCGCGGGGTACGCCGCCCAGCCCCGGACGGCGCCGGGCGGCGGCTCGTCCGGCGACACGGTCACGACGCCGCCCGGCATGTCCGCCGAGTGCAGCCGCAGCCGTCCGTCGGCGCGGGCGCGGGCCGCCACCCGGGTGACCCGGGGCAGGGCGAGCGGCATCACGAAGCCGTCGTTGAAGTCGGTGTACTCGCCGATGAGGTTCACCCGGCCGGGCGCCGCCCACACGCCCTCGCAGCCGGTGCCGTGCACGGCCCGGAAGGCGGCCGCGGCCCGTACCGCGGCCGCCCGCCCGGACGCCGCCCGCCCGCCGCTCAAGGGCGCTCCCGGGCGGCGCCGTGCCGTGCGAAGTCCCAGGCGTCCTCGACGATCGCGGCGAGGTCCGGGCGGCGCGGCCGCCAGCCGAGCAGCCGCCGCGCCCGTTCGGCGGAGGCGACGAGCACGGCGGGATCGCCCGCCCGGCGCGGGCCGGGGATCTCCGGGACGGGGTGCCCGGTGACCTTGCGGACGGTCTCGACGACCTCGCGGACGGAGAAGCCGCGCCCGTTGCCGAGGTTGAGAATCAGGTGCTCGCCGGGGCGGGCCGCGCCGAGGGCCAGGAGGTGGGCCTCGGCGAGGTCGGCGACGTGGATGTAGTCGCGGACGCACGTCCCGTCGGGGGTCGGGTAGTCCTCGCCGTGGACGGAGATCGTCTCGCGCTCCCCCAGCGCCACCTGGAGGACGAGCGGGATCAGATGGGACTCGGGCGCGTGGCGCTCGCCGTGGCGCCCGTACGCCCCCGCCACGTTGAAGTAGCGCAGGGAGACGGCGGCCAGGCCGTGGGCCGCGCACTCCCCGGCGATCATGTGGTCGACGGCGAGCTTGGTGGCGCCGTAGGGGTTGGTGGGGGCGGTGGGGGCGTCCTCGGTGATCGGGACGGTGGCCGGTTCGCCGTAGGTGGCGGCGGTGGAGGAGAAGACGAGGGTGCGCACGCCCGCGTCCCGCATGGCGGTGAGCAGTTCGAGCGTGCCGCCGACGTTGTTGCGCCAGTACGTGTCCGGGCGGGTCACGGACTCCCCCACCTGCGAGAACGCGGCGAAGTGGAGCACGGCGTCATGGCCGGCGACCAGCTCTCGGGCCGCGTCCTGGACCCGGCCCTCAATGAAGCGGGCCCCCTCGGGGACGGCGTCGCGGTGGCCGGTGGAGAGGTCGTCGAGGACGGTCACCTGGTGCCCGGCGGCCAGCAGATGCGCGGCCACGACGCTTCCGACATAGCCGGCACCGCCCGTGACCAGGTACGTTCCGCTGTCTCCGCTGCTCATGCGCTCGCTACCTCCCGTAGCCGTCCGGCCGCGGCCTCCGGCCGCACGTCGTTGATGAACACGTTCATGCCTGCCTCCGAACCGGCGACGAACTTCAGTTTTCCGGGAGCCCGGCGGCTGGTGAAGAGCTCGAGGTGGAGCGCGAATTCGTTCCTGTGGGGGTGCCGGAAGGGCGCCTGGTGCCAGCCGGAGACATAGGGGGTCGGCGGCAGGCCGGGGCCGAAGATCCGGTCGAAGCGCCGCAGGAGCTCCAGATAGACCCGGGGGAACTCGGCGCGCGCCGCGTCGTCGAGGGACGGCAGGTCGGGCACCCGGCGGCGCGGGTGGAGCCGGATCTCGTACGGCCAGCGGGCGGCGTACGGCACGAAGGCCAGCCAGTGCTCGCCGTCGAGGACGATCCGGCGGCCGTCGGCCAGTTCGTCGGCGACGACGTCGTCGAAGAGGTTCCGGCCGCCCGTGCGCTCGCGGTGGGCGGCGGCGGAGTCGAGCATGCGAGCGGTGCGCGGGGTGACGAAGGGGTAGGCGTAGATCTGACCGTGGGGGTGGCCGAGGGTGACGCCGATCTCGTGGCCGCGGTTCTCGAAGCAGTAGACCTGCTCGACGGCGGGGAGCAGGGCGAGTTCGGCGGTGCGGTCGCTCCAGGCGGCGAGGACGAGCGCGGCGCGGTCGTCGTCGAGACCGGCGAAGGAGGCGTCGTGGTCGTCGGTGAAACAGACGACCTCGCAACGGCCGTTGTCGCCGGAGAGGGCGGGGAAGCGGTTCTCGAAGACGGCCACCTCATAGGCGGGGGCGGGGATTTCGGTGTCCCGGCCGTCGCGCGAGGGACACAGCGGGCAGGAGTCGGCGGCCGGGTGGAGGGGCCGGTCCTGGCGCTGGGCGGCGATGGCGACGCCGTCGCCGACGAGCGGATCGTAGCGGATCTCCCCTGCCACGGACGGGGGTTGGAGCGGGCGCCGGTCGGCGGTGTCGCGCACGGCGTCGTCACGGGAGTCGAAGTAGAGCAGTTCACGGCCGTCGGCGAGCCGGGTCGCCGTCTTCTTCATACGACCTCTCCTCACACACCTTCACACATAACCGAACACAAGGAATCATGACCCGACAGCACGGTCAACAGCGCCCGAGCGACCGAGAGGTGAAGCATGCGCTATTCGGCCGAGAGTCTGCGGCTCCCCGTCAACGGGCTCGACTATGCCATCCTGGCGATCTACTTCGCCGTGGTCCTGGGCATCGGCGTGGCCGCGCGCCGTTCGGTCCGCACCAGCCTGGACTTCTTCCTCTCCGGGCGGTCGCTGCCCGCCTGGATCACCGGGCTCGCCTTCGTCGCCGCCAACCTCGGCGCCACCGAGATCCTGGGCATGGCCGCCAACGGCGCGCAGTACGGCGTGTACACCGTGCACTGGTACTGGATCGGCGCGATACCGGCCATGGTCTTCCTGGGGCTGGTGATGATGCCGTTCTACTACGGGTCGAGGGTCGGTTCGGTGCCCGAGTTCCTGCTGCGGCGGTTCGGGCCCGCCTCGCACCTGCTCTCCTCGGTGATCTTCGCGGTGTCGTCGGTGCTGATCGCGGGCGTCAACCTCTACGCGCTGGCGCTGGTGCTGCGGGCGCTGCTGGGCTGGCCGCAGGGGGTCGCGATCGTCGTCGCGGGCCTCTTCGTCCTGGCGTACATCACGCTCGGCGGGCTGTCCTCGGCGATCTACAACGAGGTCCTCCAGTTCTTTGTGATCCTGGCGGCGCTGGTGCCGCTGACGGTCGTCGGCCTCAAGCGCGTGGGCGGGCCGGGCGGGCTGTGGGACTCGCTCTCCGCCGAGCGCGGCGAGGACTTCCTGAGCGCCTGGGGCGGCACGGGCGTCGGCCACGCCAATCCGCTGGGCGCCAACTGGCTGACCATCGTGCTGGGTCTGGGCTTCGTGATGAGCTTCGGCTACTGGACGACGAACTTCGCCGAGGTGCAGCGCGCGCTGTCCGCGAAGGACCTGGGCGCGGCCCGGCGGACGCCGCTGATCGCGGCCTTCCCGAAGCTGCTGATCCCGCTGGTGGTGGTCGTGCCGGGGCTGATCGCCCTGGTGCTGGAGCCGTCCCTGGGCCGGGCCGGCAGCGGGCTGAGCTACAACGACGCGATCCCCGTGCTGATGCGCGACCTGCTGCCCAACGGCATGCTGGGCATCGCGGTGACGGGCCTGCTCGCGGCGTTCATGGCGGGCATGGCCGCCAATGTGTCGTCCTTCAACACGGTCTTCACCAGCGACATCTGGCGGGCGTACGTACGTCCGGGCCGCACCGACGCGTACTACCTGGCCACCGGCCGCGCGGTGACGGCGGCCGGGGTGCTCGCGGGGATGGGCACGGCGTTCATCGCCTCGTCCTTCTCCAACATCATGAACTATCTCCAGACGCTGTTCTCGTTCTTCAACGTGCCGCTCTTCGCGGTCTTCGTCATCGGGATGTTCTGGAGGCGGGCCACGGCCGCGGCGGGCTTCTGGGGGCTGCTGTCGGGCACGGCGGCCGCGATGGTCAACTACTTCTGGCTGTACCGGCGGGGCGTCATCGGCATCCCCACCGACCAGGGCGCCAACTTCGTCTCGTCCATCGTGGCGTTCGCCGTCGCGGCCGCGGTGATGCTCGCGGTCTCGCTCGTCACCGAGCCGAGGCCCGCCGGGGCGCTGACGGGGCTGGTGTACGGGACGGCCGCCGCGCCCGCCGAGGGCGGGACCGTCTGGTACCGCAGGCCCGCGCCGCTCGGCTGGGGGGCCGTGCTCCTGGCCGCCCTCTGCTACGTCCCCTTCTCGCTGTAGAACCCTTCCCTTCAGGACCTCTCTCGATGGAGGAGCACGCTGTGAAGAGCGCCTTCGACATACGGCGGGTCATCGGCGGCCTGTTCACCGTCTACGGGCTGCTGCTCACCGCCGCCGGGGCGGCCGCATCCGACGCGGACCTGCGCAAGGCCCAGGGGGTGAACGTCAACCTCTGGGCCGGTCTCGGCATGCTCGCGCTCGGCGGCCTCTTCCTGTGGCTCAGCCGCCGCCCTGCTGACCCGGCACGCTCCGGACAGGCCCCGGCGGACGGGGAGGACTGACCGGCGCGGGGGCGGCCGCGGAGCCGCCCGTGGCACGGTCCAGCAGGCCCGTACGGGCGGCCAGGGCGGCCGCCTCCAGCCGCGAGCCCACCCCGAGCTTCATCAGGACGCGCTGGACGTGGGTGCGGGCCGTGCTGGGCGCTATCCCCATGCCGGCGGCGATCAGCCGGGTGTCCTCGCCCTCGGCGACCCGCACCAGGACCTCGACCTCGCGCGGGGTGAGCAGCTGGAGCAGCCGGGCGCCCTCGTCGTCGGGCTGGGTGGCGGGGTTGAGGAGCTCGGTGAAGGCGCCCTGGAGGAGCTGGGGCTCCACGGCGGCCTCGCCCGCGCGGGCCTTCATCATCGCCCGCTCGACGCCTTCGATGCGCTCGTTGTGCCGGACGTAGCCGGAGGCGCCGGCGGCGAAGGCCGCGGCGATGCCCAGCGGGCTCGGCACGGGGCCGAGCACGACGACGGCGACCTGGGGGCGCTCCCGTTTGATCCGGACGACCGGGTCGAAGGCGCCCGGCTCGGCCGGGGACGCCGTGCCCAGCAGGCACACCTCGGGGGCGCGGCTGATGACCAGGTCGGCCGCGCCGGCGCTGGGCGCGGCCGCGGCCAGCACGCGGTGCCCGCGCAACTTCAGTGCCGAGGCGAGGGCCTCGGCCAGCAGACGATGGTCGTCCACCACCATGAGCCGCACGCCCATTGAGCTTCCCCCTGTCGTCCGCTGCCGCCCACTGCCGCTCGCGTACGTCTCCCCGGCACCCTCTTGCCCGGGAAGCTACACGCTTGTTCGACGTTCCGCGCCCCTTACCGGTGAGAAGTCCCCCGGAATGCCGAAATCCCTGCCAATCACGTGTACTTCGCGACTGAAACGGATCGTTCAGGCATGCACACGCGGTGGGCAGGGATACGGCTGGAGTGCTCGTCAATCGATCAGTATCAACTACCGCCGAAAATCATCACCAGATACTGCTTGCCGAAACTCACCGAGCTGGGCTTGTTGGCGTAACTGCCGCCCAGGTACAGGCGGCCCTGGGACCAGAGGGTCGGCTGGATGGTCGGCGAGAGCATGCGCTCACTCTGCGCCGACGAGGCCGGATTCTTCAGCAGGACATCGGTCTTGAACGACTTCGGATCGATCCGGACCACCTGGCCGCCCGCCTTGTAGGTCGGGTCCTGGTAACCGATGGGGTAGCCGTCCTTGTCGACGCCCAGCGGGGTCAGGGTGGATCCCGGCACGCCCTCGGCCTTGCCCCTGGACTGGCCGGTGGCCAGGTCGAAGCCGACGATCTCGTTGACGCGGCCGACCTGCTGGGCGTTGCCGCTGGAGTGCTCCTCGGAGGGGAGGAAGAGGGTGTCCTTGGTGACGGCGAGCTTGGTGCAGCCCTCGACGTTCGTCGAGGGGCACTTCGGCGTGAAACCGCCGTTCCCCGTGGAGACCTTGGAGCGCAGCTTGCCGTCCGTGGCGCTGTCGTCGATCGCCAGGAAGTCGGAGGCGCCGCTGCCCTTGTCCCCTCCGGCGTCGACCGCGATGACCAGCGGGTCGGTGGAGGCGACGTGCACCCACTGGATTCCGGCGGGGACCTTGTAGACCGACTTGGGCGCGCCCGACGCCGGGTCGAGGGTCTGCACCTGCATCTGCGGGCGCGCGTAGTCGCCGCAGCGGCGGACCGCGACGAGCTTGGAGCCGCCGCCGTAGCCGTCGTCCCGGCAGTCGTCGCCCGGCTTGGGCTTCCACAGTTCCTTGCCGCCGTCCAGCGACCAGGCCGCGCCGCCCGACGTGCCGCCCGCGGCGACGGTGCCGCCGCCGATGGTGACCTCGCCGAAGCGGAGGTCCTGGTCGCCGCTCTTGGCGGACTTCTGCCAGAGCTTCTTCCCGTTGTTCAGGTCGAGGGCGACGACCTGGGTGCACTGGGCGGCGGGGGACTTGTCGGCCTTGACGACCAGAGCCGTCTTGCCGTCGGCGGTGGTCTGCTGGGACGGCCAGCAGATCTCGCCGTCGAGCGGGACCTCCCACTGCTTGCCGCCGGAGAGGCCATAGCCGACGATCTTGTAGATGTCGGCCTTGGCGAAGACCTTGTCCGTCGCCCACATGCCCTTGACGCTGATGAGGTCGTCGGCCTTGGGCTGGTCGACGGTGAAGAGCAGCTTGCCGTCGACGGTCTTGGGGGCCTTGCCGCCGCCCTGGGCCGCGCCGCCCTGCGTACCGGCGCTGGAGCCCGCCTCGGTCTTCTTGCCGTCGTCACCGCCGCCCTTGGTGGCGAACCAGATGCCGCCGCCGGCGACGACCAGCACCGCGGCCACCGCGCCGGCGATGATCGCCATGCGCTTCTTGGGCCCGCTGCCGCCCGGGGCGCCGACGGGCGCGCCCGCGGGGAACTGCGCGGTGGGCCCGTATCCGCCGTACTGCGGCTGGCCGGGGGCACCGGGCGCGCCCGGATAGCCGTAACCGCCGGGCGCACCGGGAGCACCGGCCTGGCCGGGGTAGCCGTAGCCGCCGGGGGCGGCGGGAGCGCCGGGCGCGCCCGGGTAGCCGTAGCCACCGGGAGCACCGGCGGGCGGCGGGACCTGGGGCGCCGCGCCCGGCTGCGGCGGGGTCTGCGGGGCGCCCGGCGGCGGGACCGCGGGCGTGCTCAGCATGGTGGGCGGCGGGGCCTGGGGCGGGGTCTGCGGGGCCGCGCCCGGCTGCGGCGGCTGAGGAGCGCCGGCGGGCGGGGGCACGGGCGGGCTGACCATGGTGGGCGGCGGGGCCTGCGGGGGCGTGCCCGGGGGCGGTCCCTGCGGCGGCGGGGTGCCGAAGCCGCCCCGGGGGTCCTGCGGTGCGCCGAAGCCTCCGCCCGGCGGGCCCTGCGGTGGCTGGGGTGGCTGCGGCGGCTGTGACATCAGCTTTCCTCTTTACACGCGGACCGGGGCTTGTACCGCACAAATCCCGCCACTGTGCGGCAGGCGAGCGGGTGTTCTTTGTACCACCCGCCACGGACGGCCCAAGGGCCGATCACAGATGTATCCACCACCTGAGACCCCGTCGTGACGAGACTGTTGCGGCGCCGGTCCGCAACAGCCCGTCCGGCCCGAGGACTACGCGTCCTCGGCGAGTTCGAGCCAGCGCAGCTCCAGCTCCTCGCGCTCATTGGCCAGTTCCCGCAGCTCGGCGTCGAGCTTGGCCACGGCCTCGAAGTCGGTCGCCTGCTCGGCGATCCGGGCGTGGAGCTTGGCCTCCTGCTCGCTGATGCGGTCCAGCCGGCGCTCGATCTTCTGGAGCTCCTTCTTCGCCGCGCGGGCGTCGGCGGCGGGCTTCGCCTTGACGGCGGCGGGCGCGGCGGGGGCGGCCGGGGCGGCGGCCTCGATGACGCGCTGACGGCGCTCCAGGTACTCGTCGAGGCCGCGCGGCAGCATCCGCAGCGCCCGGTCGCCGAGCAGCGCGTAGACGCGGTCCGTCGTGCGCTCGACGAAGTACCGGTCGTGGCTGATGACGATCATCGAGCCGGGCCAGCCGTCGAGGAGGTCCTCGAGCTGGGTGAGGGTCTCGATGTCGAGGTCGTTGGTGGGCTCGTCGAGGAAGAGGACGTTGGGCTCGTCCATCAGCAGGCGCAGGATCTGCAGCCGGCGGCGCTCACCGCCGGAGAGGTCGCCGACGGGCGTCCACTGCTTCTCCTTGGTGAAGCCGAACTTCTCGCAGAGCTGTCCGGCGGTCATCTCCCGGCCCTTGCCGAGGTCGACCCGGTCGCGGATCTGCTGGACGGCCTCCAGGACCCGCTTGGCGGGGTCGAGTTCGGCGACCTCCTGGGAGAGGTAGGCGAGCTTGACGGTCCTGCCGACGACGACCTTGCCGGCCGCCGGCTGCTTCTCGCCCTCGGTGCGGGCCGCCTCGGCGAGGGTGCGCAGCAGCGAGGTCTTGCCGGCGCCGTTGACGCCGACGAGGCCGATGCGGTCGCCGGGGCCCAGCTGCCAGGTGAGGTGCTCGATGAGCGACTTGGGGCCGGCCTGGACGGTCACGTCCTCCAGGTCGAAGACGGTCCTGCCCAGCCGCGAGCTGGCGAACTTCATCAGCTCGGAGGTGTCGCGCGGCGGCGGCACGTCCGCGATCAGCTCGTTGGCGGCCTCGATGCGGAAGCGCGGCTTGCTGGTGCGGGCGGGGGCGCCGCGCCGCAGCCAGGCGAGCTCCTTGCGCATCAGGTTCTGCCGCTTGGCCTCCTCGGTGGCGGCGATCCGCTCCCGCTCGGCGCGTGCGAAGACGTAGTCGCTGTAGCCGCCCTCGTACTCGTGGACGGTGCCGCGCTGGACGTCCCACATGCGGGTGCAGACCTGGTCGAGGAACCAGCGGTCGTGGGTGACGCACACCAGCGCCGAGCGGCGGGCCTGGAGGTGGCCGGCGAGCCAGGTGATGCCCTCGACGTCGAGGTGGTTGGTGGGCTCGTCCAGGACGATCAGGTCCTGCTCGGAGATCAGCAGCTTGGCCAGCGCGATGCGGCGGCGCTCACCGCCGGAGAGCGGGCCGATGACGGTGTCCAGGCCCTGCGGGAAGGCGGGCAGGTCCAGGCCGCCGAAGAGGCCGGTGAGCACGTCGCGGATCTTGGCGTTGCCGGCCCACTCGTGGTCGGCCATGTCCCCGAGGACCTCGTGCCGCACGGTGGCGGCCGGGTCCAGGGAGTCGTGCTGGGTGAGGACGCCCATGCGCACGTGACCGGCGTGGGTCACCCGGCCCTTGTCGGCCTCCTCCAGCTTGGCGAGGATGCGGATGAGCGTGGTCTTGCCGTCGCCGTTGCGACCGACGACGCCGATCCGGTCGCCCTCGTTGACGCCGAGGGAGATGCCGTCGAGCAGCGCACGGGTGCCGTACACCTTGTCTACGGCTTCCAGATTGACCAGGTTGGCTGCCATGCCGCTGCCGCTCCTTGTTCGATGGGACTGACTCCAGGATCCCACGGCCGGCCGGAGGCCCCGACCGGGCCCGGGCGGCGCCGCGCGCGGCATCCGGCCTGATCCGCCGCGGGGCGCGGGGAAAGATCGCTGGTAGATTCCACCCGGTCCGCGCCCGTATCCGCGCATTTCCGTCCGGCCAGAAAGACACCGCGTGAGCCTTATATCGGAGGCCGTTCCTCAGGCCGGTTCGGCTCCACGCCCCCGGACGGTGGCCTCGCGGACACGGCTGGAATCGCTCACCGGTCTGCGGTGGTTCGCGGCGCTCCTCATCTTCAGTTACCACTTCTCGTACGAGCAGTACGGCGCCGGTACCGCGAAACACCTGCGCGCGCTGAAGGACGCCACCTTCGCCGGCCCCTCGGCGGTCTCCTTCTTCTTCATCCTCTCGGGCTTCGTGCTCGCCTGGTCGGCACGGCCCGGCAACCCGGCCCCCGGATTCTGGCGGCGGCGTTTCGCCCGTATCTACCCCAGCCATCTGGTGACCTTCGGCATCGCGGCGCTGATGCTGGTCTGGATGGGGAAGAGGCTGGAGACCGGCCCGGCACTGAGCAATCTCACCCTGACCCAGTCCTGGGTGCCCAACGACGAGGACCGCTGGTTCGCCTACAACGGCGTCTCCTGGTCGCTCTGCTGCGAGTTCTTCTTCTACCTCTGCTTCCCGCTGCTGATCTCCGCGATCCGCAGGCTCCCGCTCGCGGGCCTGTGGGCCGTGGTCGGCCTCGGGAACGCCTTCGTCCTGCTGCACCCGTTCACCACGGGCTTCTTCCTGCGGACGGCGGGCTGGGACCCGAAGTTCACGATGTACATGTTCCCGCCCGTGCGCCTGGCCGAATTCGTCATCGGCATCGCGCTCGCCCTGCTGGTGAAGAAGGGCGCCTGGCGCGGCCCGGGCCTGGTGGCGAGTGTCGCGCTGTCCGTGGGAGCCGTCTTCGCCCTGGCGCACCTCGTGCCGGAGAGGTTCCACTGGGTCGCCGTCACGGTGGTTCCCTTCACCCTCACCGTCGCGGCGGCCGCGCGCGCGGACGTACGGGGCGAGGAGTCACCGTTCCGGAACCGGTTCGTGGTGTACCTCGGCGAGGTTTCCTTCGCCTTCTATCTCCTGCACGAAATGGTCATTTTCAGTACGAGCCATTTCCTGAGGCTGCACCACGTCACGATCCCGCTGGCCGTGCACGCCGCCCTGGTCATGGCGGTCTCACTGGGCGGTGCCGTTCTCCTGCACGAGTGCGTGGAGAAGCCGTGCGTGAAGCTGCTGCGTCCCCGGGCGGAACGCATCCGTAGCTCGGGCCGATGAGCC
The DNA here is from genome assembly GCF_042892945.1 of Streptomyces sp. NPDC001678. NCBI lineage: Bacteria > Bacillati > Actinomycetota > Actinomycetes > Kitasatosporales > Streptomycetaceae > Streptomyces > Streptomyces sp. NPDC001678. The sequence goes on along the minus strand of NZ_JBIAUP010000006.1, from coordinate 377,215 downwards.
GCTCAGGCCGATGAGCGGGCGGTCCCGCACACCGTCGCGCCGGGCGCCGGGCCGGAGGTGACGCGGACCGCGCGGCAGGTGCCGGAGGAGCGGAGCGCGTCGGCCACCTTCTCGGCCTCGGCCTCCCCGGCGGTCAGGAACGCCGTCGTCGGGCCGGAGCCGGAGACCATGGCCGCCAGCGCCCCGGCCTCCTCGCCCACCGCCAGCGTCGCGGCGAGCGACGGGCGCAGGGAGACGGCGGCGGGCTGGAGGTCGTTGCTCACGGCGGCCGCCAGCGCCGTCGCGTCGCCGGTGCGCAGGGCCTCCAGCAGGGCGGCCGACGGCTCCGGGTCGGGTACGGGCGTGGTGCCGCGCAGCCGGTCGCACTCGGCGTAGACGGCCGGGGTGGACAGGCCGCTGTCGGCGACGGCGAACACCCAGGAGAAGGAGCCGCCCGCCTCCAGCGGCGTCAGCAGCTCGCCCCGTCCGCGGCCGAGGGCCGCGCCGCCGACGAGGCTGAAGGGCACGTCGCTGCCGAGCTCCGCGCAGATCTCCAGGAGCTCCTCGCGGGAGGCGCCGGTGCCCCACAGGGCGTCGCAGGCGAGGAGGGCGCCCGCGCCGTCCGCGCTGCCGCCGGCCATGCCGCCCGCGACGGGGATGTCCTTGTCGATGTGGATGTGGACGTCCGCCTCGCGGCCGTGGCGGGCGGCGAGGGCGAGCGCCGCCCGGGCGGCCAGGTTGGTGCGGTCCAGGGGTACCTGGGCGGCGTCCGGGCCGGAGCAGGTGACGCGCAGCTCGTCGGCGGGGGTGACGGTGACCTCGTCGTACAGCCCGACCGCCAGGAACACGTTGGCCAGGTCGTGGAAGCCGTCGGGACGCAGCGGGCCGACGGCGAGCTGGACGTTGACCTTCGCGGGGACGCGAACCGTGACGGAGGCGGTCACTGCGCGGCGCCCTTCTGCTCGGCGATGGCGGCGAACTCGTGGACGGTCAGCGCCTCGCCGCGGGCCTGCGGGGAGATCCCGGCGGCGACCAGCGCGGCCTCGGCGGCGGCCGCCGAGCCCGCCCAGCCGGCCAGCGCGGCGCGCAGCGTCTTGCGGCGCTGGGCGAAGGCGGCGTCCACGACGGCGAAGACCTCGGCCTTGGTGGCCGTCGTCCTGACCGGCTCGGTGCGCCGGACCAGCGAGACGAGGCCGGAGTCGACGTTCGGCGCGGGCCAGAAGACATTGCGGCCGATGGCGCCGGCCCGCTTGACGTCCGCGTACCAGTTGGCCTTCACCGACGGGACGCCGTAGACCTTGTTGCCCGGCTTGGCGGCGAGCCGGTCGGCGACCTCGGCCTGGACCATGACCAGGGTGCGCTCGATGCTGGGGAAGCGGTCGAGCATGTGCAGCAGCACGGGCACGGCGACGTTGTAGGGCAGGTTGGCCACGAGGGCGGTGGGCGCCGGGCCGGGCAGCTCCTGCACGTGCATGGCGTCGCTGTGCACGAGCGCGAAGCGGTCGGCGCGCTCGGGCAGCCGCTTGGCGATCGTCCCCGGCAGCGCGGCGGCCAGCACGTCGTCGATCTCGACCGCCGTGACCCGGTCGGCCGCCTCCAGCAGGGCGAGGGTCAGCGACCCGAGACCGGGTCCGACCTCGACGACGACATCGTCGGGCCGCACCTCGGCGGTCCGCACGATCCGGCGGACCGTATTGGCGTCGATCACGAAGTTCTGGCCGCGCTGTTTGGTGGGGCGGACCCCGAGGGCGGCGGCCAGTTCACGGATGTCGGCCGGGCCGAGCAGGGCGCCGGACTCGCCGGACTCGTCTGTGCTGGGGCTGGAGCTCACCCGTGAAGTTTACGGCCGCACACGGGCCAGGGGCTCGCCCCCCGGCTGACGTACAGCTTCTTGGCCCGCATGGTCTGCTCCTCCGAGGGCGCGTCCTGCGGGCGGCCGCTGCCGCCGAGGGACTGCCAGGTGTGGGTGTCGAACTGGTACAGCCCGCCGTAGGTGCCGGACGGGTCGACGGCGTCGGGCCGCCCGCCCGCCTCGCACTGCGCGAGCCCGTTCCAGTTGAGCCCCTCCGCGCCCTGCACGGTGGTGGGCCGGGCCTTGGTGCCGACCTTGACGATCTCGGTGCGGGGCGGCCGGACGACCTCGGAGCGGATCTTCTTGGGCTTCTGCTTGACGCCGTTGACGGTCCGCAGGGAGTACGTGACGCGCTCGACGCCCTTCTCGCCGCGCTGGGAGACGACCTCGGTGCCCTTGTAGAGCGAGGGGTCCTCGTGGCGCTCGGTGGTGAAGTCGATGGGCTCCTCCCTGGCCTCCTCACCGGCGGAGATCCGCATGACGGAGATCGTCTGGCCCTCTCGGGGGAAGCTCTCGGGGTCCACGGAGGTGGTGTCCTCGCCGCGCAGCCCGATGCCGGCCTGCTCGATGGCCTCGCGGACGGTCGCGGCGTTGGTGCGGACGGTGCGCTCGCGCCCGTCGGCCATGAAGGTGACGGTGCGTTCGGTGCGGACGTCCAGGTCCAGGCCCTTGCGCCCGATGGGCGCGGAGCGGGACGCGGACAGATAGGCGCCCTCGGCCCGGACGCCGAGCTGGCGCAGGGCGCCGTCGACGGTGCGGGCGGTCGTCCACACCTGGCGGCGCTCCCCGTCCAGGGTGAGGGAGACGGGCCGCCCGTAGCGGACGATGACGCGGTCGCCGGAGGCCAGGTCGTGGTGGCGGCCGGGGGCGACGATGTCGTGCTCGCCGACGGCCATGCCCTCGTCGGCCAGCAGCTCCTCGACGTCGCCGGCGAAGGTGTGGAGGGTGCGGGGCTTGCCGTCGACGCTGAGCTGGACGGCCTTGTCGCCGGCGATGAAGGCCGACGTCCCGCCGGCCAGGAAGGCCACGACGAGCGCCTGCGGCAGCAGCCGGCGCAGCGGCTCGGCGCCCCGTTCGCGGGGCGCCGGACGGGTCCCGGACCGGTCGCCCGCCGCCGCCCCGGCCGCGGGCCGGGGGGCGGCGCCGCGCGCCGAACGCTTACGGCCGCCGCCCGCGGCCGCCCGCCGCGAGGCGGCCCGGCCACCGGGGGCGGGCACGATCGCGGTGCCGGGGCCGGTGGCGTGGTCCGGCTCGGCGTCGACGCCGAGCCCGGCCACGGGCGGGCCCGTCACGGGCAGACTGTCGACCACGGGCGGGCTGTCGGCCACCGCGATCCCGGCGGCGCCGTGGGGCCCGTGGGCCTCGGCGGCCCCGGGGCCGCCGTGCGTCCCGGGGTGCCCATGGGCGCCGGAACCACCGCTGGGGACCCCGGAGCCGTCGTCCGTCCCGGGGCTCTCGTAGATCCCGAGGTGCCCGTAGGCCCCATGGCCCTCGTGGGCCCCCGGCCCGCCGGAGGTTCCCGGGGACTCGGGGCCGTAGGTGCCGGGGCCACCGTGGCCCGGACCGCCACGGGCGCCGGAGGCTCCGGAAGTCCCGGGGCCGCCATGGTCACCGGGACCGCCCGGGGCCCCCGGCCCGCCGCCGCCCCCGGGGCCCCGGCCGCTCGGTGGGGTCGCCTGCCGGGGAAGCTGGGGGTGGCCGAACGGCTCGTACGTCTCGTAGCCCTCGTGGCCCCCGTACGCGCCGTACGTCCCGTACCGCTCCGGCGCGGCGGACGCGCCGGACGCACCGTGCGGGTCATGCGCGTCGTACGGCCGGTACGGGTCGTAGGGCTCGTACGCCTCGAACGGCTCCAGGGGCGCGAACGTCCCCTGGTTCCCGTACGCGTACGGGTCCGGCGGCGGCCCGTACGGCTCGCGGGGCGCGTACGGGTCGTACGACGGGGTTCCCGTCGCGGCGCGGGGTGCAGCGTGGGGGCTGCCCGGTGCATGACTCACGACACTCCACAGGTCCGGCTAGGCCCGGGACTGTAGCGGAGCGACCATCACCCACCAAAGTCGTATCGTCACACGGTGTCGCGGAAATCGGCGTCAGTATCCGAAGGCGCGTGCGGTATTGGCCGCTACCGCCGTGGCCAGGGCGTCCTCGGCGATGTCCTTCACTCCGGCCATCGCGCGCAATGTGACCGGAATGAGGTAGGGCGCGTTGGGCCGTCCGCGATACGGGGCCGGGGTCAGGAAGGGCGCGTCGGTCTCGACGAGGATCAGGTCGAGGGGGGCGACGGCCAGGGCGTCGCGCAGGTGCTGGGCGTTCTTGAAGGTGACGTTGCCGGCGAAGGACATGTAGTAGCCCGCCTCGGCGCAGACCTTCGCCATGGCGGCGTCACCGGAGTAGCAGTGGAAGACCACCCGCTCGGGAGCGCCCTCCTCGGCCAGGACGCGCAGCACGTCGTCGTGGGCGTCGCGGTCGTGGATGACCAGGGCCTTGCCCTGCCGCTTGGCGATGTCGATATGGCGCCGGAAGGAGTACTCCTGGGCGGCCATTCCCTCGGGTCCGGTACGGAAGTAGTCCAGCCCCGTCTCCCCCACCCCGCGTACCTGGGGCAGGGCGGCGAGCCGGTCGATCTCCTGGAGCGCGGCGTCGAGGGCGGCCGTGCCGCCGGGCTCGCGGGCACCCTGGCGCGACCAGCCGTCGGGGTCGCCGAGGACGATGCGGGGCGCTTCGTTCGGGTGCAGGGCCACCGTGGCCCAGACGGGCTCGTGGGCGGCGGCCGTCTCGGCCGCCCAGCGCGACCCGGCCAGGTCGCAACCCACCTGGATCACCGTGGTGACCCCGACGGAGGCGGCCTTGGCCAGTGCGTCCTCGACGGTGCCGCTCTGCATGTCGAGGTGGGTGTGGGAGTCGGCGACGGGCACGGCCAACGGTGCCGGGAGCGGCGGAGGGACGTCCTGGTCGCTCTTCTTCTTCCGCTCGCCGCCGACCGGACCGTTGTTCGCGCTGTCGTTCGATGCTGTTGCCGCCATGACCGCGATTCTAAGGAGGGGGGTCACACGCGGCCGGGCTCACCCGCTCCGGGTCACTTCCGGTGGAAGGGCCGCAGCAGGTCGGAGAGGTGCCAGTGGTGACCCTCGCGGCGCTCGTGGGTGCCGCCGTCGTGGAGCGGTCCGGAGGCCGACTGGAGGGTCGCCGGGACGGCCGTGCGCTCGGCCAGATGCAGGGCGTCGGCGACCACGGACACCTGCCCGGACCGCATGATGCGCACCGTGTGCGCACCGCAGTTGACGCAGGTCGGGCGGGTCAGCGGAGACGGGACGCGCTCGCCGTCCGCGTAGTAGGTGACGAAGGGCAGGCCCTTCGCGTCCACGTGGTGCCTTATCTCGTACGACTGCTCCCAGCCGCTCCCGCATCGCATGCAGACGAAGGAGTAGGACTCGTGGGCCGGCTCGAACGCGGCGGCGGTCTGCTCCGTCACCGTGCGGGTCGCGCGCTGGGCTCCGTTCGAAGCTCCTGCGGTCTCGCTCATGGCAGCTCCTCTTGTCCTAGGACAAGTCTCTCCGGGACCGGACGTCCCACCACAAGGGAACGCCCATCCCGGCGACGGCGCAGCAGCCTGACCCACGAATTGGGACAAACTTGGCGGCTCCATGCCCGAAAGCGTTGGCTGCCATGCCAGGGCTTTGCTTTTCAGGTCAGCCCTTTACCTTACTGTCAATCCCGCTGTGCGGCATTTTTTGCCGCTACGACCGCATCGAACACATCTCTCTTGGGTAGGCCTGTCTCCGCCGCCACGGCCGCGATCGCCTCCTTGCGGCGTTCGCCCGCCTCCTCCCGGACGCGTACGCGCCGGACGAGCTCGGCGGGGTCCACTTCCTCGGGCCTGTCGGGGGCCCCTTCGACGACGATCGTGATCTCGCCCCGGACGCCCTCGGCCGCCCAGGCCGCCAGCTCGGCCAGGGGGCCGCGCCTGACCTCCTCGTACGTCTTCGTCAGCTCCCGGCACACGGCGGCGCGGCGGTCCGCGCCGAAGACCTCGGCCATCGCGGCGAGGGTGTCGTCCAGCCGGTGCGGGGCCTCGAAGTAGACGAGCGTGCGGCGCTCGCCGGCCACCTCGCGCAGCCGGCTCAGCCGCTCGCCGGGCTTGCGGGGCGGGAAGCCCTCGAAGCAGAACCGGTCCACGGGCAGGCCCGAGACCGCCAGCGCGGTGAGCACGGCCGAGGGGCCGGGCACGGCCGTGACCTTGACGCCCTTCTCCACGGCGGCCGCGACGAGCCGGTAGCCGGGGTCGGACACGGACGGCATCCCCGCGTCGGTGACCAGCAGCACCCGCGCCCCGCCCACGAGGGCCTCGACCAGGTCGGGGGTCCGGGCGGACTCGTTGACCTCGTTGTAGGAGACCACCCGGCCGGTGGTCCGCACCCCCAGCGCCTGGGTCAGCCGGCGCAGCCGCCGGGTGTCCTCGGCGGCGATCACCTCGGCGGCGCCGAGCTCGGCGGCCAGCCGCGGGGGCGCGTCGGCGACGTCGCCGATGGGGGTTCCTGCGAGTACGAGAGTTCCAGTCACGCTCCCATCCTCGCAGCCCGGGCGCCCACCGGCCCCGGCCGCCTCAGCTCCGGCGGGCCGGCACCAGCGTGATGTCCCGTTCGCGGGCGACGGTCAGGAACCGCGGCAGCGGGATCCCGCCCCGGTCGGAGCTCATCTGCAGGAGCGTGCCGTCGGCCCGCGCCGGGCCGGGCCGGAGCGAGGCCCCGTAGGGCCGTGCCGAATTGCGCCACCGGTGCCGGGCGCCGTCGCAGACGGCCCTGCTGCCGCCGATGCCCTCGGTCCGGCGGTTCTGGAGGACGTTGCTGGCGACGAAGACCGTGCCGGTGTGCTCGACGACCGTGCAGCGGTAGCTGCCGCTCATGGTGAGGGTGCCGTCGGGGGCGAGGGTGGCGGAGGGGTCGATGGTCATGGAGCCCGTGGACCGGGGGGCGGGCGCGGCCTGGGCCATGGGGGCAGCCGTGGCCAGGCAGGCGAGGGCCCCGGCGGCGACGCCGACGCGGGTGCGGGTGCGGGTGCGGAGGTGAATGAGGTGAATGCGGATGCGCATGGGGCAGGGATACCGGAACCGGCCGCCGAGGTGTCCGCACCTCACCCGCCCGGCGGCGCGTCTCCGTGACATCAGCTGGTGTGCAGCATCAGCCCGATCCCGACGACCATCAGTCCCGCCGCGGCGATCCTCGGCGCCCCGAACCGTTCCTTCATCACGATCGCGCCGATCGCCGCGCCCACGATGATCGACGACTCGCGCAGCGCCGCGACGGGGGCGAGAGGTGCCCGGGTCTGCGCCCACAGCACCAGCCCGTACGCGAAGACGGACAGCAGTCCGCCGAGCAGCCCGCGTACGGCGAAGGGGCGGATCTGGGCGAGCAGGGCGCCGCGCCGGGCGGTCACCGCCCAGGCGGGGATCACCAGCCCCTCCAGGATCATCAGCCAGGAGATATAGCCGAGCGACGAACCCGCGGCCCGTACGCCCAGGCCGTCGACGACCGTGTACGCGGCGATGGCGAGCCCGGTGGCGACGGCCGCCCCGATCGCCGCCCACCGGGGCCGGGTGCCCGAGCCGCGGATGCCCCACAGGGCGAGGCCGGTCAGCCCGGCGGAGGCGACGGCGACGCCCGCGAGCTGACGGCCGTCGGCGACCTCGTGGGCGAAGAGCGCCGCGAGACCGGTGACCGCCAGCGGGGCGGTGCCGCGGGCGATCGGGTACATCTGGCCGAAGTCGCCGAGGGTGAACGACCGCATGAGCAGGACCTGGTAGACCGTGTGGAGGACGGCCGAGGCGAGCAGGTAGGGCCAGGCCCCGGCGGCGGGCGTCGGTACGAACGGCAGCAGCGCCGCCCCGCAGAGCGCCCCGCCGCCGCCCACGAGGGTGAAGGCGAGGAGCTGGTCCTTGATGCCGTGGGCGATGGCGTTCCAACTGGCGTGGGTGACGGCGGCGATGAGGACGGCGAAGGCGACGAGCGGCGTCATGCGCCACCACCCCCGGCCCGGCGGTCAGGTATGCGGGACGGAATGCTCATGACACCCGACGCTAGCGGCGCCGCCGGGGGCCCGCGATGTCGTTTCCGTCACCTCTCCACCCCGTCACCCCATCACCTTTCCCCGCTTCACCCCGTCACATCGGCCCCGGGCCTGGGGTCGGCACGCAGCACGGCCGCGACGACCGGGCCGGCCGAGTCGCCGCCGTGCCCGCCCTGCGGGACGACGGCGGCCGCCGCCACGTCGTTGCGGTACGCGGCGAACCAGCCGTTGGACTTGGCCTGGCCGTCGACCTCCGCCGAGCCCGTCTTGGCGCCGATCTCGCCGCCGAGGCCGGCCATCGCCCTGGCGCCCGTACCGGAGACGGCCGTGAGCCGCATCATCGAGCGCAGGTCACCGGCGGCGGAAGGCGCCAGCGGGCGGGCGGCCCGGGCGAGTTGACGGCCGTCCAGGGACGGGGAGACGAAGTACGGCTGGTGGAACGAGCCGTCGCGGACGGTCGCCGCGATCGACGCCATGTTGAGGGGGCTCATCTGCACCCGGCCCTGCCCGATGAGCGAGGCGGCCTTGCCCGCGCCGCTGTCGGTGGGCACCCGGCCGTCGAAGGTCGCGACGCCGGCCTTCCAGTCCAGGCCGATCCCGAAGACGTCGCGGGCCTCGGCGGCGAGGGCGCCGTCGGAGAGCTGCCCGGCGAAGGAGATGAAGGCGGTGTTGCAGGACGCGGCGAAGTCCTGGGCGAAGGTGGCCCGGGGGTTCTCGCTGTTCTCGACGTTGTGGAAGGTCATGCCGTACGTGGCGTTCTTCGGGCACGGCAGGGGCTTGGAGGGTGCGGCCTTGCCCTGTTCCAGCAGCAGCGCGGACGTCACGATCTTCATCGTGGAGCCGGGCGCGGTCGTACCGCCCAGCGCGGCGTTGAACCCCGTCTTCTTGGAGTTGGCGACGGCGAGGATCTCGCCGGTGCTCGCCTTCACGGCGACCACGGAGGCGTCGTCGTACCTGTTCACCGCGGCCTCGGCGGCGCGCTGGAGCCCCGCGTCGATGGTGGTGGGCAGCTTGCCGGGCTTGCCCTCGGAGACGACGTGGAGGTTCTTGGGCTCCGTGCCCGCGGGCCCTTCGAGCCGGACCGCGACGGCGGGCTCGCCGCCCGCCTTCTCGCCGTACTTCTTGCGCAGCTCGGGCAGGACGGACGCCAGGGACGGGAGGTCCTTGGGGTCCAGCTCGACGCCGCCCCGGCCGACGGCGACGACCTTCGGGTCCTCGGTCGCGCCGGTGCGCAGCGTCCGGCCGGCGGTGAGCTCGGGGTGGACGACGGTCGGCTGCCAGCCGACCTTCGCCCGGCCGCCCTCGGCGCCGCGGACGACGTCGAGCGAGGAGTCGTAGGCCCAGGTGGTGCGCTGCTTGCCGTGGACGACCTCGGCGCTGACGGAGAAGGGCACCTTCGTGCCGACGGCCGTGCCCTGCTTGAACGTCACCTTCTGTACGTGCGCGGCGTCCCGGAAGGCGGTCAGGGCGGTGGTCGCCGCCTGGGCGTTGTCGGTGAGGCCGGCGGCCTTGCCGGTGTCCCCGGCCGCCCAGGCGCCGAGGAAGTCGCGCGCGGTCTTCTCGGTCTCGTCGGATGTCGGCGGCCCGGTCCGGGCCGGGGCGGCTTCCGCCCGTAGCCCGCCCGCTCCGCCGCCCGTGACGGCGTCGACGAGGTTGTAGGCGCCGATCCCGGCCGCCCCCACGACCGCCGCGGCGGCGACGCCTATGCCGATCTTCGCACCAGTGCGCATGTTCCCCTGCCCCCTCCTGGTTTTAATCACCTGATTAAAACCCTGGACGGCACTCTACGGGATGACGGTGACGCATGGTGTGAAACGGCCGGAAACAGCCGCTTGAAACCGACGGTGCGTCAAACGGCGCTCGCGGAAAGGGGACCGGCCCAGAATCGGATCCAGGATCAAATCCAGGTGTCGAGCCACATCCGGTTGCGCCAGGCGTCCATGGGGATCGGCTGGCCGGTGTAGATCGGGAAGAAGTAGATGAAGTTCCAGGCGATGAGCAGGACGAGCACGCCCGCGCCGACGGCGCCCAGCGCGCGGCGCCGTTCGGAGGATCCGGGCGGGCCGAGGATCGCCCCGATCATCATGGCCACCGCCAGGCAGAGGAACGGCACGAAGACGACCGCGTAGAAGACGAAGATCGTTCGTTCCTGCCACATGAACCAGGGGAGGTATCCGGCCATGAGGCCGCACAGCACCGCCCCGGCCCGCCAGTCGCGGCGCAGCGCCCACCGGTAGAGCAGATAGACGACCGCGAAGCAGCCCGCCCACCACAGCAGCGGGGTGCCCAGGGCGAGCACCTCGCGGGCGCACTTGTCGGCGGTGTCGATGGGGCAGCCGGCGTTGCCGGGCTTGGGGGACTCGTAGAAGTACGAGACCGGGCGGGACTGGACCAGCCAGCTCCAGGGGTTGGACTGGTAGGTGTGCGGCGAGGTGAGGGTGGTGTTGAAGTCCCACACCTGCCGTTCGTAGTGCCACAGGCTGCGCAGCGGGTTGAGGACCCCGGCGAGGAAGCCGTCCGGGCTGCCACCGCCTTCGGTCTCGGCCCAGTGGCGGACATAGCCGCTGTGCTGCCAGCCGGCGGTTTTGCTGTAGGTGCCGCTGTGGGTGAACCAGCCGGTCCAGGAGGCGATGTACACGCCGATCGCGACGGGCACGGTCGAGACGAACGCCCAGGGCGCGTCGCGCAGCAGCGCGGACCGCCAGGGCCGCCGGGCGCCGGCGAGCCGGCGGGAGCCGACGTCCCACAGCACGATCATCAGGCCGAACGCGGCGAGGTAGACGGCTCCGTTCCATTTGGTGGCGAAGGCCAGCCCGAGGAACACCCCGGCGGCCAGCCGCCAGGGCCGCCACCCCAGCCGCAGCCGGTCGCCGACCGCGGCGTCGGGCAGGACGGTGCCGTCCTCCCGCTCCGGCAGGGCGGCGGCGAGCCGGGCCCGCGCCTTGTCGCGGTCGACGAGCACACAGCCGAAGGCGGCGAGGACGAAGAACATCAGCACGGTGTCGAGCAGCGCCGTGCGGCTCATGACGAAGTGCAGCCCGTCGACGGCGAGCAGCGCCCCGGCGAGGCACCCCAGGAACGTCGACCGGAACAGCCGGCGTCCGATGCGGCACAGCATCAGTACCGAGAGCGTGCCGAGCACGGCGACCATGAACCGCCAGCCGAAGGGGTTCAGCCCGAACATCCACTCGCCGACGGCGATGACCCACTTGCCGACGGGCGGGTGGACGACGTACCCGGGGGCGTCGGGGACGGCGGCGTGCCCGGCGATGATCTGGTCGTTGACGTCCTTGACGCTGTTCCAGTCGACCTCGTAGCCGCGCTTCAGCAGGGCCCAGGCGTCCTTGGCGTAGTACGTCTCGTCGAATATGACGGCGTTCGGGGAGCCCAGATTCCAGAACCGGATCAGCCCCGCGAACAGCGCCACGACCAGCGGCCCTGCCCACCCCGTCGACCGCGCGAGCACCCGCGCCACCCCCGGCCCGGCCCCCATCGCCTCCCACACCCGCGTCCCGGGCTCGGGAAACGCGGGCACGAGCCGCTCCCGCACATCCGGCCGCGCCACACCCCCCTGATAGCCGAACCGGCGGAGTCTGCGCTGCCACGGGAGTGGCTGCTCGTCCGTCGTTCGGCCCTGCCGGGGGTGCGTCGCGGTGTCACTGGTCACCGCGCCATCGTAGGGAACGGACCTGTGAGGGCGCGGGTCGGCGCGTCGCGCGGTGCCCTGCGGGCGGCTTCGCCGGACGCTCAGGGCGCGTGCGCGGCGCGCTGGTGGACGCCCATGCGGGTGGCGGCGTCCCTCATCCCACCGGGATCGCCCCGCCGCTCCGCCTCGCGCCGGTCGGCCTTGATGTACGCGCACTGGGCGCACGGCAACGCGCTCCTCAGCCCGTGGCAGGCCCGGCCGAGATCCTGCATGTGCATGACGGCCGAGCGCAACCCGTCCCCGGGCCCCTCCCCGAGCACCCGCCGCGCCTCACCGACCACCGCCCGCGCCCCTTCCCCGCCCGGCGCCGTCGGCGGCATCCGGCCGACGTACGCCTCCGCGACCGGCAGCAGCTTCTCCAGGAACCCGCGCAGGCACGCGGTGGTCTCCTGGACCTCCTCGTGCCGGGGCAGGGCGGCGGGGTGCGCGATCGCGCGACGGATGGCGTCGGCGACGTAGCGCGACATGGCGGTCGCGGTGTCGTCTTCGGAACCGCTGGCGGCCGGTCCCTTGATGCACGTTGTTGGCATGCAACGGACCGTACGGTCGGAGCAGCGACATCCTCAGCGGAGTTGCATGGAATTGCGGACCAATTCCCCGCCGCACTGGCCCACTTGACGCCCCTCACCTGCACCGTAAAGCTTGTGCAAGCTACCGCAACCCACTCGGCATGGGAGGCAGGCATGGCCCTACGATTCGTCGGCATCGACCCGAACACGGGCGACGGCGAGTGCCCCACGGTGTGGTTTGACGAGGACAAGAAGGAGTTCGTCTTCCAGGGGTGGAAGGCTGACGGGGAGCTCCTGGGCAGGTGCCTGGAGACCGGCCCCATCCCGCCGACCGAGGCGGTGGTCCGGTTGCCCGCCCGCATGGCGCAGATGATCAGGGAGGCCTGTGATGCCGCAGAACGTGCCCGGCTTTGAGGAACTGCTCCGCGGCTGCGAACGTTCCGCGGTCCACCTGGAGACACGGGATATGTACGCGGTGGACTACGAGAAGTCCGGCTTCGCGGCCTGGAAGGCCGGATACCGGCACGACCCCGCGGACCGTACGACGTGGTGGCGCCCCTGGCTGGACCTCGTGGCCGAGACCGTCGGCCGCGGAGTGGTGATCCGCCGAGCCCGCATCGTGTCCGAGCCTGTCAGCGAGTACATCAGGTACGAGCACAGCGGCACGTTCACCAATGTCGCAGCCGGCGAATCGGTTCGTTGGCTGCCTCGTCGGCGCGCGTCGGACCTCTGCTTGCCCGGCAATGACTTCTGGGTCTTCGACGACAGGCTGGTGAGGTTCAACCACTTCACAGGGGATGGCGCGTCAGTCGGCGGCGAGATGCGCGAGGAACAGGCCGTGGTGGAAATCTGCGCATCGGCATTCGAAGCCGTCTGGGCCCGTGCCGTCCCGCACGAAGACTTCCACGTATAGGGCCCGATACGTGACAGCCGGCTCATGAACAAGTCTCCTTCGTCCAGCGCACAGGCCGCCCGCGAAGCCGTTGCGTCCAGACTTCGCGAGCTCAGGTTGGACGCGGGGCTCACCGGGCGTGAGCTGGCTGCTCGCGGGCAATGGCATCCCGCGAAGACCTCCCGGATCGAGAACGCCAGGACCCCTCCGTCGGACGCGGACATTCGCGTATGGTGCGCCGCCTGCGACGCCGAGGACCAGGCAGCGGACATCATCGCCGCTTCTCGCACAGCTCATTCCATGTGGATGGAATGGCGGCGCAAGCAGCGGACCGGGCTGCGTCGCTTGCAGGAGTCGTACGTATCGCTGTTTCAGGAGACACGGCTGTTCCGTGTCTATGCGTCGACGCTGGTCCCCGGCCTGCTGCAGACCAAGGGCTACGCGACCGCGCTGTTCTCGGCCATCACAGGGTTTCGCCAGATTCCCGATGATGTGGACGACGCCGTCGAGGCCCGACTGGCACGGTCTCGAGTTCTCCACGAAGGCGATCGCCGGTTCGCCCTGCTCGTCGAGGAATCCGTGCTCCGGTACCGGATAGGTGATGCGGAAACCATGGCGGGCCAGCTCGGCCACTTGCTTTCCGTCGGCTCCCTCCCCTCCGTCTCCCTGGGGGTCATCCCGTTCACGGCAGACACACGACGGGTCTGGCCCATGGAAACATTCCATGTGTACGACGACGAGCTGGTGTCCGTGGAGCTGCTGTCGGCCCGGGCGACCGTCCAGCAGCCCAGCGAAGTCGGCCTGTACGTGAAGGCATTCGCGGGCCTTTCCCGCATGGCGGTCTACGGCCCCAGCGCCCGGGCGCTCATCGTCTCGGCCATCGAGGATCTGGATCGCGCCGCCACCTGAAGGGAGATCGCCGCTGCCGAAGCGGCCTGAGGAAGGCCGGCAGCCCACCTTCAAAAACCTCCACTTGTTCTACTACTATGCAAACAACTGGAGGTGCCATGTCCACCGCACGTCGCGTTCTCGTCTCCGTCCTCCCCTACCCCCTCGCCTGCGCCGCAGTCGCCGGCGCCTATCGCTCGTTCCGTGACCGGCTTCCGCATCCCATGGCCACGCACATCGGTTCCGGCAACAAGGCCGACGGGTTCGACGATCCGGGGGCGTTCCTCTTCGTCTCCCTCGGCGTGCTCCTCGCCCTGGGCGTGGTGTTCGCGTTCCTGACGTGGCTGACGCGGTCGGCGCCCGGGCCGCAGCAGCGGGGGGTCGCCGCGGCCGGGGGCGGTGTCGCCGTGGTGCTCGGCTGGATCGTCGTGGGGATACTCCGCGCCAACGCCGAGGTGGGCGCGGACGGTGACGCCGCCACGGTCTCGCTCCCCGGCTGGCAGGCGGCTCTGGGCTTCGCCGCCGCGGCCGTCTACGGCGTACTGGGGTGGGTGCTCGCCGGGCGGGACGAGGTCCCCGCCCCGGCCACCGAGCGGGCGTCCGCCGGAGCCGCGCGGCTGCCCCTGGGCGAGAGCGAGAGCGAGAGCTGGACCCGCGTCGTCGGGGGGCGGGCGCAGCTCGGCGTCGGGGCGATGATGCTGGCCACCGCGCTGTTCGTCGGGGGCGTCGCGGGCTGGCCGGGTGGGCTGATCTGCCTCGCCGTCGGGGTGCCGCTGGTCGTCCTCTGCCGGGTGCGTGTCGGCGTCGACCGGCGTGGCATCACCGTCACGCCCGCCGCGCTGCCCTGGCCGCGCCTGAACGTTCCGCTGGAGCGGATCGAGGAGGCCGGCCACCGGTCCGTCGACGCCCTGCGCGACCTCGGCGGCTGGGGCTACCGGGCCCACCCCGGCATCAGCGGTATCGTGCTGCGCTCGGGCGACGCGATCAGCGCCCGGCTCACCACCGGCAGCGAGTTCGTCGTCACCGTCGACGACGCGGCCACCGCCGCCGCGCTGCTCAACACCCTGGCCGACAGAGAGCGTTCCAAAGGAGTGCGGGGCTGACATGTTGTTCCGGGTCGACCCCTCCTCCCCCGTCCCCCTCGGCGAGCAGATCGCCGGCGGGCTGCGGGGCGCCATCGCCGACGGCTCCGTACGCCCCGGTGAGCGGCTGCCGTCCGCGCGGGAGGTCGCCGCGTCCCTCGGCGTCAACATGCACACCGTGCTGCGCGGCTACCAGCAGCTGCGCGACGAGGGGCTCATCGAACTGCGCCGGGGGCGCGGGGCCGTGGTGACGGGCGGCCCGGCCCCCGGGCGGGCCCGGCTCACCGCGCGGGCGCGGGAGCTCGTCGCCGAGTCACGCGCGCTCGGGCTCTCCGACGACGACATCGTGGCGCTGGTCAGGGCGTCCCTCGGCTGATTCGCGGGCCGGGCCAGGGGCTGAGTCGCGGGCCGGGTCGCGCCGCAGCGCCCCGCGCAGGCCCAGGTTCCCGATCAGGATGCCGCCGTCCACCGGCAGCGTCACCCCCGTGATCCACGACGCGTCCGGCGAGGCCAGGAAGGCCACCGCCGCCGCGATGTCCTCCGGACTCCCGACCCGCCCCAGCGGGTAGTGCTCGGCCGCCCGGGCCAGCGAGTCCTCCCGGCCCGCCCAGCCGGGGGTGCGGATCGTGCCGGGCGCCACGAGGTTGACCCGTACGCCCCGGGCCGCGCAGTGGCCGGCCAGCGTCCGGGTCAGGCCGGCCAGGCCCGCCTTGGCCGCACTGTAGGCGTGGTTGCCGAAGTCCTGCTCGCCGTTGACCGAGCCGACGCTGACGACCGAGGCGCGGCCGCCCGCGGCGGCCAGCAGCGGCATCGCGGCCCGGACGCACCGGAAGGCGCCGGTGAGGGTGATGTCGAGGTCGCGGGACCACGCCTCGTCCGGGAAGTCCTCGACCAGCGGTGGGTCCGGGTGGAACGAGTAGGCGTTGTTGACCAGCACGTCCAGGCGTCCGTAGCGCTCCGCCACAAAGGCCAGCGCTGCCTCGACCGCCGCCGCGTCGCCGACGTCGCAGGCGAGCGAGTCGGCGGCGAGCCCGTCCGCCCGCAGTCCCGCCGCGGCCTTCGCCGCGCGCTCGCCGTCCAGGTCGGTGACGAGCACGCGCGCGCCCTCCGAGGCGAAGCGGCGGGCCGTGGCCTCGCCGATGCCCCGGCCCGCGCCCGTGATCAGTACCGCGTAGCCCTCGAACCTTCGGGTCATGCGGCCAGCTCTACCCCGCCGACGGCCGTCTCTACCCCGCCGGCCCCCGTCGGCGCGCTACCCCGCCAGCGACCGGGCGACCGCCCGGACGAGCGCCTGGGCGCGCGGGTCCGCCGTGACGTTCTTCTGCATGCCGTTCGTGACGTACCCGAAGGCGACGCCCGACTCGGGGTCGGCGAAGGCCAGGGAGCCGCCGCGGCCCGGGTGGCCGAAGGAGCCGGGGGCCAGCAGCGGGGAGGCCGGGCCGTGGAGCATATAGCCCAGGCCGAAGCGGGTGTTGACGACGAGGACGCGGTCCGGGCCCGCCGACTCCTCCGTGCGCGCCAGGGTCAGCGTCGCCGGGGCGAAGAGCCGGCGGCCGCCGTCGACCGGGCCGATCAGCGAGGCGTAGAAGCGGGCCAGCGCGTCGGCCGTGGCGATGCCGGCGGAGGCGGGCAGCTCGGCGGCGCGGTAGGCCGGGTCGTTCTCGTCGGCGGCGGGGCTGATCGCGCCGAAGGCGCGGCGGGTCAGCGAGTCCGGATCGCGGTAGGCGTCGGCGACGGACGCCTTGGGGCGGACGCGCAGCCCGGCGGCCGCGGGCGCGGCGGGGGCCTCGATGTCGGCGATCCGGCCGACGCGGTGCCGCTCCGCGTCCGGCAGGCCTATCCACAGGTCCAGGCCCAGCGGCCCGGATATCTCCTCGGCCACCCACCGGCCCAGGGACCGCCCGGTCACGCGCGGCACCAGCTCGCCGAGCAGCCAGCTGTACGTCTGGGCGTGGTAGCCGTGGTCCGTGCCGGGCTCCCAGGCGGGGGCCTGCGCGGCGAGGGCGCGCGGGCCGCTGACGCCGTCGATGGCCTCGGCGGGCGTGAGCGGGGTGTCCAGCACGGGCAGCCCGGCCCGGTGCGCGAGCAGGTGCCGGACGAGGACTCGCTCCTTGCCGGCCGCCTTGAACTCGGGCCAGTACGTGCCCACGGGCGCGTCCAGGTCCACCTGGCCGCGCTGGTGCAGCAGGAGGAGGACGGCGGCGGCGACGCCCTTGGTGGCGGAGCGGACGATCTGGGCGGTGCCCCGGGTCCACGGCTCCTCGCCGCTGCCGTCCGCGTCCTTCGCGCCGGCCCAGAGGTCGGCGACCTTCCGCCCGTCCCGGTAGACCGTCACGGCCGCGCCGCGCTCACCGCGCCGGGCGAAGTTCTCCACGAAGGCGTCCCGGACCGGCTCGAAGCCATCCGTCACCGTGCCCTGGACGTCCACCACTGTCTTCCGCTCCCACTGTGCCGATCGCTACAAAACCATCCACCATGGTGCAACGTGTCCGGAAGTGGTCGGGGACGGGGGTCACCTCCCGCCGGGTCACCTCCCCGAGGTCACCCCCGTACGACCGCCGTGCGCGGGTCGAAGCCGAACGGCAGCTCCAGGCGGTGGGCCCGCATGGTGTCCTCGTCGCACAGCAGCTCCCCGGTGGGCCCGTCGGCGGCGATGACCCCGCCGCTGAGGATCACCGAGCGCTCGCACAGCTCCAGCGCGTACGGCAGGTCGTGGGTGACCATGAGCACCGTCACATCCAGGGAGCGCAGGATGTCGGCGAGCTCACGCCGGGAGGCCGGGTCGAGGTTGGAGGAGGGCTCGTCCAGGACGAGGATCTCCGGCTCCATGGCGAGGACCGTGGCCACCGCCACCCGGCGCCGCTGCCCGAAGGACAGGTGGTGCGGGGGGCGGTCGGCGAAGTCCGCCATGCCGACCCGGTCCAGGGCGGCGTGGACGCGTTCCTCCAGCGCCGCCCCGCGCAGCCCGGCGGCGGCCGGGCCGAAGGCCACGTCCTCGCGGACGGTCGGCATGAACAGCTGGTCGTCCGGGTCCTGGAAGACGATGCCGACCCGGCGCCGCACCTCGGCCAGGTTCGGCTTGGTCACCGGCAGCCCGGCGACCCGGACCGAGCCCACGCCGCTGTCACCGCCACCGCCGAGGATGCCGTTGAGGTGGAGGACGAGGGTGGTCTTCCCGGCGCCGTTGGGGCCGAGCAGGGCCACCCGCTCCCCGCGCCGGACGGTCAGGTCGACGCCGAAGAGGGCCTGGTGGCCGTCGGGGTAGGCGAAGGCCAGCCCGGAGACCTCGAGGGAAAGGGTCATGTCAGGGTCCATCCCGTCAGGCAGACCGCCAGCGCGGCCAGCGGCAGCGCGGCCGCGTGCGTCCACTGCGCACGGGTCGCGGTCACGTCGTCGATCACGGGCATCACGCCCGTGTACCCCCGGCTGACCATCGCCAGGTGGACGCGCTCACCACGCTCGTAGGAGCGGATGAACAGCGCCCCCGCGGACTTGGCCAGCACCCCCCAGTGGCGCACCCCGCGCGCGGTGAAGCCGCGCGACTCCCGGGCGATGCGCATCCGCCGCATCTCGTCCGTGACCACATCGCCGTAGCGGATCATGAAGGACGCGATCTGGACGAGCAGCGGTGGCATCCGCAGCCGCTCCAGGCCCAGCAGCAGCGCCCGCAGCTCGGTCGTCGCGGCGAGCAGCACCGAGGCGGCGACGCCCAGGGTGCCCTTGGCCAGGATGTTCCAGGCGCCCCACAGCCCGGGCCCGCTGAGCGACAGCCCCAGGACGTCCACCCGCTCGCCGGGGACGACGAACGGCATCAGCAGCGCGAACGCCACGAACGGCACCTCGATCAGCAGCCGCCGCAGCAGAAAGCCGTACGGCACCCGGGCCGCGCCCGCGACGGCCGCGAGCAGCAGCGCGTACAGCCCGAAGGCCCACACCGCCTCGCGGGGCGTGGCGACGACGACGAGGACGAAGCAGAAGACGGCCGCGAGCTTGCAGTGCGGCGGCAGGTCGTGGACGGGCGAGTGCGCGTGCCGGTAGAGCTTGTGGGCGTGTCCGGCGCCCATGTCAGACGGTCTCGGAGACGGGAGCCGCGGATTGCGTCCGGCTCCTGCGGCGGCGTACGACCACGAAGACGCCCGTGCCCACCGCCAGCGTGGCCCCGACGCCGATCACACCGGCCAGTCCGCCGGAGAGCCGGGCGTCCGAGACGTCCTTGACCTGGTAGTCCGCGAGCGGGGAGTCCTTGGCCGCGTGCTCCTTGGCCCTGGCGTCGATGCCCTTGTCGTGGGCGACCTTCTCCAGGCCGTCCGGGCTGGTGGAGGCGTAGAAGCTGACGAAGCCGGCGAGCGCCAGGGCGAGCACGAGGCCGACGCCGGCGATCTTGCGTACGGGGCGCGGGGCGGCCTTCGACACCTCGACGGGGACCACGGTCCCGTCCGCCTTGCGGATCTCCAGCGGCTTGGCCAGCCCCCGCGCGCCGTATACGAGGTCGGGACGGACGGCCACGACCGCGCCCACGGTCAGCGCGGTGATGACGGCCTCGCCGACGCCGATGAGGACGTGCACCCCGATCATGGCCGTCGCGACCTTGCCGATGGGCACGTCGGTCGTACCGCCCAGCGCGTACATCAGGGTGAAGGCGCCGGCCGCCGCCGGGACGGACACCAGCGCGGCCACGAAGGCGGCGGCGGTCACGGACGAGCGGCGGCGCGGCAGCGCCTTCGCCAGCAGCCGGAAGAGGGCGTAGGCGACGACCGTCGTGACCACCGCCATGTCGGTGATGTTGACGCCCAGGGCCGTGAGCCCGCCGTCGGCGAACAGCACGCCCTGCATCAAGAGCACCACGGATATACAGAGGACCCCGGTGTAGGGGCCGACGAGTATCGCCGCGAGCGCTCCGCCCAGCAGATGGCCGCTGGTGCCCGCCGCGACGGGGAAGTTCAGCATCTGCACGGCGAAGATGAACGCCGCCACCAGCCCCGCGAGCGGCGCGGCCCGCTCGTCCAGCTCCCGTCGCGCGCCGCGCAGGCAGACCGCGACGGCGGACGCCGCGACGGCCCCGGTGGCCAGGGACACCGGGGCGTTGATGAACCCGTCGGGTACGTGCATGACGGTTCTCCGTCTCTCCGTCCGAAATATCCGGCCGATTCGTCAAGCCGTGAACCGCTCGATGATAGGGGCGTCCTGCGAACGAGTGGCAAGAGCGTGTGCGGCGCGACTGCGCGCCCCTGGCCGGGGCCCGCGCCCCACCGTCCGGCACGGACCGGATCACCTCCGGGGCCAGTCGAGTGATTCGCCCCTCCTCAAGGCATATGTCCCGTTCCACGGCTCACTCGTCATGACGGCCATCTCTGCTCTGCCCTGGCCCGCGGAGCCACCGAAGGAGGTCCCATGCGTTCGCAGGACATATCCGTACGCCGGTACCGGCGGCCGTTCCTCGCGTCCACCGTCACCGCCGCCGCCCTGCTCCTGGCAGCGGCTCCGGGCACCACCGCCCGGGCCGTGCCACCGTCCGGCACGGATCACGCGCGGCCCCGGGCCGCCGGGCTGCCCGGCGACTACGACGAGACCGCCTGCGAAGGCCCGGCACCGGACGAGGGGGACATCTACTCGCGGCCCCCCAAGCCCGGCCCCGAGTCCGACCCTCCCGGCGGCAAGCCCGCGAGGCCCAACCCCTCCAACCCGGCCAGGCCCCCGGAGCGCGCGTCGCACGGCTCCTCGGCCGGGGCCGCGCCCGCACGCCACGGCCGTGCCCTGCCCAGGCGCGTGTCCAAGCGCGTGCCCACGAGGTGGCCCCGGAACCTGCCCGGCCGCGACGAGGCCACGCGCATGCTGGCCGACCTGGACGTCAGGCCCCTGCGGGGCGAGGGCTACGACCGCCGCTACTTCGGCGCGACCTGCTGGGTTCGGCACGGCCTGGACCAGTGCACGACCCGCGAGGTCGCCCTGAAGCTCTACTCCGTCGTGCCGGCCACGCTCCAGGGCAAGTGCCGGGTCGTCGACGGCCAGTGGCACAGCGAGTACGACAACAGGACGCTGTCCGACCCGGTGCACGTCGACGTCGACCACGTCGTGTCGCTGCGCAACGCCTGGGGATCGGGGGCGCGCGAGTGGTCACCGGAGAAGCGCCTCGAATTCGCCAACGACCTGACGGCGTCCCCGGAGCTGATCGTGGTGTCCACGTGGGGCAACCGCCGCAAGGGCGACAAGTCCCCGGACCAGTGGCTGCCGCAGGACCCGATCGGGCAGTGCCTCTACAGCCAGGCGTGGATCGGGGTGAAGGACTACTACGGGCTGAGCGTCACCCGGGCCGAGAAGGACAAGCTGCGGCAGGTCCTGGACGGCTGCCCCGACCGGGCCCCCACGGACGGCCCCGGCCGCCCGAACCGTCCGAACCGCCCGGACCACCCGGACCGCCAGCCGCAGGGAGACCGGCAGCCGCAGGGGGACCGCCCTGACCGGCAGGACCACCAGGACCGGCCCGACCGTCCCGACCGGCCCGACCGCCAGAAGGACCACGGCGGGCAGGACCGCCAGGACCATCAGGACCGGCCCGACCGCCAGAAGGACCACGACCGGCAGGACCGCCCCGACCGGAACGACCGCCACGACCGGGACAGTCGGGACGACCGCTAAGCGCTCCGCCGGAAGTCCTGTGCGTCATCTACCGGTGCGTCGTGGCTGGTCGCGCCCACGCGGCGGTAGCCGCATATCGACACTGTCCCGCGCCCCTTCGGGGCGCTGCCCGGCCGCTTAAAGGGCGGCCCGGCTGCCGGTGCTGACCGGTGTGGTCGCCTGCGCCGCCCGTCGCGCGGCGTCGGCGACCTGGTCGGCGGTCAGCACATAGCCCGTCTCCGCGTCCGTCGTGGAGCGGGCGAAGACCACCCCGTACACCTTCCCCGAAGGAGTCAGCAGCGGTCCGCCCGAGTTGCCGGGGCGGATCGTGGAGCGGACGGAGAAGACCTCGCGCGTGGTGATGCCGTCGCCGTAGATGTCCTGGCCCTTGGCCCGGACCTCGTTGGCGACGATCGCCGCGCGCAGGTCGAGTCCGCCGTTCTCGGGGAAGCCCGCGACGACGGCCGTGTCGCCGCGCTTGGCGCTCTTGTCGAAGGGCAGCACGGGCGCGTCCAGGCCGGGGACGTCCAGGACGGCCACGTCCGTGTCCGGGTCGAAGAGGACGACCTTCGCGTTGTACGCCCGTCCGACGCCGCCGACCTTGACGGTCGGGTCGCTGACGCCGGCCACCACATGGGCGTTGGTCATCACGTGCTCGTGGGAGAAGACGAATCCGCTGCCCTCCTGGCCGCGCCGCCCGTCGCCGCCGACGTTCGCCACGCCCTCGACCTTCACCACGCTCCGCCGGGCCGCCCGGGCCGCGTCGGCGGTCACCATGTCCCCGGTGGGCTTGGGGACGCTGGTGGCGGGCTCGCTCTCGAAGGGGTTGAACACCTGGGGGAACCCGGCCCCCGCCAGCGCGTCGGTCGTCCGGCTGAACCAGGTGGGCGCCTGCTCGGGCATCACCTTGTGCACCGCGCCCAGCAGCTTCGACTCCTTGATCTCCCGGGTGAGGGAGGCGGAGTTCGCCGAGACGAGCACGCTCGCGGCCACCCAGCCGACCAGCAGCACGGCCAGTGAGGCGGCGGCCGCGCCGGCTATGCCGTCGAGGCCGCGCACGGGCGCCCACGTCAGCCGGGACCGCAGCCGCCAGGCGAACCGGCCGGCGACGGCGTGGCCGATCACGGCCGGGATCAGCACGACCAGGACGGCGGCGACGGCCGCCAGGGACGTACCGGGCTCGAAGGGCTCCAGGGCGTAGGGCAGCGCCCAGACGCCCAGCACGGCACCGCCGAGGAACCCGGCGAGCAGCACGACGCTCGCCACCAGGCCCCTGCGGTAGCCGGAGACGGCGTAGCAGAGGACGAGCAGCAACAGCAGCACATCGATCAGGTTCAACGCGAAGCCCTTTCCTTCACACGCGTCCCCCGACCGCGCCCACCTGCGTGGACTTAGAAAAACGCCACCGCGGCGGGTGGCGGTTCCCATTCCGCCCGAATTCATGGCGTACGCCACGTAGCCGCCCACCGGGCAGCTCCGCCCCCGGGAAACGGGAAGGGGCGGGACCGGGGCCTCTTCTCCGCCGCGACGGCGCCCGGCCCGAAAACAAGCGGCCCGGCGGTGCCGGACCCGCCGAAGCGGGACCGTACCACCGGGCCGCGAAGCACCGGGAATGCCGCGTCAGACGCGGACCGGCTCCCGCTCCCCGTCCGGGTCGGGCGAACCGGCCTCGCCGGAAGGAGTCGCGAGGGTCTTCTGGAGCCCCTCACCCTCCACGTCCACATTCGGCAGCGCCTTGTCCAGCCACCCCGGCAGCCACCAGGCCGTCTTGCCCAGCAGCGCGAGGACCGCCGGCACGATCGCCATCCGCACCACGAACGCGTCGAAGAAGACCGCGATCGCCAGGCCGAAGCCGATCATCTTGATCATCTGCTCGGACGAGCCGATGAAGCCCGCGAAGACGCTGATCATGATGATGGCCGCCGCCGTGACGACCCGCGCGCCGTGGCGGAAGCCGGTCACGATGGCCTCGCCCGGGCGCTCGCCGTGGACATATGCCTCGCGCATCCGGGTCACGAGGAAGACCTCGTAGTCCATGGCCAGACCGAAGACGACGCCCACCATGAAGATCGGCATCATGCTCATGATCGGGCCGGTCTCCTCGACCCCGAAGAGGGAACCCAGCCAGCCCCACTGGAAGACCGCGACGACGGCGCCGAGCGCGGCGACCACCGACAGCAGGAAGCCCAGCGCGGCCTTCAGCGGCACCAGGACGGACCGGAAGACGACGATCAGCAGCAGGAAGGCCAGGCCGACGACGAGCGCCAGGTACGGCAGCAGGGCGTCGTTGAGCTTCTGCGAGACGTCGATGTTCATCGCCGTCCCGCCGGTGACCAGGATCTTCGCGCCGGTGTCGGTGGCCAGCGCGTCCCGCTCGCCGCGGATCGTGTGGACCAGGCCCTCGGTCTGCTTGCTGGTGGGCTTGGACTTGGGGATGACCAGCAGGGTGGCCGTGTCCCCGGCCTTGTTGAACTGCGCGGGGGTCACCATGGCGACGTCGTCGAGCTTCGCCATGGTGTCGTGGGTCTTCTGCGCCGCGGCCTTGGGGTCCTTGGCGTCCTTCAGGTCCACGACGTTCAGCAGCGGACCGTTGAAGCCCGGGCCGAAGCCCTCGCTCAGCAGGTCGTAGGCCTTGCGCTGGGTGGTGCTCTTGGAGGCGGCGCCGTCGTCGGGCAGACCGAGCTCCAGGGAGGCGGCGGGCACGGCGATCGCGCCCAGGCCGATCACACCGGCCGCGAGCACCAGCACCGGGCGGCGCAGCACGACGCGGGCCCAGCGGGTGCCCATGTTCGGCTTGTCGCCGGCGGCCGCGGCGGGGCCGCCCTTGCGGATCTTGCGGGGCAGCACCTGCTTGCCCGCGAAGCCCAGCAGCGCGGGGATCAGCGACAGGGCGATGAGCACGGCGATGGTGACCGTGCCGGCGGCCGCCATGCCCATCTTCGTCAGCATCGGGATGTTGACGACCGCGAGGCCGGCCAGCGCGATGACGACGGTCAGGCCGGCGAAGACCACCGCGGAACCGGCGGTGCCGACGGCGCGGCCCGCGGCCTCCTCGCGCTCACGGCCCTCGGCGAGCTCCGCGCGGTAGCGGGAGACGATGAAGAGGGCGTAGTCGATGCCGACCGCGAGGCCGATCATCATGGCGAGCGTCGAGGTGTTGGCGGAGAGGTCGAGCACGGGCGCCAGGGCGGCGATCGAGGAGACGCCGATGCCCACGCCGATGAGGGCGGTCAGCAGCGGCAGCCCGGCCGCGACCAGCGAGCCGAAGGTGATCACCAGGACGAGCGCGGAGACGGCGATACCGATGATCTCGGAGCCGCCCTCGGGCATCTGCTGGAGGACGCTGCCGCCGACCTCGACGGTCAGCCCGGCGTCGCGGCCGTGCTGGGCGGCGTCCTTGAGCTCGGTGCGGGTGTCCTCGGTCAGGTCCATGGACTTGACCTTGTACGCGGCGGAGGCGTACCCGATGTTCTGGTCCTTGTTGACGGCCTTGCCCAGGAACGGGTCGACCGCCATGGCCACCTGCGGGCCGCGCTTGATCTCGGCGACGACCTTCTCGACGGCCGCCTTGTTCTTGGGGTCGGTGAGCTTCTGGCCCGCCGGCGCCTTGAAGACGACGCGGGCGGAGGCGTTCTGCTCGGTATTACCGGGGAATCGTTTCTCCAGGAGGTCGAAGGCCTGCTGGGCCTCCGTGCCGGGTATGGAGAAGTCGTTGTTGGTGGACTTGGACGCCGTGGCGGCGCCCGCCCCGGCCAGCACCAGCAGCAGCACCCAGATGAGGGCGAAGTACCAGCGCCGTCGGAAGGACAGCCTTCCGAGTCTGTAGAGGAACGTGGCCACGAGTGTGGTGCTCCCGTCGGATCGGTGGTGCAGGGAACTGGATGTGGGAACCAGCCCGACGGGAGCGGTACGTCAGGTGGGGCCTCAGTGGGGGTGTAAGTGGGGGGTGGTCACACGCCTAGAGCGGGGATGATCACGGCGTCGACGTAGTGGGTGAGGAACTCGGCGTCCGGGGCCCGGTCCTCGATGAGCGGACGGGCCAGAAAGCCGCCGATCATCATGTGCGCGACGAACGGGATGGCGGGGTTGTCCGCCGCCAGTTCACCGCGCTCGACCGCGCGCCGGAGCATCTCGTCCATCCATCCCATCTCGGGCTCGACGAGCACCTCGCGCAGCGCCCGGTGGAGTTCCGGGTTGGTGTGCACGGCGTGCCCGAGCCCGCGGAGCAGGGCGGTGTCCTTCTCCATCTGCTCGGTGTCGGCCTGGCACACCATGGCGTGGAGGTCACCGCGCACCGAACCGGTGTCGATGCCCTCCAGACTGCCCGGCTTGTTGTGCCGCAGGGCCTTGGCGACCAGCTCCGGCTTGCCCTTCCACTGGCGGTAGAGGGTCGCCTTGCTGGAGTGCGTCCGGGCGGCGACGGCGTCCATCGTCAGGGCGTCGTAGCCGACCTCGCGCAGGATCGCGAGCACCGCCTCGTAGAGCTCGGCCTCGCGTTCGGGGGTCAGCCTGGTGCGGCGGACCGCCGGCTTGGGTGGTTCCGTCGGCATACCGCATCGTTCCTTTCCCCCGTCGCCGTACGAAACGGTTTCGTACCGTACGAGCGTAAGCCCGGCCGTCATCGAAACGACATCGTTTCGATGGTGTTCTCCGTCACGAACCGAGTTGCCGGGGGATCCCCGGGCCGAAACGATTGACGGGTGAGCGATGCCTACATCCGCTTTCCCCATCTGCACGGCGAGCTGCTCTGCTTCGTGGCGGAGGACGACCTCTGGCTGGCCCCGCTGGGGCCGCCGGGGGCCGCCGCCGGGCGGGCCTGGCGGCTGACCGTGGACCGCACCCGGGCCGGGCACCCCCGCTTCTCCCCCGACGGGCGCCATATCGCCTTCACCAACTGGCGCAGTCTGGATCCCGAGATCCATCTCGTGGACATCGAGGGCGGGCCCGCCCGCCGGCTGAGCTACTGGGGCAGCACCGACACCCGGGTCTGCGGCTGGGCGCCCTCCGACCGCAACGGCGGCCACGACATCCTCGCCGTCTCCTCGCACGGCCAGCCGTTCTCGTACTTCTCCTGGGCCTACCGGCTGCCCACCGACGGCGGCCCCGGGCTGCGGCTGCCCTGGGGGCCGGTGTCCGACATCGCGATGGGCGAGGTCGACGGCGAGCACCGCACCCTGCTGCTGGCCGGCAAGCCCCCGCACGAGCCCGCGTCCTGGAAGCGTTACCGGGGCGGGGCGACGGGCCGGCTGTGGCTGCACGGCACCCGGCTGGTGGAGGACGTCCGGGGCCATCTGGACTCGGTGATGTTCGTCGACGGCCGGATCGCCTTTCTCTCCGACCACGAAGGCATCGGAAACCTCTACTCCTGCCGGCCCGACGGTTCGGATCTGCGCAGACACACCGACCACGCCGACTTCTACGCCCGCCACGCCGCCACCGACGGCTCCCGCGTCGTCTATCAGTGCGCGGGCGAGGTGTGGCTGGTGGAGGACTTCTCCCCGGGAGCCGCCCCGCGCCGGCTGGACCTGCGCCTCGGCGGGCCGCGCGCGGGACGGCGCACGTACCAGGTGCACGCCGCCCAGAACGTCGGCGCGCTGGCCGTGGACACCACCGGCCGGGCCAGCGCGGTCGGGGTGCGCGGCAGCCTGTACTGGCTCACCCACCGCGACGGCCCGGCCCGCGCCATCGCCGACACCCCGGGCGTACGGGTGCGGCTACCGGAGATGCTGGGCTCCACCGGCCGTATCGCCTATGTGACGGACGCCGAGGGCGAGGACGCCATCGAGATCGCCCAGCTGCCGCGCGCCTCCGGGCCCTCCGAACCGCGCCGGCTGGCCGCCGGCCTGCTGGGCCGGGTGCACGAGCTGCTGTCCTCGCCCGACGGCGCCCGGCTGGCCGTCGCCTCGCACGACGGGCGACTGCTGCTCGTGGACGCCACGGCCGAGAGGACGGGCGAGGGGGCAGAGGAGGGGACGGCCGAGGGGACGGCCAAGACGGCGGGCGAGGGGACCGGCGAGGTCACGGAGCTGATCCGGTCCACCAACGGGCCCGTGCGCGACCTCGCCTTCTCCCCCGACTCCGGCTGGCTGACCTGGTCCCACCCGGGCGTCGGGCGCTCCCTGCGGCAGATCAAGATCGCCCGGCTCTCCGACCGGCTGATCGTCGACGTCACCAACGGCCGCTTCGAGGACGAACAGCCCGTCTTCACCCGCGACGGCCGCTACCTCGCCTTCCTCTCCTGGCGCGGCTTCGACCCGGTGTACGACGTCCACACCGGCGACCTCTCCTTCCCCCTGGGCTGCCGCCCCTACCTCGTCCCGCTGTCCTCCGCCACGCCCTCGCCGTTCGCGCTGTCCGCGGAGGGCCGGCCGGCGGGCGGCGGGCTCGACCTGGACGACACCGGGGACCACGAGGGCGCGCTGGTGGTGGAGGTGGAGGGGCTGGAGAACCGGGTGACGCCGTTCCCGGTGGCCGCCTCGAAGTACTCCTCGCTCCACCCGGTGACCGGCGGCGGCCTGGTGTGGCTGCGCTGGCCCATCTCCGGCGCCCTCGGCGAGACCTTCGCCAGCCCCACCGACGTCTCCGGCAAGCCCACGCTGGAACACTTCGACCTGGTCAAGGCCAAGCGCACCGAACTCACCTCCTCCATCGACTGGTACGCGGTCAGCGGCGACGGCACCCGGCTCGTCGTCAACGACGACGGCGACCTGCGCGTCGTCCCCGCCGCCGACACCCCCGACCCCGACTCGACCGTCTTCATCGACATGCGGCGCATCCTCCACGAGGCCGACCCCGCCGCCGAGTGGCGGCAGGCCTACGCCGAGGCGGGCCGGATCATCCGCGCCTACTTCTGGGAACCGGGCATGTGCGGCATCGACTGGGACGCGGTGCTGGAGCAGTACCGGCCGCTGGTCGAACGCGTCGCCTCCCCGGACGAGTTCGCCGATCTGCTCCGCGAGGTCCTCGGCGAGCTGGGCACCTCCCACGCCTACGTCGTCCCCGCCCGCCGCAACGAGGGCCCGCCCCAGTACCAGCGCGCCATCGGCCTCCTCGGCACCAACCTCACCCACCAGAAGGACGGCTCCTGGACCGTGCGCCGCGTCCTGCCCGGCGACTCCTCCGACTCCAAGGCCCGCTCCCCGCTGGCCGGTTCGGGCATCCGCGAGGGCTGGGCGCTCACCCATGTCGACGGCCGCCCCGTCGACCCGGTCGCCGGCCCGTACCCGCTGCTCGCGGCGGCGGGCGGGACGACCGTCGAGCTCACCTTCCGCCCGCCCGAACCGGACGGGCACCCGCGCCGGGTCGCTATCGTCCCGCTCGTCGACGAACGGCCGCTGCGCTACCAGGACTGGGTGACCAAGCGCCGCGCGGTCGTCCACGAGCTCAGCGGCGGCAAGTGCGGCTACCTCCACATCCCCGACATGGGCGGCTCCGGCTGGGCCCAGTTCAACCGCGACGTGCGGATGGAGATGTCCCGGCCCGCCCTGATCGTGGACGTGCGCGGCAACGCGGGCGGCAACATCAGCGAGCTGGTGGTGGAGAAGCTCACCCGCACCATCATCGGCTGGGACCTCACCCGCGGCGCCCAGCCCGTCTCGTACGCCTCCAACGCCCCGCGCGGTCCCGTCGTCGCCATCGCCGACGAGATGACCTCCTCCGACGGAGACATGATCACCGCCGCGTTCAAGCTCCAGGGCATCGGCCCGGTCGTCGGCCTGCGCACCTGGGGCGGCGTCGTCGGCATGACCGGCCGCCACCGGCTCGGCGACGGCACGTCCATCACCGTGCCGATGAACGCCGCCTGGTTCGACGCCTACGGCTGGGGCGTGGAGAACCACGGCGTCGAACCCGACATCGAGGTCGACCGCACCCCGCTGGACTGGGCCGAGGGCCGCCACAAGCAACTGGACGACGCGGTACGGGTGGCGCTGGACCTGCTGGAACAGCACGGCGCGACGAACCCGCCCGACTACTCGGGCGTACCGGACCTGCGCCGGCCGAAGCTGCCGCCGCGCACGGACTGACCGGGCATGAGTGAGGGGCGCGCCCTGCTACTGGGCGCGCCCCTCACTCATGCGTACGCGGGCTACTGGCGGTCGTCGAACTCGTCCTGGATGTCGTCCAGGGACTGCTGACGGCCCTGCTGGCTCTGCTGCTGCCGCTCCTGCTGTTGCTGCTGCTGGCCCTTGACCTTGTCCTGCGTCTGCTGGCCCTTCTGCTTGGCCTGCTGCTTGGCCTGCTGGGCCTTCTCTCTGGCCTGCTGGGCCTTGTTCTGCATCTCGTCCTTGATGCCCATGCGTACTCACTCCTAGGGGGTGATCGGGGAAGTGGGCCGCGACCAGCCTCACACGCCCCCGCACCCCCCGCATGTCGATCAGTGACGCTCCGTGCGCGCCTTCGCGTCGGCCTCCCCGCCCGCGCCCACCAGCCCGAACCGCTGCCCGGCCAGCCGGGGTTCGACCCGCCGCATCTCGCGCGGGCCGCCCAGGGCGACCAGTGCCGGGAGCGCGCCGCGCAACGGCTGCAGCGCACGCAGCCAGCCCTGCCCGTAGACGTGCGCGGACCGCCGCTCGACACCCGCCGCCAGCCGCTCCACGGCCGGGCCCAGCGGATAGGTGCGATTGGCCGGCCACGGCAGCCGCTGCCGCAACTCCCGCATCACGTCGGACTCGTCGGCCCCGCGCACCATGTCGGTGTCGGTCCAGCTCAGATAGGCCACGCCGACGCGTACGCCCCTGTGGGCGACCTCGGCGCGCAGGCTGTGCGCATAGGCCTCGACACCCGCCTTGGACGCGCAGTACGCGCTCATCATGGGCGCCGGGGTGATCGCGGCGAGGGAGGCGATCTGGAGCAGATAGCCACGGCTCTCGGCGAGGACGGGCAGGAAGGCATGGCCGGTGACGGCGCTGCCGATGAGATTGACCTCGATCACCCGCCGCCAGTCGGCGAGGTCGGAGCCGGCCAGCGGGCCGCCGGCGGCGACACCGGCGTTGGCGACGACGACGTCCACCTTGCCGAAGCGCGCCTTGACCTCCGCCGCCACGCCCGCCATCGCCTCGTGGTCGGTGACGTCGGCGTGCCAGTGGGCGGCGTCGCCGGG
This sequence comes from Streptomyces sp. NPDC001678, assembly GCF_042892945.1. Taxonomy (NCBI): domain Bacteria; kingdom Bacillati; phylum Actinomycetota; class Actinomycetes; order Kitasatosporales; family Streptomycetaceae; genus Streptomyces; species Streptomyces sp. NPDC001678. The sequence goes on along the minus strand of NZ_JBIAUP010000006.1, from coordinate 346,529 downwards.
CAGCGACCGGGCGACCCGGCGCAGCGCGTCCGGCTCCAGCCCGACCAGCGCCACGTCCGCGCCGCGCGCCGACAGCGCGCGGGCCAGTGCCTCCCCCACGCCGCGCGCGGCGCCGGTGACGACGGCGACCTGCCCGACGAGGCTCGTCCGGGGCCTCATCGCGCGGCTCCGGCAGCAGTGACCGCACTTCTCCTGGCCACCCTCAGCAGCTGGTACTCGGCGAGGTCCACCCGCCGGGTGACCTTGCGGAACTCCGCCGTGCTGCCCGGCCAGACCGTGGTGTTGCGCCCCTGGGCGTCGAGGTACCAGCTGCGGCAGCCGGTGTTCCAGACCGTACGCTCCATACGGCGCTGGATGCCGCGGTTCCAGGCGCGGACGGCGGAGGGGCGGGCGTCCAGGGCGGCCCGGCCGCCGATGGTGTCGAGCTGGCGCAGGAAGTCGGCCAGGTAGTTCAGCTGGGCCTCGATGATGAGGATCATCGAGTTGTTGCCCAGGCCGGTGTTGGGGCCTATGACGAAGAGGAAGTTGGGGAACCCGGCGGCGCTGGCGCCGCGCAGGGCCGCCATGCCGTCCTTCCGCCACTCCTCCGCGAGCGTGGTGCCGTTGGCGCCGGTGACGCGGTCGGCGATCGGCATGTCGGTGGTGTGGAAGCCGGTGCCGAAGACGATGACGTCGGCCTCCGTCTCCGTGCCGTCGGCGGCCACGAGCGTGGACCCGCGCACCTCGGCGAGGCCGGAGGCGACGACGTCGACGTTGGGGCGGGCGAGCGCGGGGTAGTAGTCGTCGGACAGCAGGATGCGTTTGCAGCCGATGCGGTAGTCGGGCGTCAGCTTGGCGCGCAGGACGGGGTCCTTGACGGCTCTGCGCAGATGGGCGGCCGTGACGCGCTCCATGAGCCCGAGCCGTTCGGGCCACTTGGTGAACAGGCCGACCTGCATCTCCCGTACGCCCCACAGCGTGCCGCGCCGCAGCATGCCCGTGGCCGGGACCTTCGAGTGCAGCCGGCGCTCGGCGGCGGTGATCCGGCGGTCGAAGCGCGGCAACACCCAGGGCGGAGTGCGCTGGAAGAGGGTGAGCCGGGCCGCCTCGGGCTGGATCGCGGGCACGATCTGCGCGGCCGAAGCGCCGGTGCCGACCATGGCGACGCGCTTGCCCCGCAGGTCGGCGTCGTGGTCCCAGCGGGCGGAGTGGAAGACGCGCCCGGGGAAGTCCGCCAGCCCGGGGACGTCCGGGATCCGGGGGTCGGAGAGCGGCCCGGTCGCGGAGACCACGACATCGGCCGTCCAGTCGTCCTTGGAGGTGCTGATCTCCCAGAGCAGCCGCTCGGCGTCCCAGCGCATCGCCAGCACCTCGGAGCCGAACCGCAGATGGGGGCGGAGCCCGAAGGTGTCCGTGATCCGCTCCAGATAGGCCCGGATGTGCGGCTGGCCCGAGAAGCTGCGCGGCCAGTCGGGGTTGGGAGCGAAGGAGAAGGAGTAGAGATGCGAGGGGACGTCGCAGGCGCAGCCGGGATAGGTGTTGTCCCGCCAGGTGCCGCCGACGGAGTCCGCGCGCTCCAGGACGACGAAGTCGGTGACGCCCTCGCGCCGCAGCCGCACGGCCGCGCCCAGCCCGCCGAACCCCGACCCGATCACCGCCACGCGCACGTGACGTACGCGCTGTTCGTGCTCGGCCATGCCGCCGCCTCCCGGTCCGGTCCCTGTCCCACAGAAGCACCCGCCCGACCGCGCCAGCGCTCACTGGCACGATCGGAGCGAGCGTAGGGCAGGGACGGGCCGCGGCGATAGGGGCCGGGGGAAGGGAAGTTACCGGCGGTCGCGCGTACGCTTCCCGCGTGGCGAACGACGGCAAGCGCGAGTACCGGACGGCGGAACTGGCCGCGGAGGCCGGCATCACGGTGCGCACCCTGCGCTTCTACCGCGAACGAGGACTCCTCCCGGCGCCGCGCCGCGAGGGCCGTATCGCCTGGTACGGCGAGCCCCACCTGGCCCGGCTGCGCACGGTCGCCGCGCTGCTGGACCGGGGCCACACGCTCGGCGGCATCGCGGAGCTGATCGCCGCCTTCGAGGGCGGCCGGGATGTGGCCGAACTCCTGGGCACGCCTTGGCCGGAGTCGGATTCGATGGAGACATCGGTCCGGCTGACCCCGGAGGAACTGGCCGACCACTTCGCGGGTGACGTCACCCCGGAGAACCTCGCCGCCGCCCTCGACATCGGCTATCTCGCCGTGGACGGCGAGCAGATCGTCCACATCAGCAGCCGCCTCCTGGACGCCGCCACGGATCTCGTCCGCGCGGGCATCCCCCTCTCCGCCGTCCTCACGGCGGCCCGCGAGGTCCGCGCCCACGCGGACGCGCTGGCGGGGATGTTCACCCGCCTGGCGCGGGAGCACGGGGTGGCGGACGAGGGCGAGTTGACGCACCTGCGTCCACTGGCACGGACGGTGGTGGACGCGGAGTTCTCGCTGGCGATGGACCGACGGTTGCGCGAGGTGGGCGCGCGCAACGTTCCGGGCTCTGGGGACGAGCCCGCGTGCGCCCCGCCCAAACCCTGCTAATGGGCGAACAGTTGAGGATGACGGCGCTAAAGTCCCTGTTGTGACGAGCCGAGCCGTAATGGCTCAATGCGGGCCTTTCCGAAGGTCAGCTCGCCGCGTTCGGGGCCCCAGCCAGGGGTCTCGGACGCGGGCCGAAAAGTGCCGTGTCCGGGGTCCCTTTATGGGGCCTCGCCGTCGGCGTGCCCCTTCCTGCGAAGGAAAGGTGCCTCGCATGGCCCGTCATGGGAAGCCGAAGCCGTCGATCGACTGGGAGCAGGGGAAGCGGTGGGTGAAAGCAGTTACACCGTGGGTGGAACTGCTTGTCACCGTCACAACGCTGATCTTGCTCATGATCGGCAAGGGATGACCGGCTGGGCCTATCTCCATTAGGCCCGGAACGACCACCTTTCGGCCCGCCCGTCACGGCTCCAGTTCCGTGGCGGGCGTTCCTGTTCCTGTGACAGGAACAGGAGCCAGCATTGTGACCGGCGGGGCCCATACCCAGTAGGCCCCGAACGGACACCGTGCTTCGTCTCCTGTATACCAGCCCACCCCTCGGCGTGCACGGCACTCCGCCCCGGACTACCCCTTCGGGACGGGCGGGAGCTCGGCGTGGTGGACGGTGTAGCCGCCCTTGGTGACCGGGGCGTAGGGGGCGGAGGACATGCAGGTGCCGACGTCGGAGGAGACCGGCTCCTTCGCGCCCTTGTCGCCGTCGCGCAGGACGTTCACCGCCGCCCAGGAGAAGCCCACCCGGTCCTTGGACTTGTGGCCCGCCTTCTCCTTGCCGCCGTCCAGGACGCTGAAGCCGAGGCGCTTGCCCACCCAGTCCTGCGGGCCGTCCGCGCTGACCTTGGTCATCACCGCCGTGAGGGACGCGACGCCCGGACCGGTGACGAGGCAGTCGACCTTGCCCTCGGCGGTCATGGTCTTGCCGAGCGCGGCGACGTAGTGGGAGACCTTCACCGTCCCCTCGGCGTCGGTCGGCAGACCGGTGGGGAGCCCGGCCAGCGGCCGACTGTAGGGCTTGGCGTGGGCGTCGAAGGTGAAGGAACGGACGTCCTTGTCCGGCCAGTACGGGAGCCCGAATTCCGCCGACCCGGTCACGCTCGCGCGCTGCGGGGCGGTGTCCGCCGCCGCGTTCCCGGCGGCGGCGCCGCCGAGGGTGACCGTGGCAGCCAACGCGGCACCCAGCGCGGCGACTTTGCGCGAGCGCGAACGCGAGGAAAGGCGGGCGGACGATGCGAATGCCATGGCGATTCTCCTGGGCCGGTGAAGCCGCGGTTGCCGCGGCTGCTGCTGAACTCATCGTTCAGCAGCGCCCACCGCCGCCCATCCGTCCCCGGGCGTAACCCGCCCCCGCCCCCTCCCCCACCGGGCGATCCGCCGTCCGCCCGAAGGACTACCGCGCCTCGTAGACGGCCGTCACCGGTGCGTGGTCCGACCAGCGCAGATCATGGCTCGCGGCCCGCTCGACGACCGCCTTCACCGCGCGCTCCGCGAGCCCCGGCGTCGCGACCTGGTAGTCGATCCGCCAGCCGGAGTCGTTGTCGAAGGCGCGGCCGCGGTACGACCACCACGAGTACGGACCCTCCACCCCGGGGTGGAGGGTGCGGACGACGTCCACGTACTCCTCGAAGACCTTGCCGAGCCACTCGCGCTCCTCGGGGAGGAAGCCGGCGCTCTTGCGGTTGGCCTTCCAGTTCTTGAGGTCGGCCTCGGTGTGGGCGATGTTCCAGTCGCCGCAGACCAGCGCCTCACGGCCGTCCGCCGCGGCGCGGGCCTTCAGGCCCACGAGGTAGGGCAGGAACTCCGCCATGAAGCGTTCCTTCTCGTCCTGCCGCTCCGTGCCCACCTCGCCCGAGGGCAGGTAGAGGCTGGCCACGGTCACACCGGGAAGGTCGATCTCCACGTACCGGCCGCTGCCGTCGAACTCCGCCGAGCCGAAGCCGACGCGCACCGCGTCGGGCTCGCGCCGGGAGTAGAGGGAGACGCCCGCGCGGCCCTTGGCCGCGGCCGGGGCGTGGACGACGTGCCAGCCCTCGGGGTCGCGGACCTCGTCCGGGAGCTGGTGGGGCTCGGCGCGGACCTCCTGGAGGCAGACGACGTCGGCTTCGGTCTGCGCGAGCCACTCGACGAAGCCCTTCTTGGCGGCGGCGCGCAGTCCGTTCACATTTGCGGTGGTAACGGTGAGCATCCGGGCACGATACCGACTCCTGAAATCCCTTGCCGCCCGGCGACCGTACGCACGTACCATCGCCGCATGGAGATCGTGCCGGTCGCCTACGACCACCCGGACGCCGTAAAGCTCAATGACCAGGTGCAATTGGAGTACGTCGAGCGCTACGGGGGCGGTGACGACACTCCGCTGGACCCGGCGCACTTCGCCCCGCCGCGTGGCCTGTATCTCATCGCGTACGACACGGACGGCGAGCCCGTCGCCACGGGCGGCTGGCGCGCGATGGAGCGCGACTCCGAGGGCGGCGTGGGGTACGCGGACGGGGACGCCGAGCTCAAGCGGATGTTCGTGATCCCCCGCGCCCGCGGCCGGGGCCTGGCGCGGCGCATCCTGTCCCTCCTGGAGACCGACGCCCTCGGGGCGGGCCGTGCCCGCATGGTCCTGGAAACGGGCGACAAGCAGCCGGAGGCCATGGCCCTGTACCTCTCCAGCGGCTACGACCCGGTACCGGCGGAGGGGAAATTCGGCTACTACCGCGCGTACGACACGAGCCGCTGCTTCGCCAAGCCGCTGCGCTAGCCGTCAGCCTTTCCGCCCGGCCGGGGTGCCCCCGGTCCACGGCCGGGTCCCGCTACGACGGGCCCCCGTGGCCCGCGGCCATCGCCGCCTCCACCTCCTCGCGGACCCGCTCCGCGGGGTAGCGGCGGACCTCGCCGAAGGGGGAGAGGGCGCGGTCGACCGGGCCCGGGTCGTCCTCGCGGACCTCGGCCATCAGGACCGTGCTGCCCGGCGGCACCTCCGCCGCCAGCATCTCCAGGGCCGCGTTCGACGCGGTGGCCGCGCGGGCGTCGTGGACGCCACCGATCAGGCCGCCCGCGCCGAAGCCGACCAGGACGCCGAGCGGCCCGCCGAGGATGCCCAGCAGTCCGCCGAGCAGCCCGCCCATGGCGAAGGCGGTGGCCGTGCCGGTGTTGTCGACGGCGTCGGGGAAGTCGAGGGCGCCCTCCGCGTCCCGGGCGATCACGGCGCCCTCGCGCAGGGTGATCTCCTTGTCGGTGTGGGCACGGCGCAGGGCGTCCAGCGCCTTGTGGCCCTTGGCGGGACCGGAGACGTTCAGGAAGAGGACGTTGTCGTTCACGGCATCCACTCTTCAGCCTGCCGCCGCACCCCGCACCCCGGCGCCGTCGTCCGGCGGAGTCTCCCCCGCATCCTCCTCGTCCCGTATCGCGTCGCTCAGGTCGAGCACCGCCTCCGCTCCCCCGCCCGGCGGGTTGGTGAAGGAGAGCCGGGCGCCCAGCACCCGTGCCTGGCCGACCGCGATCGTCAGCCCCAGGCCGAGCCCGGCCCGCGAGCCCGTGCGGAAGCGCTGCGGGCCGTGGGAGAGCAGCGGCTCGGGAAAGCCGGGGCCCAGGTCCCGTACGCGTATGACGCCGTCGTCGACCTCGGCCACCACCGGTCCCGAGCCGTGCCGGAAGGCGTTCGTGACGAGGTTCGCCAGGATCCGCTCGACACGGCGCGCGTCGGTCTCGACCAGCCGGTCGCGGACCACCCGGACCTCGACGGCCTCCCCCGTCCCGGCCCCCGTACCGGCCGCCGCCGCCCGTACCGCCCGCCGGGTGAGCTCGCCCAGCGCCCGTACGTCCGTCTCGGCGTGCTCGGCGTCCGCGTCGAGGCGGGCGACCTCCAGGACGTCCTCCATCAGCGTGCGCACCCGGTGCGACCGTTCCCGGACGAGCTCGGCGGGCCGGCCCGGCGGCAGCAGTTCCGCCGCCGCGACCAGGCCCGCGACGGGGGTGCGCAGCTCATGGGCGATGTTGGCGGTGACCTCGCGCTCGGCCTGGAGGCGGGCGGCCAGCGCGTCGGCCATGGTGTTGACGGCGTGGATCAGCCGGGCGAGCTCGTCCTTGCCGCCCCGGGGCCGGAGCCGGGCCGTGAGGTCGCCGTCGGCGATCCGCTCGGCGGTCCGCGCGGAGGCGTTGAGCCGGCGCCCCGCGACCGTCGCCAGCGCCACCCCGACGATCCCGGCGAGGGCGGTGCCGATGCCGCCCGCCAGCCACAGGACCTCGTCGAGCTCCTCCAGATTGCGGATCTGTCGGGTGTAGGGGTGCTTGAGGACGACGACGTCGGCGCCCACGCGCGTCGCGGCCCACAGGGTCGGCTCGGGCCCCGAGCGGTCCAGGTAGGTGGCGCGTCTGCCCCGGTCGACGGCGCGGCGCAGGGGCTCGGGCAGCCGGTGGGGGTTGAGGATCACACGGGGGCGGTCGAAGCCCGCCGCGTGGTCCTCGGCGGCGGACACCACCCGCTGGTCGAGGGAGTCCCGTGCCGTCTCCAGCTGGTTGAGCGCGGTGCGGTGGTGCACGACGAGGCCGATGAGGACGGAGACGACCGCGGCGGTGGCCGTGATGGCCACCCCGATCTTGGTACGCAGACCCATCGACTGAAGTCTCCTCGGCTGGGGGCTGGGCTCCGCGCGCTCAGCGCGGCGTCTGCTGGGGGACGAAGAGCCGCAGGTCGCGCAGCTCGTTGTGCTGCCCGGGCGGGATCCCGTCGACGACGACCACGGCCCGCCCGTAGTAGGCGGAACGATCCTTCCGCACCAGGCCGACGAAGGTGACCTTCGCCGGGTAGCTCCTGTCGCGGCAGGCCGGCAGGCACCAGCCGCCGGACGCCTCCCCGGTCGCCTCGGCGGTCGGGCCGCCCCAGGACAGCCAGCGCAGCCCGGTGAGCCGTACGGACTCACCGGCCTCGAAGGACGCGGGACGGCGCAGCGAGGGTTTACCGGGGCCCTCGACCGCGTAGACCGGGCCGGTGAGGGCGGTGGGGGGCCGGGCGGGGCCCGCGTCCTGGAGCCCGCCGGGTTCCGAGCAGCCGCAGAGCAGGGCACCCAGCAGCCCGGCGGCGAGGGTGACGGTACCGGGTCTCGCGTGGAGTGGTCGCACGGACTTCCTCACGCCGTCGGGACAGGAGCGGACAGGAGCAACGGACAGGAGCGGAACGAGCCGGACGAGTGGAACGGACCGGATGGCCACCCCGCCCGCACCCGCCCCTAGCAGGTCGCACAAGGCTCGCGGGGCCATTCGTGCCAAATGTAACCGGCGTGGCTGGTTCGACGCCCGTGCCCTTGACCGATTCCCGACGGGGACTCATAGGATCTCCGCGCTCAAGTGGTCCAGTCCAGCCAGTCGTCAGCCGACGGCCGGGAGCCGGCCCGCAGCCGGTCGCCGGCCGGCGGGCCGCGGCGCCACGGTGGAGGTCACTCATGCCCATCGCCCGTCGTACGATCCTCGGCGCGCTCGCCGGGACCGCCGCACTCGGCACGGTGGGGGTGCCCTCCGCCGGGGCGGCTCCGGCCGGGGCCGCCGCCTCCGCGCTGGCCCGGCTGCTGCCGCGCCACCATGACCAGGTCACCTTCCGTACCGTGCCCCGCCGGGGCGGCCACGACGCCTTCCGGGTGTCCGGCACGGCGGGCCGGATCACCGTCGAGGGCACCACGGCGGCCGTCCAGCTGACCGGCTTCCACCACTACCTCCGGCACGTCGCGCACGCCCATGTCTCCTGGCGCGGCGAGCAGACCGGTCTCCTCCCGGCCCGGCTCCCCGCCGTCGGCACCCCGCTCGCCGCCACGGCGAACGTCGCCCACCGCTTCGTGTTCAACGACACCAACGACGGCTACACCGGGCCGTACCACGACTGGGACTACTGGGAGCGCGAGCTCGACGTCCTGGCCCTCCACGGCTTCAACGAGGTCCTCGTCTACGCGGGCGCCGACGCCGTGTACCACCGCACCTTCATCGAACACGGTTACAGCGACGCGGAAGCCCGCGCGTGGGTTCCCGGCCCCGCGCACCAGCCGTGGTGGCTGATGCAGAACATGGCCTCCTTCGGCGGGCCCGTCTCCCCCGGGCTCCTCGACCGCCGCACCGCCCTGGCGCAGAAGATCGTGCGCCGGCTGCGCGAGCTGGGCATGACCCCGGTGCTGCCCGGCTACTTCGGCACCGTCCCGCCCGGCTACGCCGAGCGCAACAAGGGCGCCCGGACCATCGCGCAGGGCGGCTGGTGCGGCTTCGACCGCCCCGACTGGCTCGACCCCCGCACCCCCCACTTCGCCGCCGTCGCCCGCACGTTCTACCGGGTGCAGCAGGAGCTCTACGGGGCGACGGCCATGTACAAGATGGACCTGCTGCACGAGGGCGGGACCCCCGGCGACGTCCCCGTCGGCGCGGCCGCCAAGGCGGTGGAGAAGGCGCTGCGCGCGGCCCACCCGGACGCCGTCTGGGCCATCCTCGGCTGGCAGCACAACCCCCGGCGGGAGATCGTCGACGCCGTCGACCGCTCCCGGATGCTCGTCCTCGACGGCATCCCCGACCGCTTCCCGAAGATCACCGACCGGGAGCGGGACTGGGGCGGCACGCCCTACGCCTTCGGCACCATCTGGAACTTCGGCGGCCACACCGGTCTGGGCGCCAACGCCCCCGAGTGGGTCTCGCTCTACGAGCAGTGGCGCACCAAGCCGGGCAGCGCCCTGCGCGGCATCGCCGTGATGCCGGAGGCCGCCGACAACGACCCCGCGGCCCTCGCCCTCTTCTCCGACCTGGCCTGGACGTCCGGACCGGTCGATCTCCGGACGTGGTTCGGGCAGTGGGCCGTCACCCGCTACGGGGCCGCCGACGCGGGCGCCGCCCGCGCCTGGGACGCCCTGCGCCGCACCGCCTACGGCACCACCCGCGCCGACAGCTGGAGCGAGCAGGCGGACGGCCTCTTCGGCGCCCGCCCCGACCTGGCGGCCGACCGGGCCGCGAGCTGGTCGCCGCGGCAGCTGCGCTACGACGCCGCCGAGTTCGAGGCGGCGCTCCCGGCCCTGCTGTCCGTGGCCCCGGCCCTGCGCGCGAGCTCCGCGTACCGGGCCGACCTCGTGGACGTCGCCCGCCAGTGCGTGTCCAATCGCAGCCGGCTGCTGCTGCCGCGTATCAAGGCCGCCCACGACGAGGGGGACCGCGACCGCTTCGGCGACCTCACCCGGCAGTGGCTGGACTGGATGGAGCTGCTGGAGCAGATCGTCGCCACGGACGACCGCCATCTGCTGGGCCGCTGGCTGGCCACCGCCCGCGCCTGGGGGTCCTCCGACGCCGAGCGGGACCGTCTCCAGGCCGACGCCCTCTCCCTGCTGACGGTCTGGGGCCCCCGCCCGGCGGCGGACGGCGGCAAGCTCCACGACTACGCGAACCGCGAGTGGGCGGGCCTGGTGGGCGGCCTCTACCGGCTGCGCTGGAAGACGTACTTCACGGAGCTGGAGACGGCCCTGGACGAGGGCCGCGACCCGCACCCCGTCGACTGGTTCGCCCTGGAGGACCGCTGGACCCACCGGCCCCCGGAGACCCGCACCCGCCCGACGGGCGACATCGTCCGCATCGCGAGAACGGTGGCGTCACGCCTCTAACTCAGCCCCTCCGGCGTTTGAGGAGCGGGGTCTGGGGCGGAGCCCCAGGAAACTGGGGGCACCTCCCAGCGGTAGCTGGGGGAGAAAGGGCGGGACCGGGGCCCCGGCAAACGACGGGGACCCCCACCGGCGCCAAGCCGACAGGGGTCCCCGGAACCGGAAAACGCGAACGCGCTACGCGCGAGCTACCGCTTCTTCGCCGCCTTGCTGACAGTCCCCTCCCCGCCCGCGAGCTTCCACTCCCGGTGCAGGATGTCGACGGGAATCCGCCGCTCGAACAGCGGCGTGCCGAAGATCTTCAGCTGCGCCTGGAGCGCACCCGTCAGGTCGACACCGCCGTACGCGGCCCACTTGCCGCTCGCCGAGGCCGACCCGTTGGACGAGGCCGTCGCCGTGCCCTCCGCCTCGGCCCGCAGGTAGGGCGCGAGGTTGGCGCTGACACCGACCGCGCCGTAGAGGCCCACGGACGCCTCGGTGCCGAGCGTCGCCTTGACCTTGCCCGCGGCGGACGCCGTGGCCGTGACCGGCGTGGCGTTCATCTGCGAGCTGCTGATGGGCGTCCAGCCCTTGCCCCACGAGTAGGAGCCGCCGACCTTGAAGTCGCCCTTCAGCTCCTGCTTGACGTCGACGGAGATCTTTCCTTCGGCGTCGATCTGGAGGTAGCAGGTGAGGTCGAGGTTGACGACGACCGGCACCGGGCCGACCTGGATCACCGGGTCGGCGTGGAGCTTGGCGAAGGGCAGCTTGATGGGCTTGTCGGCGGTGGTGGCCACCGCCTGGCCCTTGAGCTCCCACGCGGAGGACCAGTCGCCGGACAGGGCCAGCGACGCGGTGCCCGGGCCGCCGGTGGAACCGACGCCCTTGCCGTTGTAGGAGAAGTCCACCTCGGGGGCGAGCTGGACATAGCCCGCGGCGGACGCCTCGGCCTTGACCGGGGAGCCCGGGGGCGTGGGGATGGACGCGCCGACGTCCAGCCGCAGGTTGCCCAGCGGCACCTTGGCGCCCTGCGGCCCCACGTGCACACCGTCCGGCTTCGTCCAGGAGGCCTTCACGCCCGGCAGGAGCGGTACGACCTTCACGGCCGACGGGTCGACGGGCACCGCGCCCTTGGCCTCGGAGTCGCCGAGCAGCGCGTCGAGGGTGGCCGGGGCCGTGTTGACCTCGGTGCCCTTGTCGGTCGTGCCCAGCACCTTGGTCACCTTGGCCAGCAGGCCGGAGGGCGCGCCGGGCGCGGGGGCGCTGGCGATGACGTCGCCGACGGCCACGCCGTTCGCCTCGGCCCCCGGCTGCGAGCCCTGAGCTCCCGGCTGCGAGCCCTGGGACCCCGGGGCCTGCTGCGCCGGCTGCGAGGTCTGCGGCGACTTCGAGGGCTGGGGCGCGATGCCCTTCGGCTTCTTCGAGGCGCCGTCGGCCTTGGGGCCGGCGATCACGGCCCGGCCGCTGCGCTGGTCGAACGAGGCGACCTTCAGCGACGACTTGGCCGCCTTGGGCGCGGCGGCGCCGCCCGTCCCGCCGCCGGGGCGGGCCACCGCGCTCGGCGCGCCCGCCCCGGCGGGGGCGGCGGCGACCGCGAGCTGCGGCGCGAGGGCGTTCGACGTCGCGGCGACCGGCTCGGCGTCCGAGCCCTTGGCCGCCGTGGAGGAGCTACCCGCCGAACAACCCGTGGAAAATAGGGACACAGCGGTCAGAGAAGTTAAAACGGCGGCGTATCTAACAGACTTACGCAAATTCAAGTCCTTGGGAGCGTGAGGTGGGGGCGACCCGGCGAGGTACGCGTCCGGGCCGCATCACACGGCATCAGGAAGGGCTACGACCGCTACACGCACCGTCATTACCGGCAAGTAGCGATCCGCAAGATCGTGCCACGGGTCACACGCCCAGAAGAACCGTTTCCCTACCACCGGAAACATGATCTGAGTCACACTTTGTTCAACAAGGTTTAATAAGTCAGCCGTTCAATCATCAGCAGCTCAACTGACGTCGATAAGCAGAACTTTGAGTCGCTCTACGACCACACCCCCGTCGGCGCCACCCGCGCCGCGTACGCGCCGAGCCCCCGGGGCTCCCGCCCGATGACCCGCCGCACGTCGTCCGTGAGCGCGGTCATGTGCCCGGCGCGCTGCGCCGCGAACATCGCGCCCAGCCCCGCGACCGTCTCCTCCGGCCACCCCTCGGCGCGCAGCTCCGCCGCGTACTCCTCGGGCGTCAGCTCCACGAACCGGATCGGGCGCCCCGCCGCCCGGGCGATCGTCTCCACGGCCGCCTCCCAGGGCAGCGCCTCCGGCCCGGACAGCTCGTAGACCCGGCCGTGGTGCCCGTCCCGGGTCAGCAGGGCCGCCGCGACCTCGGCGACGTCCTCGGCGTCCACGAACGGCTCGGGCACCCCGCCGGTCGGCAGCGCCAGGCGCCCCGACCTCAGCGGCCGGTGCCAGAGGTCCTCGTCGAAGTTCTGGTGGAAGTTGTTCGGGCGGATGACCGTCCATTCCACGCCGGAGCCGCGCACGGCGTGCTCGCCGGCCGCCATCCCCCGCCCGAAGTCCGGGCCGACGTGCTCGACGCCCCGTCCGGACAGCGCCACGAAGCGGCCCACGCCCGCGTCGACCGCCCGGCCGACGAAGTCCGCCACCGGCCCGGGGTCCTCGGGCGTCATCAGATACACCGCCGACACCCCCGCCACGGCCGGCTCCCAGGTGCCCGGGTCCGACCAGTCGAAGCGCACCTCCCCCGAACGGGACGCCGCCCGCACCCGCTCACCCGCCGTCCGCAGCCGCCGCACCACGCGCCGCCCCGTCTTGCCCGTACCGCCGAGAACCAGGATGTCCTTGCCCGTTGTCGTCATGACGACGAGTCAACCGCCCGGCGCACGCACCCGACATGGCCGGGAGTCCGCCGCGCATGCGCGATCGTCCACACGCCTGCGGCCCGCCCACGGCCGCGCAGGGCTCGCGTACTGTGACGCCATGGGCGACCCCTTCGACGACCTGCTGCGCGGTGTACGCGCCGACGGCACCGCCGTCGACCGGTCGGTGCTCACCCCGCCCTGGGCGCTGCGCTTCGACGACGGCGCCCCGCTGACCCTGTGCGTCCCGCTGCGCGGCGAGGCCTGGGTCCTCCTCGACGGCGACGACCGGCCGCACCGCGTCGGCCGGGGAGCCGCGGCCATGGTGCGCGGCCCGCGGCCGTTCGTCCTCACCGACGCCCCGTCCTCCACCACCCCGCCGCGACCGCTGCGCGAGGCCGGTCCCACGGACGGAGAACCGGCGGAGGGGCCCGGCCGTACGGTCCTGCTGGCGGGCGCGTACCGCTTCCAGGGCGCGATGCCGGCGCGGCTGCTGGACGCCCTGCCGCCGGTGGCGGTGGTGACCGACGACGACTGCTCGCCGGTGAGCGACTTCCTGGAGTCCCAGCTCACCAGGGGCCGGCCGGGCCGCCGGATCGTGCTGGACCGCCTGCTGGACTGGCTGCTGGTGTGCACCCTGCGCGACTGGTTCGACAGCCCCGGGGCCTGCCCGCCCACCTGGTACCGCGCCTGGGGCGACGCCGTCGTCGGCCTGGTGCTGCGCGCGATGCACGAGTCCCCCGGCCGCCCCTGGACGCTCGCCTCGCTGGCCGCCGAGGCGGGGGTCTCCCGGACGACCATGGCCGCCCGCTTCAGCGAACTGATGGGCGAGCCCCCGCTGTCCTACCTCACCCAGTGGCGCATGGACCTGGCCGCCGACCTGCTGACCGACCCCGCCGAGACCGTCGCCGCCGTGGCCCGCCGCGTCGGCTACGCGGACGCCTTCGGTTTCAGCACCGCTTTCAAACGCGTCCGCGGCCTGACGCCCAGCGAGCACCGCAAGGCGGCCTCCTGACAGCGATACAGGTCACATTGGAGAACGCAGAGAAGGAAGTCACCCCGAAACGCAAAAGATCCCGCCCGATCTGACGATCGGACGGGATCTCCCGCTGGCTCCCATTCCGGTTCGGGAACCTTCTGTTGTGGGGTGTGCACGAGCATGGTCACCTGTGATGACATCCGCCCCCTAAAGATCGTTTCCCAGGTGCCGGAAGATCGTTCCCCGACGACGGGCCGTGCGACTGTGACATCCGCACTCACCACACACTCATCCGGCTGACTCGTATCTCATCCTTTGCCCAGGCGTGCGAGGAGCTGAGCCCCCGTGCGGTCAGTGTCAGCCACCGTTCCGCCGAGTCTGTGGACCAGTACCCAGGCGCCGTTGGTGAGCGCGCCTGCGAAGACGGAGTTGTTACGTGTTGCTCCGGTGTGCCAGGTCACTTTGCCGGCCGTCTGCCACGTGGGCGCGGGCTCACCCAGCTCCTGGTCGACAAGCAGCCTTCGCACCAGGTCGGCGGCGGCATGGGGGGTCGCCCACATCCCGCCGGCAGGCAGGATGGCTCCGCTCAATGCCCAAGGCCTCAGCCGACGGCCCAGAACCCCCGTGGCGTACAGACAGCGTTCTTCGGGAGGGCAGGAGGTTATCTCCCGGATGCCCAGAGGCTCAAGGACATAGTCTTGGACCACTCTCTCGTAGGGGGCCTTTGCTGCGATCGACAGTGCCGCGCCAAGTACCGCGTAACCAAGGTTCGAGTACTCCCTGGCTTCTCCGACCGGTCGCACGGTGATCCGGTTCAGCTGGTCCAGCAGGGCGTGCAGAGCGGCGTTGTCAAAGGAGAGATAGGGGTTCCTGCGTGGCAAACCTGGTGGCTGCCTGGGCAATCCGGCAGTGTGATCTACCAGGTGGCGCAAGGTGATGCCAGTGTCCTGTGGCACCTTGAGCCAGCGCTCCACCGGGTCGTCGATGTCCAAGGCACCCACTTCCGACATACGCATGAGCGCAGTACCTGTAAGAACCTTGGTGAGTGAGCCGATCTGGACAAAGCGGTACGGACTATGTCCGTGAACCGCTTGGGGCTCCGTCGCGCTGGTCAGAACACATGTAGGCGTCCGGGACACGGCCGAGTCCTCTCATGAGCGTGTGATCGGCACCGCGCATGATGGCGTCCCTGCCGGCATGCGATGTCTGTTTCGGGCCACCCATCGGTAGATCCCTCGGGCGCAACGGCGGAGCACGGGAAGCTTTATGGCCGAACCGGCTGTTCGGTAGCCGTAGGAGGAGGAACTCCCCAGGTATTCACCCAGCGCATCAGCACCGCCAGCGATCACCTTGCCATCCAGCAGCAAGAGGACCTCACGGTCGAGTCGGTGAAGATGTGGCTGCGTGACCTCTTGGGGCAGAAACTGCCAGGGGACGGCATTCAGAGCGGGACGACCTCGCGTGGAAATCCGGTTGATGACAGCCTGGCAGAAGCCGCAGTCTCCATCGAAGGCCAGAACTGGTTCGCGGGAACTGATTGTCGGAGTCATGTAGGCCCTCTCTTGTCGGCTTGCCGTTCGAGTGCGTGTCCGCAGCTAGCGTGCGGCGCTTGCTTCGGTCACTTACTGGACGGCGCCACCGCAGGCTGCGGAGCGTTGTCGGGTACGGAAGAGGCCGGCGTTTCCGAAACCGCCTGCTCTTGTTCGGCGGGACGTCGACTTACCGTACGGAGCCGCTGGGCTGCCGCAGAGCATCGCTCCAAGGCCACGCCGAGTGCTCCGCTCAGGAAAACGAGGTCACACGCGATCATCGTGAGAGCGAAGCTGGTGAGCCCCATCAGGACGCCTATGGCCACATGGAAGCTGATGGAGGCCACAGCCGCCCAGGGCCGTAGCTGCGGGACAAGGATGCCCAGCGGGAAATAAACCAAGAAGATGGTGGTCGAATAAGTCCCCAAGAAGACCAGCATGTCATTTTTGTAGACAAGGTCCGAAACCCCGGGGAGGCTGAACTCCGAGACTCTGAGGACATAGAAGAGAGCAGTGCCATCCTGCCACATCTTCCCTTGCACCTTGTAAAGTCCACTCACCACATATACGAGGCACATCTGCATGGCAATGGCAAGGATGCCCAGATTATGAATTGGCTCCGACAATGATCGGATCACAGCAGGAATACGTGCCGCGGCCTTACGGCCGAGTCCGCTGGGAAAAGCAAACCTGTCGTAGCAGCGAGTGAGCAGCAGCATAGGGATCACGACGTATGCCAAGTTGTCCCCGCCATCGAGGAGAACGGGCTGACGCTGGTAGATCGACCATAGGAACACCCAGTGAACAGCCAGGCCAACCCTGCCACCCACGCCGCAGGTCACTGCGAGTGCAGCCAGCATTCCGGCATGGAAGACGATTTCGAACCACAGGGCGGAGCTGCCGAAGGCATAGAGGCTGAATGTTTCATTTTCCTGGACCTTGGCAGTGAACTCCGCCCAAGGAAACACCCCGTCGGGACCGAACAGGTATCCACGATCACCGTATTGGCTCGCGTAGTACATGAATCCCACAAAGCCCAGCAGGAGCCGTGTGCCGCTCACCCCCAGCACACCGAAATGACAGCTACTCGCCCTGTCCAGCAGCCGGATCACTTTCTTCACAGTTCCGCCACCTTCAGCCAGTCCATGTCCTGAACGTCCACCTTGTCGTCAGCTTTTGGATCGTGACGCTTCGACCAGGGCGGTAGCTGCTGGATGTACATGCGGATCTGAATCTTTTCAGGTCTTCCACCGCAAGTGCGGGGAATCTGCGACAAGGAGTATCTTGAAAGGAACCGGACTGCCTCTTTCTGTGAAGTTTTTTCGTAGGGAGTCAGGGGCAGCTCCGGCTTCTTCTTCTCCTTCTCAGACTCGCGCAGTCTCGCCAGGACCGGGTCACCGCCGTTCAGCTGTTGCACGTTACCGGTAACCAGTCGCGACATGCGAGACGGAAAAAATCTACTCTCTTGAGCTTTCTCGACATATCTTGTCGTGACGTCATAGAAGCCGGTCGTCGATCCATCTGAACACATGGCTCGCGCCAGGATCCCTCGGTTATCAGAGAGGGGATCCGGCGCGAAGAGCATCCAGTTCTGAGAGAAATAAGGGTCCAGGTAGTCGGCCGCATAGTGGTAGTAGCGAAGCTTCATCGGGGTCAGCGGCATCTGCGAGAACGCGGATGCCAGGAAATGAAGGCCCAGGAGGGCGGCGCCGAGAAGCAGCGCCACCCTCCTGGCTACAGCGTGTTCCTTCACTTGTCGAAGACCGTCTCGACGGAAGCGCCGTCGGGAAGCGACTGGTTAGAGGGTGCGCCGAGCAAGTCCGTGGCGTTACCGGCGAGCTCTGCGGCCTGGTCGCCGGCCAGCTCGGCCGCCGCCTTGGCGTGAACTGCGGCCCTCTCGGCGGCACGGCCGGCAGCCTTGCCTGCCTTGCCTACAGCACTAGCCGCCTTACCTGCGAGCTTGCCCAGACCTCCGATTGCCTGCGGAGCATTGCCCGAGTCCTGAGCCTCAACAGCGACAGTAGGCGCCACCGAGGCTTCCGACGCGTGCGCCGATCCCTGAGTGACCACGAGAAGCGAGGCACCGCCGAGGGCTACGCCTATACCTGCAATTATCTTCTTCATCTTCATTCCTATCCGTTCGCCCGCCTAAGAGGCGAGGACTGAATGATGCAGCACCCCAGCACTTCCCCCAGCATTTTCTTGCTTTTCCTTAAGGGGCCTGGAGCGCGTTACGAATAATTACATGCCCGCCCCACGCGATCCAGGCATTAAGAAAGCAAGGGCCCGACCTAAACACGCTGTTGAGATACCGCCTCACGAGGGGAACGGCGGGTATGCGAAGCGGTAGGGAGGAATCCCCTTCCCCTTCGATCAAGGACGATCACACTACGTAGCGAGCGCCAGTCGCGGTCATTCCGGCAGGCTGTGGGCATGACCGCATGTTTTCCGGTCAGCACTTGGAGGCGCCCCGTCAGTGCTACTTGATCAACCTGGCTGGAAAATTCCTTCAGGCCGGTCACGATTCGCCATCCTGGCTCAAATACGCAGTGCACGGCAGAGGATCCAAGATGGGCCTGGCTGATAGCGAGAGTGGCTGACCTTTCTTGTCGTCGCCTGCGGCTCACCGCGTCTGGCCTTGCTTGCCTGAGCGCCAACTCTCCATACCACCACCACGATCCGGGCAAGGACCGCCGGGGCGCCGCTCAGCTACTGCTGGTTCTCGGACCGACTGCCCGTCGATGCATCGCCGTATCGACGGGGGGATCCGCACCCGAGCCAGGTGCTCTCCGTACTGGCCGCCGAGAGGCCGGCGGGCAACATCAGACCCCGCGTCCAACTGCTGGGCTGTTGTCGACGGTTTGGCGAGCTGGGGCGTCTGGCGTTCCCTACGATGTGCGGCGTTGAGCTGATCTTCTGGTGATTGGGGTCCTGGGTGGGGTCGGCAGGCGAGGACGGGGCCGCTGCGGCACAGGGACTGCGAGCGGCTGTCGGGTTCTACTCGGCCAAGGTCGACAAGCTGCAGGTGCATCACGAGCAGTTGGAAGCAGAGCTGGCCGCACTGCAGGACAAGCTGGCTTCGGTGCAGGCCGGCCTCACCAAGGCTCAGGACGCGAGGGATCAGCTGGCCGATGCATTGGAGGAACTCCTCGCGGACGTTCCGTCTCCCACTCGTAGGGCCGCACAAGCGCCTGAGGAACCGGATTCGTCTCCCGGCCGGGAAACGGGGCTTGCCAGTCGGCTGGCGGAGTCAGGTCGGTCAGGCACCACGACCAGCGGCGGCCGCAGGGGCTCTTCCCGGGAAGGGGCGAAGCAGAAGCGGACGCAGACCAGCGGCCTCATGCGGGCCATTGTCCAGGTGCTTGTAACGGCTGGGAGGCCGATGAAGCCGAAGGAGATCGCTGAAGCCCTGGGTCGACCTACGAAGGGCAAGGAGGGTGATTCCGCCCGGGAGACGATCCGGGGCTCCTGCAAGCGCCTGGTGACTGCAGGCCAGCTGGTCCGGGTGTCGGCGGGGGAGTTCGTGATCCGCCAGGCCGCACACTCGCAGGAACCGCTAGCAGAAGGGGGCGCCTGACGATACGCCGTTGAAGAGTTGTTCCCTCCTCCCGTTGCGGGGAGGAGGGAACTGGTTCCGCTGAGGTTGACCCCTCTTCGGAACCGGTGACGTGGAACCCCTTGTCAGTGGCTCACGTTTGCCCCCGAGATTAGAGCAATCGCGTTCATCTCGGGGGCGCGTGGCCTATTTCGTCGCGCCCGGAGTCCGTCGGCTCCGGGCGCCGGAAGGCCGGTCTTCATGCGAAATGCACGTTCCATCCCTGTGCGGGTACAGAGGGACGGCGAGGAAGTTCTCGAGTCGGGCGACAGTGGCGATGTCGGGCCAGCAGCGTCCGGCAATGAGGTCGGCGATGGCCTGGCGGTTGACGCCGGAGCCTTCTGTGGCCCGTCGAAGGCTTCTCTTCTGGCTGGTCAGAGCCGTCGTGAGAGCGCGGGCGATGTCCTGGATCACCATGGCAGCGGGATCGTCGACTGCCGCGTGGGGCCAGGCTTCCGGATCGTGGGCAAGCTCCAGCGGCGGGCGGCTGCGGGCGCGTCCTCCGACCATGCGAATGCACTTCTTTCGGTGAATGTCCTGCTCGATCCCACCGGCTGCTTGTCCAGCCGATATTGGTGGAGCGTGACGCTCTCCCCGAGGTTTCGGCCCGTATCCGCGACTACCGCCCGAAGCTGCCTCCGGAGAAGTGGGCGCGGATCGCCGATCAGGTCCGCGCCACCGTGGCCGCCGCCGCACCGATCACCTGTTACGAGGCCGGGCATCTGATGCATGCCGTCGGGCGGCTTGCAGCCTGGGCGAACGGGACTGGGCTGCCGATGGATCCAGCGGTGTGGCTGCGGACAGAGACGATCGACGCGTTCGTGCTGTCGGGCTGCACCAGCAAGGCCCCAGACACTCTGCAGACCTACCGGTCGTGGCTGCGGCGGACTCATGAGGCTCTGGTCTGGGTCCAGCGCGGAGAAGCGCCTCCCGTCCGACTGTCTGCCCCGAGAGGTCCGCAGCCTCCTTACCAGGCAGGAGAGTTGAGCAGGCTGCGGTCCTGGGCAGAGCTGCTGGGCGGCCGGGCCCGGCTGGGCGGTCAGGCGCTGATGGCTCTGACGGCCGGATGCGGCCTGATGCCCCGTGAGCTCCGGGCCGTCCGGGGCACCGACATCCGCACGGCCAGGAGCGGGCTCGCACTGGTCGAAGGGCTGAACAGGCTGGTGGCCTGTCAGGCCGGCTGGGAGGAAACGCTCTCCGAGCTGGCTGCCATCGCCGGGCACGACTACCTCTTCCGCCCGCACCGGAAAGTCGCCACGGCGAAGAACCTGGTCAGCTCCTGGCCGGCCCGCCACCGTCCACCTGCCGGACTGCCACCGCTGTCGGCCAGGCGTCTGCGCTCGACGTGGATCGTGAAACTGCTTGCCCTGGGCATCGCACCGGCTCTGGTCGCCGAGTCGGCAGGCATGACGTCGATGGCCGCGCTGGCTCCCTACCACCAATGGGTGCCTCCGCTGGACCGGGAGACGGCCGCCCATCTTCTGCGCGGGCGCCGCCCTTGATGCGGCGCCCGGACGATCCGGAGGCCGCAGCCCGGCTGCTGCGGCCCCGTATCCGCCGCAGCGGACCCGTCCAGATCCCCGACTAAGTCGGGCAGCTGCTGACCTTGCTGGACCGCTCCGGCGTCCCCCAAGCCCTCGAGGCTCTTCTTGAGGGCCGGCCGGGGCCTGCCGGGATGCGGCCCCGCACAGTGCTGGCAGCGTTGCTGCTGGCCGTGTACTACACCGGACGCGCGACCGTCGCCGATGCGTGGCGGATCACGCACTTCAGCCTGCGGCCACGGGCCAGGGCATGGCTGGGGATCCCGGAACACCCGCCGCACACGGCACGGTCCCGCATCGCGACCAGCCGATGCCTCTACCGCGGCCTGGACCGGATCACCACTGTGCTCGACCCGGCCCGCTGCGACCGTCGCAAGCGCCTCCCCCTCCACGAGGCCGAAGCCATCGCGGCCCGGTGGGATGGCGCGAGAGGGCGCCAGACCGCTGCCGTTTTGCAGCAACTGGCCAACCAGCTGGTCCTGAGTGTGGTTCGCATGGCCCAGCGGCGCGGCCATCTCAAGGGCTGGCACGGGGACGTCGGCGTCGACGCCACTTCCATCCCCGTTCTCGCTCTCCCGGACAGCGACCGCTCGCAGACTGCCTCGGCCGAGATCACCGCGGGTTGGCACTACAGCGGCGGCTCCGACGAGGGCGTCTTCGGCTACAGCGCCACTCTCGCCGTCGCCGCGCACCGCAGCGACAGTGCCGCCCGGGCCAAGGCGTATCCACAGCTGTGCCTGGGCCTCGTCCTGGACACCCCCACCGTCCGCACGGGCCACAACGCGATCACCGTACTCAGCCAGCTCAAGGCCTTCGGCCTTCCTGCCGGGACCTGCGCAGCCGACCGCGCCTACACCGGGCAGTCGCCGGAGAACTTCCAGATCCCCGCCCGCCGACTCGGTTACCGCCTCGCTCTCGACTACAAGGCCATCGAACGCGGCCGTCAGGGCAGCTGGGGCGGCGCCCCGCTCGTCGGCGGCTCGTTCCTCTGTCCCCTCACTCCCACCGAGCTGATCGACGCCACCACAGGAGCAGACGACAAAGCCGTCCGCCTGCGCAGCCCTCAGCTGCGAGAGCTGATCACCGCCCGTGGCCCCTACCACCTCAAGCTCAAAGAAGGTCCCGACCACCGCGGCACCATCCGCCTGCAGTGCCCCGCCGCCGGGCCCTCTCCCCCGGTCAACTGCCCCTGCCGCCAACGACTGCGGCCACAATCCACTCGCACCGCCAGTCTGCCTCCGGTCACAGTCGACTTGGCCCAGGCACGCGCTCGCGCCGGCCACCCCGCCGCGCGTCCTCCCGTTCAACTTCCCGAAGGCGAGTGGCACACCCCACCGCCGAAAGGGGAACTGCCCAAGGTCTGCAGCGCATCCGCCATCACCCTGCGAGCCGACGCGGGCATCGGCGACGACTTCCGCATCGCCAAGTACCGGCGGGATGAGCACTACCTCAGCACCGCCTGGGACAGCTCCTACAAACCCATCCGCAGCCACAACGAAGGCGCCAACGGCCGCTTCAAAAGCGACGACCTCGACATCGGCAACCCCAAACACCGGCCCGCCACCGGCCAGGTCGCCCAGACACTCCTGGTCGCCCTCATGCTCACCGTTGCGAACCTGACGACACTTGAGACCTGGCTCATAGAGCGCTCCGGAAACGCTCTCACGGACAACGACTTCGAAGCGATCAAGGCCGTGGAGATGGGTTCGGACGGCAGCCACGAGCCCGACATCATCGGCTTCGGAAGCAGGCCACCTCCGCCGAACCCGTCCTGACGCAACGGCCCGACAACCGCACACACCCACCAGCCGCCGAACCCGGTCGGCTGCAGCGGCATGCCCGCGACGCCAGGAACTCGAGCCAGCCCGGACCTGACGACGCCCGAACTCGACCTCCGCCAGCACCCGGACCTCCCGAACACCCCAGAAACGAAAAGATCCCGTCCAATCAGAGTGATCGGACGGGATCTCATCAACCGATCCTGAGCTAACTCAAGAACGGTCCTGTTGTGGACCTGAGGGGATTTGAACCCCTGACCCCCTCGATGCGAACGAGGTGCGCTACCGGACTGCGCCACAGGCCCTTGCAACGAGTGAAACTCTAGCACCCCCACCGCGCTGTTCGGAAATCCGCTCCCCATCGCCTCCGCTGGTCAGCGCGGGGAGCGGCCCCCGGCGTCACTCGTCGGCGTCACTCGTTGGCGGCGCGGGGACGACCCTCGTCGGCGTACTGGTCGAACAGCGGGGTGTGCCCGCGCTCGCGCCGGGGGCGGCGGGGGCGGGTCGAGCGGCGGTCCTCGGCGGGCGGACGGTGGGCGTCGGCCGGCTCGGCGGTGCTGGAGCGGGCCGAGCTCCAGGTGTCCGCCGCGCCGGCGCCGGTCGCCCGGGGGGCCACCGGCGCGGAGACATAGGTGGGCAGCGGGACGGGCACGGGCTCCCAGCCCTCGCCCGGGTCCCGGTCGCGCTGCTGGTCGACCCACTCGGCGTGGTCGGTCTGCTCGACCAGGGCGCGCCGGCCCGCGCTGCGCGCGGCGGCCGCGCCGCCCGCCGCCGGGGGCGCCGTGTGGTGGACAACGGTGTCGGCGTCGGCGGGGCCGTCCTCGGGGGGCGCGGAGTGGGAGCGCGCACGCCCCTCGCGGAGGCGCTGGGCGGCCAGTTCGGCGCGGCGCTGGTCCATGGTGAAGGCGAAGCGGCGGCGCTCCTGGACGCGCAGGTAGCAGATGTACGCGCTGAGCAGCGCGGCCGGGACGCCCGGCACCCACAGGAGGGCGAGGCCGCCGACGCCCGCGACGACCGCGCCCAGGGAGAAGGCGAGGAAGAGCAGCACCGTGGTCCGGCGGCGGCGGGCCAGCACCTTGGAGCGCCGGGCACGCTCGGCCGCCGTCAGGGCGCCCGCCTGGGCGGCCGGGGCCGACGGCGACGCGGACGGAGGCGGAGACGCCGACGCGGACGCCGATGCGGATGCCGACGAAGACGCCGGTGGGGCCGCCGGGGGCGCCTGCGCGGCGTCCGGCCGTCCGGACGCGGGCGCGCCGAAGGACCGGACGTCGACCATTTCGGTCGCCGCTTCCGGCTCGGGCGCCCGGGGCTCCGGCTCCCCGGCTTCCCCGGGGGCCGCCGCCTCGGCGGGGACACGCCCCTCCAGGTCCTTGGCGTAACGGCGCTCCATGCCCGCCCGTCCGGACAGCAACCGGATGGCCGTGCTGAAGCGTTCCGTCGGACGGGCTTCATTGAGCTCGTCCTGCCTACGGAGCCACATCGGCACCAAGTAGGCGGCCCAGGCCCCGACGATGACTGCGTAGATCAGGCCGCTGCTGCTCACCCTTCACACGGTAGAGGGGTGTGCGCAGATGATTCCGCCAATTGGCGCGGTGTGTCGCACGATCCGGCTGATATCTCGAACTTTTTTTGTGATTGTTGAGATCGGAACCCTACGAATACCGTCAATTGACCGGTCAATTCGAACGTTTATTTTATTTCCGGGGAGAGTCCGGTCCCCGCGCCCGTCCCGTTGCCCGTCCCGCCCCTCGGCCGGGACCGGTGCCAGCGCGCCAGCAGCCCCTCGGGGACCTCCTCGGCGGTCAGCGCGTAGACCAGGTGGTCGCGCCAGGCGCCGTCGATGTGGAGATAGCGGGGGCGCAGGCCCTCCTCGCGGAATCCCAGTTTCTCCACCACCCGGCGGCTGGGCAGATTCTCCGGCCGGATGCACACCTCCACGCGGTGCAGCCCTACCGCGTGGAAGCAGTGGTCCACCACCAGCGCCACGGCCGTGGGCATCACGCCCCGGCCCGCCACGGCCTCGTCCACCCAGTAGCCGATGTGGGCCGAGCACATCGAGCCCCAGGTGATCCCGGCCACGGTCAGCTGGCCGACGAGCTGCCCCCGGTACTCGATCACGAACGGCAGCATCCGCCCGGCGTGTGCCTCGGCCTTCAGATGGCGGACCATCTGCCGGTAGGTGGGGCGCTGGGCGACGGGCCCACCGGGCGGCGGCGGGGGCACGGTGGCCTCCCAGGGGCGCAGCCAGTCACGGTTGCGCCGGTTGACCTCGCGCCAGGCGCGCTGGTCGCGCAGTTTTATGGGGCGCAGGGCGACATCGCCGTCCGCCAGCTCCACCGGCCAGATGTTCATGGGGCGACTGCGGGGTTTCTCGGGTGATCGACGCCGGGCCCGCCTCCCCCTGAGGGGTCACCGCCCGGCCCGTCCCCGCCGGCATGGTCCCCACCGGCGTGGTCCCCACCGGCGTGGTCGCCGCCGTGGAGCTGGTCCACCGCGTGCCGGAGCAGCCGCTCCAGGACGGCCAGCCCGTCGCGTACGCCGCCCGTCGACCCCGGCAGGTTGACGATCAGCGTCCGTCCGGCCACCCCGGCCAGGCCCCGGGAGAGCGCGGCCGTGGGCACCTTGGCCAGGCCCTCGGCCCGGATGGCCTCGGGGATGCCGGGGACCTCGTGGTCCAGGACGCGGCGGGTGGCCTCGGGGGTGCGGTCGGTGGGGGAGATCCCGGTGCCGCCGGTGGTCAGCACCACGTCGTACCCGGCGGCGACCGCCTCGCGCAGCGCGGCCTCGACCGGGTCGCCGTCCGGCACCACGCGGGGCCCGTCCACGGCGAAGCCCATGGCCGCCAGCCCGGCCGCGAGGAGGGGCCCGCCCCGGTCCTCGTAGACGCCCGCCGCGGCCCGGTTGGAGGCGGTGACCACCAGGGCCCGGTACGGCGCCGTCACGCGCCCGCTCCCTGCCGGACGTAGCGGCCGGACTTCCCGCCCGTCTTCTCCTCGACGCGGATGTCCGCGATCACCGCCGCCTTGTCGACGGCCTTGACCATGTCGACCACGGTCAGCCCGGCGACGGCGACGGCCGTCATCGCTTCCATCTCCACGCCCGTGCGGTCCGTGGTCCGCACGGTCGCGAGGATCTCCACGGCCTCGTCGGTGACGGTCAGGTCGACCGTCACCCCGGAGAGGGCGAGCGGGTGGCAGAGGGGGATCAGCTCGGGCGTCCGCTTGGCGCCCATGATCCCGGCGATCCGGGCGGTGGCGAGGGCGTCGCCCTTGGGCAGCCCCTCGCCCCGCAGCAGTTCCACGACGCGCGGCGAGACCAGCACCCGGCCGGTGGCCCTCGCGGTGCGCGCGGTGACCTCCTTGGCCGAGACGTCGACCATGCGGGCCGCGCCCGTGGCGTCGAGATGGGTGAGGTGCTCCTGGCCGCTGCTCATCGTTCTCCCGGTCCGGTCCCTGTGGGCAGCCACCGTACCCGGCGGGAGCGCGGGCCGGTCGGGAAGGACGCCCTCGGGGAAGGGCGTCAGCCCAGAAGGACGACTTCCACTTCGGCGCCCGGATCCACGGACGTGGTGTCCTCGGGGACGACGATCAGGGCGTCCGCGTCGGCGAGGGCCTTGACCAGATGGGAGCCCGCCCCGCCGACCGGGGTGACCTCGCCGTCCGCGTAGCGGCCGCGCAGGAACTGCCGCTTCCCCGCCGGGGAGGACTTCACCCCGTCCACGCACACCGCCCGTACCGTCTCGCGGTCGACGGGCGGGAGCCCCATCAGGGCGCGCAGCGCGGGCCGGACGAAGAGCTCGAAGGAGACGTACGAGCTGACGGGGTTGCCCGGCAGCGCGAACAGGGGGACCCGGTCGGGGCCGACGCGGCCGAAGCCCTGGGGCTTGCCGGGCTGCATGGCCAGCCGGCGGAAGGAGACCCGGCCCTCCTCGCCGGTCAGCCCGGTCAGGGCCTCCTTGACCACGTCGTACGCGCCGACGCTGACGCCGCCGCTGGTGACGACGGCGTCGGCGCGCACGAGCTGGTCCTCCAGGGTGGCGCGGAAGACCACGGGGTCGTCGTCGACGGCGCCGGCGCGGTAGGCGAGGGCGCCGGCGTCCCGGGCGCAGGCGGTGAGCATGAAGCTGTTGGAGTCGTGGATGCGGCCCTCGCCCAGGGGCTCGCCGGGCGGCACGAGCTCGCTGCCGGTGGAGAGCACGACGACGCGGGGGCGGGGCCGTACGGTCACGGTGGCGCGGCCGATGGCGGCCAGCAGCCCGAGCTGGGCGGGGCCGAGGACCGTACCGGCCCGCACGGCGATCTCGCCCGCGGCGACGTCGCTGCCGCGGGCGCGGATGTGGGCGCGGGCGGCGACGGGACGGTGGACGCGGACCTCGCCGAAGCCGTCACCGTCCTCGGGGGCGTCCTCCCCGGCGGCGGCCATCGCCGTGGCCGGGCCCTCGCCGCTCTCGCCGTCGGTCCACTCGACGGGCACGACGGCCTCGGCGCCGGGCGGCAGCGGGGCGCCCGTCATGATCCGCACGGCCTCGCCGGGACCCACGGCGGGCAGCTCGGCGCTGCCCGCCGCGATGTCGCCGACGACGGTGAGCACGGCGGGGAACTCCTCGCTCGCCCCCTCGACGTCGGCGGTCCGGACGGCGTAGCCGTCCATGGAACTGTTGTCGAAGGGGGGCAGGGCGGCGGGGACGACGACGTCCTCCACCAGCACACAGCCCTGCGCGTCCAGGAGTTGCAGCTCGATCGGCTCCAACGGGCGGATCTTCCCCAGGATGTCGTCGAGGTGCTCGTCCACCGACCAGACGCGGTCTCCTTCGGCGGCCGACCCGTCCGAACCGTCCGTCACACTGCTCAAGTCGCTACATCTCCTCGGTGACATAACTCCGGAGCCAGGCCCGGAAGTCCGGTCCCAGATCCTCGCGTTCGCATGCCAGTCTGACAATGGCACGCAGATAGTCACCACGGTCGCCGGTGTCGTAGCGGCGGCCCTTGAAGACGACGCCGTGCACGGGCCCGCCGAGGCCGGGCGCGGCGGCCAGGGCCTGGAGGGCGTCGGTGAGCTGGATCTCGCCGCCCCGGCCGGGCTCGGTCTCGCGCAGCACGTCGAAGACGGCCGGGTCGAGGACATAGCGGCCGATCACCGCGTAGTTGCTGGGCGCCTCGCCGGGGCCGGGCTTCTCGATCAGGCCGGTGACCTCGACGACGCCCTCGACGTCGGTGGGCTTGACGGCCGCGCAGCCGTAGAGCCCGATCTGCGCGGGGTCGACCTCCATCAGCGCGATCACACTGCCGCCGTGCCGGCGCTGGATGTCGACCATGCGCGAGAGCAGCGGGTCGCGTGCGTCGATCAGGTCGTCGCCGAGCAGCACGGCGAAGGGCTCGTCGCCCACGTGCGGGGCGGCGCACAGCACCGCGTGGCCCAGGCCCCGGGGGTCGCCCTGGCGCACGTAGTGCATGGTGGCGAGGTCGCTGGACTCCTGCACCTTGGCGAGGCGGGACTCGTCGCCCTTGCGCCGCAGTGCCTCCTCCAGCTCGTAGTTGCGGTCGAAGTGGTCCTCAAGAGGGCGCTTGTTACGGCCCGTGATCATGAGGACGTCCGACAAACCCGCGTGAACCGCTTCTTCCACCACGTACTGGATAGCCGGCTTGTCGACGACCGGCAGCATCTCCTTGGGCGTGGCCTTGGTGGCCGGGAGAAAACGGGTTCCGAGCCCGGCGGCAGGGATGACAGCCTTGCTGATCCGAGGGCGCGATTGAGTCATGGGCCGAACACTAACCGTTGAGACTGAGCGGAAGATGTGACTCCGCCGAGTATGACCCCAGACAGGAGATTGCCGAAACCATGGGTTCGTCAGCAGAGGTCCCCCGGCCCGACAAGGCGGCGCTGCGGCGCTCCCTCCTGGCGGTGAGGGCCGGGTTGACCAGGGATGACATCCGCGCGTACGAGACGGAGCTGGGCCGGCGCGCCCTGGAGCTGCCGGAGCTGGCGACGGCGCGGACGGTGGCCGCGTACGTGTCCATCGGCGGGGAGCCGGGCACCCGCGCGCTGCTGGACACGCTGCGTGACCGAGGGGTGCGGGTGCTGCTGCCGGTGCTGCTGCCGGACAACGATCTCGACTGGGGGCTCTACCGGGGCCCGGGGCATCTCGTCCGGGCGGGCCGGGGCCTGCTGGAGCCCGACGGGGAGCGGCTCGGCCCCGACGCGGTCACCGGGGCCGACGCGGTGCTGCTGCCGGGGCTCGCCGTGGACGGGCGCGGGCTGCGGCTGGGGCGGGGCGGCGGCTCGTACGACCGGGTGCTGGCCCGGCTGGACCGCGCGGGGGCCGCTCCCGCCCGTGTCGTGCTCCTCTACGACAACGAGGTGGTCGCGCGGGTCCCGGAGGAACCGCACGACCACCCCGTGCACGCGGTGATCACCCCTGGCGGGGTCCGCCGCTTCGGCTGAGCGGTACCGCGCCCCGTCAGGGGCGCGGGACGGTGTCGCTATTGCGGCTACCGCCGCGTGGGCGCGACCAGCCACAGTCCACCCGCGGCCGCAGGACCGCGCTTCCAGCGGAGCGCCTGGCGCCCGGCACCGCCGGACCTGGCTCCCCGCCGGGAGGGCTCACGGCTTCAGCGTCAGCACCGCGTCCTTGCTCTTGTCGACGGCCTCCTTGCTGAAGGCCCACGGCAGGAGCTCGCCCTTGGCCCACATGTCCGTCTGGTCGTAGTAGTGGGCGTTGTAGGCGTGGCCGGAGGCGCCGGTGAGGTTGATCCAGCGGGACTTGTCGAGGTCGGCGAGGTTGACGACCATCCGCATGGACGGCACCCAGACCACGCCGTAGCCACCCGCCGCGTTCCAGCCGGCGGCGTTGACCGCCGCCTCGCCGCCCGCCAGGTTCCAGGGGCCCCGGTTGAGCATCCACCGGACGATGGCGGGGCCCTCCTTGCCGAGGGTCTGGTTCTTCAGGTTCAGCTGGTGCAGCCGGCCCCAGCTCCACTGGGTGACGTCCTTGCCGAGCTTGGAGGTCAGCTCCCAGCGGGCGTCGATCATCGCCTGGGCCAGCAGCTGGTCGCGGTTGGCGGCACCCGGGTTGGCACGCGTGCCGTTGGTCTTCCACCACGCGTTGTCGGGCTTGTCGAGGATGTTGCGGACGACCTCGAACCAGCGGTCGCCACCGTCGGGCTGCGCGGCGTCGGGGTCGCGCTCGCCGCACTCCAGGACCAGGCGGGTGTTGCCGTCCAGGTCCTCCTGCGGGCCGGAGTCATTGGCCGGGCGCACCCGCAGGCACTGGCCCTTGACCCGCAGCTCCTTGGGGAGCTTGTTGCCGAAGGCGAGCTTGAGGGTGTTGCGCCACACCGCGTTGAAGTACGCGGCGGCCGCCGAGTCGGGCTCCTGGGTGTAGTCCCAGTCCTTCAGCAGCTTCTGCGCCTCGCGGACGTACTTGGTCTCGCGCTCGTTGGCGCCCTTGACGTCGATCTTGAGCAGGTAGGGCGTCAGCAGCTTGCCGATCTCGCTGCTGTTGTCCATCTGCATCTTCTGCATGTCCTCCGTCGAGATCTTCCCGCCGTCCTTGATCTTCGACTGGATCATGTCGTTTATCCGCTGGCTGCGGGCGCCGTAGCCCCAGTCCTGCGTCAGGAGGTACGGGTAGTTCTTGTCGGCGACGGCCTGGTTGGCGGTGACGATGTAGCCGCGCTTGGGGTTGTAGTCGTACGGCAGCGCGGACTGCGGCACGTAGTCGGTCCACTGGTAGGCCGGGTCCCAGCCGGGCGCGGGCAGCCGGCCGTCGGGCGTGGCGGTCTGCGCGTCGGGCTTGGCGGCGTCCTTGGCGTCGATCTTGCCGTCGCCGTTGACGTCGGTCTTCGGCACGCCGGGAGTACCGGCCGCGCCGGTCGTCCCGGTCTGGCCCTTCTGCGGGGTCTCGCCGGTGTCGCCGCCCTTGGCCGCGCCGCCCGCCTTGCCGCGGACGGGGATCCGGCCCGGGGCCTGGTAGCCGATGTTGCCCTTGGTGTCGGCGTAGATCAGGTTCTGCGAGGGGACGTCGAAGTCGGCCGCCGCCTTGCGGAAGGAGGCCCAGTCGCTCGCCAGGTCCAGCGAGAACAGCGCGTCCATCGTCTTGCCGGGGTCCAGCGCGGTCCAGCGCAGCGCGACGGCGTAGCCCTCGGCGCGGTCCGGCGCCGGGTCCTGCACGGGCGCCTTCTCGCCGACCTTGACGAGCTCGTCGTTGCGGTCGGAGACGATCGGGCCGTTGTTGGTCTCGCGGACGGTGATCTCACGGCTCTTCTCGCCCGCGACCTTGATGGTCTCCTTGCGGGTGACGAAGGGCTTCTGCTTGCCGTCGTAGAGGTAGCTGTCGGCGGTGACCTTCTCCAGGTAGAGGTCGGAGACGTCGGCGCCGAGGTTGGTCATGCCCCAGGCGATGTCCTTGTTGTGGCCGATGACCACGCCGGGCATGCCCGCGAAGGTGTAGCCGGCCACGTCGAACGGGCACTGCTCGCCGGTGGTGGTGCAGTGGAGGCCCATCTGGTACCAGAGCGAGGGCATCTGCGGCGCGAGGTGCGGGTCGTTGGCCAGCAGCGGCTTTCCGGTGGTCGTGTAGTCACCGGAGACGACCCACGAGTTGGAGCCGATGCCGTTGCCGCTGGGGCCGAGCAGCGCCGGGATCTTCTCCAGCGAGCTCGACAGCGAGGCCAGGCTGCTGCGCAGACCGTTCGCCGCGCCCGCGCCCCCGGCCGTGGCCGGGTTCTGCGCACCGGCGGACTGGGTCCCGCCGGTGGCGGCGCCCTTGGGGTCGAAGGTCTTGGCGGAGTCGACCGCGCCGCCCTCGACGATCGGCTTGTTCCGGTCGTACGGGTACCCCGGGTACAGGTCGTCGATCTGCTGGGGAGTCAGCCGCGAGGAGGCGAGGGAGCGGTCGATCTCGTCCTTCATATTGCCGCGCAGGTCCCAGGCCATCGCCTTGAGCCAGGCGACGGAGTCGACCGGGGTCCAGGCCTCGGGCTTGTAGTCGTTCTGGAACTCGAGGGCGGCGTACTCGACGGACAGCGACTTGCCCTTGTGGTCCTTCAGATAGGCGTTGACGCCGTCCGAGTAGGCCTGGAGGTACTTCTTGGTGGTCGCCGACAGCTTGGTGTCGTACTCCTGCTGCGCGACCTTGCGCCAGCCCATGGTGCGGAGGAAGGCGTCGGTCTCCACCTGGCCGGATCCGAACATCTCGGAGAGCCGTCCGGCCGTCAGATGACGGCGGACGTCCATCTCCCAGAAGCGGTCCTGCGCCTGGACGAAGCCCTGGGCGCGGAAGAGGTCCTCGGCCGTGCCGGCGTAGACCTGGGGAATGCCGTGCTCGTCGCGGACGACCTTCACCTGGCCGGACAGGCCCTTGAGCTGGAGGGTTCCGTCGGTCTCCGGGAAGGAGGCGCGAACGGTGCTGACGCTCCAGTACGCGCCGAAGGCGACGCCCGCCACGAGCAGCAGCACGGTGGTGATCACGAGCAGGCGGGCGCGTCGCCCTTTCTTCTTCTTGCCGGGGCCGTTCTTGTTGGCGGGCATCGCTGTCCTTAGAGGGGCAGATGGTCCTGGGAATGCTGGAAGCAACCATAGGCGCAGGGCGCGGGGCGCCCGGACGCGGTGCCGTGCCGATCGACATCCGGCCAGAGCGGAGGTGCCGAAGAGGCGTTAAGAACCCGTAAAATATTAGATGAGGAAATTAACTTCCTCTGGACGCATCCCCCATTGCCCCCGCCTTCGCGGCCCCCAGGACGGGAGGCCCCAGGACAGGAGGAACGTTTCGGCCGAATCGTGAACACCCCCGACGCCGTATGACGACGCCCGTGGAACATCTCGTGAAGGGACCGGCCCCTGACTGTCCACCACCTCAACGAACTCCTGTTGATCTGCTCGCTCGTGCTGCTCGTGGCGGTGGCGGCGGTCCGGATCTCCTCACGCAGCGGGCTCCCCAGCCTGCTCCTCTATCTCGGCATGGGTGTCGCCATCGGCCAGGACGGCATCGGCGTCTCCTTCAACGACGTCGGGCTCACCCAGGTCATCGGCTACGCGGCGCTGGTCGTGATCCTCGCCGAGGGCGGTCTCGGCACGAAGTGGCACGAGATCAAGCCGGCGCTGCCCGCGGCGGCCGTGCTCTCCACCTTCGGTGTCGCGATCAGCGTCGGTGTGACGGCCGCCGCCGCGCACTACCTGGCCGGCGTCGAATGGCGCCAGGCACTGATCATCGGCGCCGTGGTGTCCTCCACGGACGCGGCCGCCGTCTTCTCCGTCCTGCGGAACGTTCCACTGCCCGGACGGCTCACGGGTGTCCTGGAGGCCGAGTCCGGCTTCAACGACGCCCCCGTCGTCATCCTCGTCGTGGCCTTCTCGGCCGCCGGCCCGGTCGACCACTGGTATCTGCTGCTCGGCAAGATCGCGCTGGAGCTGGTCATCGGCGCCGCCGCCGGCATGCTGATAGGCATGGCGGGCGCGTACGGGCTGCGGCACGTGGCGCTGCCCGCCTCCGGTCTCTACCCGATCGCCGTGATGGCCATCGCCGTCACCGCCTACGCGACCGGCGCGCTCGCCCACGGTTCGGGCTTCCTGGCCGTCTATCTCGCCGCCCTGATCCTCGGCAACGCCAAGCTGCCGCACTCGCCGGCCACCCGGGGCTTCGCCGAGGGGCTGGGCTGGATCGCCCAGATCGGCATGTTCGTACTGCTGGGCCTGCTGGTCACCCCCCACGAGCTGGGCGACGACATCCTGCCCGCGCTGGTGGTGGGACTGGTGCTCACGATGGTGGCCCGCCCGCTGTCCGTGTTCCTGAGCACGGCGCCCTTCCGGACGCCCTGGCAGGAGAAGGCCCTGCTGTCCTGGGCCGGGCTGCGCGGCGCGGTGCCCATCGTGCTGGCGACCATCCCCATGGTCGCCGGGGTCCCCGACAGCCGCCGGATATTCAACATCGTCTTCGTGCTGGTGATCGTCTACACCCTGGTACAGGGCCCGACGCTGCCCTGGCTGGCCCGGTGGCTGAAGCTGGGCGACGACGACGAGGCCCGGGACCTGGGCATCGAGTCGGCGCCGCTGGAGCGGCTGCGCGGGCATCTGCTGTCGGTCTCCGTCCCCGACGGTTCGCGGATGCATGGCGTGGAGGTGAGCGAGCTGCGGCTGCCCGCCGGGGCCGCCGTCACCCTGGTCGTCCGGGACGGCGCGAGCTTTGTGCCGGGGCCCTCGACCGTGCTGCGCCACGGCGACGAGCTGCTGGTCGTGGCCACCGACCCGGTGCGCGACGCGGCCGAGCGACGGCTGCGGGCGGTCGGTGAGGGCGGCAAGCTGGCGGGCTGGCTGGGCGCGACCGCCGCGTCCCCGGAGAGTGCGGTCGCAAAGCGGAAGGAAAAGAGGGGGCTGGTGAAGAAGAAGTTGGTTAAGTAAGCTATTCGGACTATTCGCGTGCGTAGCGAGAGTCCCACCGGGATCTCCGGGACCACTGGGATCTCCGGGGCCTCTCGGCGTCACGCGTGGACCCGACAACATCGAACCATCTCTGCCTGACGCAGAGCTGGCGCGACCGCACGGCGGCCGTGGCCGCATGAGGCGGCCGGATCGGTATCTACCACGGTCCTGCGCGAGAGGACAGCTCTCGGCGCGCTCCGTGGCGGCGTTACCCCGTCTCTCCGGAGTGCGCTACCAGGCGGCGGAAAGGCCGGACCGTGGCAACCACGGTCAAAGACACCACCGAGGCCCGTGCCGGGTACGGCAGCCTGCTGCGCACGCGCGGCGCGCTGTCGTTCCTGCTCCCCGGGTTCCTGGCGCGCCAGCCGTTCGCGATGCTGACGATCGGCATCCTGCTGCTGGTCAACGACACCACCGGTTCGTACGGCACCGCGGGCACCGTCTCGGCGACGGCGGGCGTGGCCATGGCCCTGTTCGCCCCGCTGGGCGGCAAGCTCGCGGACCGCTACGGACAGGCCACCGTGCTCATCCCCGGTGTCGTCGTGCACGCCGCCGCGATCTCACTGCTGACGGTGCTCGCGCTGTCGCACGCGCCCCTGTGGGCGCTGCTCGCGGCGGCCGTGCCGGCCGGCGCGTCGACCCCGCAGATCGGCCCCATGGTCCGGGCCCGCTGGGCGGCCAAGCTGGACGGCTCGCCGCTGATGCCCACGGCGGCGGCCTTCGAGTCGGTCACCGACGAGTTCACATTCGTGATCGGCCCGGTGCTGGCCACCGCGCTGTGCACCGGCGTCCACCCGGCGGCCGGCCTGGTCGCCGAGGCGGCCCTGACGCTGATCGGCGGTCTGGTCTTCGCCTCCCAGCGGCGTACGCAGCCCGCCGCCACGGGCCGCACGGCCGCCGGGAGCGCCAAGAGCGTCTCCGCGCTGTCCGTGCCGGGTGTCCGGGTGCTGGCGATCGCCATGCTCGGCATCGGCACGGTCTTCGGCGGCATGCAGGTCTCGATGACCGCCTTCACCAAGGAGCTCGGCGAGCCCGGCCTCAACGGCCTGATGTACGGCACGTTCGCGGCCGGAAACATGATCGCGGGCATCGTCTGCGGCGCCATCGCCTGGAAGACCAGCGCGCAGCGCCGGCTGCTGATCGCCTACCCGCTGCTGGTCCTGGCCACCACGCCGCTGTGGGCCGCGCACGCCCTGCCGCTGCTCGGCGCCGCGGGCCTGCTCGTGGGTCTGTGCATCGCGCCCTCGCTGATCACCGGCTACACGCTGGTCGAGAAGCTCGTCCCGGCGAGCGCCCGCACGGAGGCCTTCACCTGGCTGACCGGCGCGGTCGGCCTGGGCCAGGCGGCCGGCGCCACCGTGGGCGGCCGGCTGATCGACGCCCACGACGCGAGCACCGGATTCCTGGTGCCGCTGGGCGGTACGGCGCTGGCGCTGGTGGTCCTGCTGGGCCTGCGCAAGGCGCTGACGCCGAAGGGCGAGTCGGTCGTCGCGGCACGTGGGGTCGGTCACCGTGAGCCCGTTTCGGTGGACTGACGGGCCGGAATACTGCACTATTGAGCGTCGTTAGCACTCATTGAGTGAGAGTGCCAGGAGGAACAAGTGCCGACTTACCAGTACCAGTGCACCGAGTGCGGCGAGGGCCTCGAGGCGGTGCAGAAGTTCACCGATGACGCCCTGACCGTGTGCCCGCAGTGCGACGGACGCCTCAAGAAGGTGTTCTCGGCGGTCGGCATCGTCTTCAAGGGCTCGGGCTTCTACCGGAACGACAGCCGCGGCTCGTCGTCCAGCAGCACCCCGGCGTCGAAGTCGACGTCCTCGACGTCGTCCTCCTCGTCTTCCGCGAGCTCGTCGTCCTCTTCGAGCACCGCGAGCACCTCCTCGTCGAGCACCTCCTCGTCGAGCACCGCGAGCAGCAGCTCGGCCGCCTGACCCACGCGCCTTTTCGACGGAGCCCGTCGCCCCACCTGCTTCAGGGGCGACGGGCTCCGTGGCGTTTAGGGTGAGCCCATGGTTGAGACCAGCAGCGCAGCGACGACCGCGAACACTGCGGGAACGACGAACACGGCCGAGATAGGGGTCATCGGGGGCTCGGGGTTCTACTCCTTCCTCGACGACGTGACCGAGATCACGGTGGAGACGCCCTACGGGGCGCCCAGCGACTCGCTCTTCCTCGGCGAGCTGGCGGGCCGGAAGGTGGCCTTCCTGCCCCGCCACGGCCGCGAGCACCGCACTCCCCCGCACCGCATCAACTACCGGGCCAACCTCTGGGCCCTGCGGTCGGTCGGCGTCCGGCAGGTCCTGGGCCCGTGCGCGGTGGGCGGTCTCCACCCGGAGCACGGACCGGGCACCCTGCTCGTACCGGACCAGCTCGTGGACCGTACGAAGTCCCGCGCCCAGACCTTCTTCGACGGGGAGCCGCTGCCCGACGGCTCGGTGCCCAACGTGGTCCACATGACCTTCGCCGACCCCTACTGCCCCGCCGGACGCTCGGTGGCCCTCGGGGCGGCGCGCGGGCACGGCTGGGAGCCGGTGGACGGCGGGACGATGGTCGTGATCGAGGGGCCGCGCTTCTCCACCCGTGCCGAGTCGCGCTGGCACGCGGCGCAGGGCTGGTCGGTCGTCGGCATGACCGGGCACCCGGAGGCGGTCCTCGCCCGTGAGCTGGGGCTCTGCTACACGTCGATGGCGCTGGTCACGGACCTGGACGCGGGCGCGGAGGCCGGGGAGGGCGTCTCCCACGAGGAGGTGCTGCGGGTCTTCGGCGAGAACGTGGACCGGCTGCGCGAGGTGCTCTTCGACGCGGTGGGCGCGCTGCCGAAGACGGAGGACCGGGACTGTCTGTGCACGCGGGCGCACGAGGGATGGGACCTGGGGATCGAGCTGCCGTAGGGGGCGCGTACGGGGCGCAGGGGTGACGGAGTTGTCCACAACCGGCGAGTAGTCCACAGGGCTCAGCGGGATCGGCGCGGAGCCGGGATCGTGGGGAGCGTCCGTTGCCGCTCCCCACGTCAGGTGGTGTCCCCCGTGTTCCCCGTATCCCCCGTGTCCGCGATCGCTGTCGCCCCCGCAGGTCCTGCTTCCCGCCCCTTCCCCGCGCCCTGGACCCCGCCAGGGCGCCGGGTGCCGGTGTTCGCGCCGGTGCGCGTGGGGCGGCGCGGGCGCCGCCGAAGCACCCGGGCGCGTGTTTGCGGATTGGACAGACCAGCCAGACTCTCTCGTATGTTATGTAGTCGGCCATTCCGGCACAGGTACGTACAGAGAGAGGTTGTTCGGTGAGCTCCGGGAGCGGTAACAAGACAGGAGTCCTCGGGGGTTTCAAGGCCTTCCTGATGCGGGGCAACGTGATCGACCTCGCGGTCGCGGTCGTCATCGGAGCGGCGTTCACCAACATCGTGAACTCTGTGGTGAAGGGCGTCATCAACCCCGTCGTGGGCGCCTTCGGCACCAAGGACCTCGAGCACTACGCGTCCTGCCTCAAGGGCCCGTGCTCCCGGAACAGCGCCACGGGCGAGGTCACCAAGGGCGTCTACATCCAGTGGGGCTCGGTGCTCAGCGCCTCGCTGACGTTCCTGATCACGGCAGCGGTGGTCTACTTCCTGATGCTGCTGCCCATGAAGCGCTGGCAGGACCGCCAGGCCGCCAGGACCCCGGCGGAGACCAAGCCCGACGAGCCCACCGAGATCGAGCTGCTGGCTCAGATCCGCGACACCCTGATCGAGCAGCGCCGGGGCCCGGGCTCGGGCTCGGATTCCGTTCCGGCCCAGCGCTAGGAGTAACGGAGCCGGGCTGCCGGGGCGCCGCGGCTCCCGGCGGAGCGCTTAGCATTCGGCGCATGCCCGACGACGTCCCGGCTCCTGCCCCGGCAGGCGTGCCGACACCGGTGGACCCGCTGGTCCGTGAGCTGGATCTGAACGACGCGGCGGTCGCGGCCGCCGTGCACGAGGCGGGCCGGCGCGCCTATGCCGTCGAGGCCGGCATCATCGGCTTCGACGGCATCCCCGCCCTGCGCGAATCGCTCCAGGACATGCGGGCCCGCCCGCTGCGCTGGCTGGGCTCGCTCACCGACGACGGACGGGTGGCGGCCTTCGTGGCCTGGCAGACCCGGGCCGGCGCAGGCCCGCGGGTCACCTGGATCGACCGGGTCTGCGTGGACCCCGCCTTCTTCCGGCGCGGCCTCGCGACCCGGCTGCTGCGCCACCTGCTCACCGACGTGATCGGCAGCGGCGAGGTGCGGGTCAGCACGGGCGCGGCCAACCGGCCCGCCACGACCCTTTACGGCGGACTCGGCTTCCACCGCACCGCCGACTCGGAACCCGCGCCGGGGCTCCGGATGGCCAACTTCGTCCTCCACCTCGGCAGCGGCCGGCCGGCCGACGGCTGAGGTGGCGCGGCGGGGCCGAGGCCTCAGACGTGGGCCGAGGTCTCAGACGTGGTGGGGCGGCTTCTCGTCCAGGAAGCGGGCCAGGTCGGCGGCGCTGCCGCCGGTGGCCGGGCGGTCGCCCCAGCCGCGGTCGGTGTCGTCCGAGGACTGCCGGTCCAGCGGGTCGTCGAAGATCAGCGCGGCGGCCGGGGAGGCGGGGTCCCGGCGGGGCGCGGGCTCAGGGGCGGTGCTCATGCGTCCAGGGTACGGGCGGCACCGACCGCGCGGCCGCCCACCGCTCACCGCCGCGTCGGCGCGCGGCGGGCCCGTACGGCGGTGACAATCGCCCTATGAGCGAGGAGCCGCTGCCCGGGGAGCCGCCTCCCGCCCGGCGCTCCGGCGTGCTGCGCCGGATGACCGCGCGCGGGCGCGACGAGGAGCACCGGGCCGCGACCCCCCTGGAGCTCTTCTTCGACCTGTGCTTCGTCGTCGCGGTCGCCCAGGCAGGCAGACAGCTGGTCCACGCGCTCGCCGAAGGACACCCCGGACATGGCATTCCGGGCTATTTGATGGTGTTTTTTGCGGTGTGGTGGGCTTGGATGAATTTCAGCTGGTTCGCCTCCGCCTATGACACCGACGACGTCGTGTACCGCGTCGTGACCCTGATCCAGATCGCCGGTGTGCTGATCCTGGCCGCGGGCATCCCCCGCGCCTTCGGCCAGGCGAACTACACGGCCGTCCTGCTCGGCTACGTGGTGATGCGACTCGCGCTCGTCTCGCAGTGGCTGCGGGCCGCGCACGCCTGCGCCGGGGCCGAGCGGCGCACCGCGCTGAAGTACGCCATCGGCGTCAGCCTGTGCCAGGTGGGCTGGCTCGGGCTGCTCGTACTGCCCGACCGTGCCAAACCCTGGGTGTTCCTGGTGATGGCGATCGCCGAGATGGCCGTGCCCACCATCGCCGAGGCCTCGCACCAGACGGCCTGGCATCCGCATCACATCGCCGAACGCTACGGCCTGTTCACGATCATCGTGCTGGGCGAGACGGTCTCGGCAGCCACCGTCGCCGTCCAGTCCGCGCTGGACGAGCACGAGGCGGTGGGGGAACTGCTGCCGATCGCGAGCGGCGGACTGCTTTTGATCTTCGCGGCCTACTGGATCTACTTCGCCGTGCCCATCCACCTCCATCTGGCCTCCAACCGCCAGGCGTTCCTCTGGGGCTACGGCCACTATCTGATCCTCGGCTCGGCGGCGGCCATCGGCGCGGGCATCGAGGTGGCGGTCGAGGAGTCGGTGGGCAAGGCGCACATCTCCACGTTCGCGGCGTCGTCCTGCGTCACCGTTCCCGCCGCGCTGTTCATGTTCTGCGTCTGGCTCATCCACTCCCGCCACTACAAGCGCGGTACGGCCCAGCAGCTGGTGCTGCCGCTGTCCGCGCTGGCCGTCCTCGCCTGCACGTTCGCGGGCGGGGCGGCGGTGCTGCTGGCGGGCCTGGCCGGGGTGGTGACCGTGGCGGTCGGGGTGACGCTCGCCACGCGCGACCCACAGGAGCCCGCAGGGGCGTCAGCCCATCAACACAGCTGACTCCTCCATCTTTTGATGGCCCGTGATACGGATGTCGCATGACTGACGCTCGTATCGCACCCGTGCCCGGGCCCCAGGACGCCCTCACCGATGTGCCCGGCCTCCATGTGGGGCACGCCGGCCGCCAGGGCGACGGTGCCCTCACCGGCACCACGGTCGTCCTCACCGCGCCCGGCCTCGGCGGCGCCGTCGCCGCCGTGGACGTCCGCGGCGGCGGGCCCGGCACCCGCGAGACCGACGCCCTGGACCCCCGCAATCTCGTCCAGCGCGTCGAGGCCGTCGTCCTCACCGGCGGCAGCGCCTTCGGCCTGGACGCGGCGTCCGGTGTCATGGCGTATCTGGAGGACGCAGGCCGGGGCTTCCGGGTGGGGCCGGATCCCGCGCAGGTCGTCCCGGTGGTCCCGGCGGCCGCCCTGTTCGATCTCGGCCGGGGCGGCGACTGGCGGGCCCGGCCCGACGCCGCGCTGGGCCGGGAGGCCGCCGAGGCGGCGGCCCGTACGGCACCGGGGGCGCCCGTCGCACAGGGCACGGTCGGCGCGGGCACCGGCGCGGTGGCCGGCGGGATCAAGGGCGGCATCGGCACCGCCAGCGTGGTCCTGCCCTCCGGGGTGACGGTCGCCGCGCTCGCGGCGGTCAACGCCGCGGGCTCCGCGGCCGACCCGGCGACGGGCGTGCTCTACGGGCGGCTGTACGAGGGCCGGCCCGCCCGGTACCCCTCCCCCGAGCGGCACCGGGCGGCCCAGGAGTCCCTGGCGGCGGCGCGGCAGGAGTCGGCCCGGCGCTGGGCCGGTTCCGTACGCCCCCCGCTCAACACCACCATCGCCGTCGTCGCCACCGACGCCGTCCTGACCCGCGCCCAGGCCCAGAAGCTCGCGGGCACCGCCCACGACGGCCTGGCCCGCGCGGTCCGGCCGGTCCATCTGCTGACCGACGGGGACACCGTCTTCGCGCTGGCCACGGGCGCCCGCCCGCTGCCGGAGGAGGAACACCTCCCCGGCAGCGCGGACTTCGCGGCGGGCGCGGTCAACGAGATCCTGGCGGCGGGCGCGGACGTCCTGACCCGTGCCGTGGTCAAGGGCCTGCTCGCGGCGGAGGGCGTCGACGGGCCGGGGGGCGTCTTCCCCTCCTACCGCGACCTGTACGGCACGATCGGCTGACCCGCCGTGGGGGTTTTCCGCGCCTTCGGCGCGGTTCCACCCCGCCCCGCCCCCGACCTACGCGGCGGCCGGCACCGACGCGGCGTCCTCGACAGACGCGGCGTCCTCAACAGCAGACGCAGACGCCGCCTTGCGCGGCATCGCGAACATCAGGGCGAGGACCACGCCCAGGACCGCGGCGACCCACCACATGCCGTGCCGGAAAGCGGCGGCGAACGCTTCGCCCGCGTGGCCGCGGGCCACCTCGCCCTCGTCGAGGGCGTTGAAGAAGACGACCGACACCAGGCCGAGGCCCACCGCGTTGCCGAGCTGCTGCGTGGTGTTTATCAGGCCGGACGCCGAGCCCGAGTGCTCGCGCGGCACCCCGGCGATGACGGTCTCGGTGAGCGGGGCGACGATCAGGCCCATGCCGAGGCCCATGACGGTCAGCGGGAGGGCCATCTGCCAGGGGTGGATGGCCGTGCCGAAGTGCTCGGACTCCCAGATGTAGAGCAGGACGCCCGCCATCATCGACAGCGCGCCGGCCTGGAGCACCTTGCGCCCGAAGCGGGGGACGAGCTTCTGCACCGAGAGGCCCGCCGCCACCGACACGGCGATGGAGAAGGGGATGCCGGTCAGGCCCGCCCGCAGCGCGCTCCAGCCGAGCCCGATCTGCATGTAGAGGGTCCAGATCAGGAAGAAGACACCGCAGGCGACACCGAAGGCGACCTCGACGCCGATGCCCGCCGCGAAGCTCTTGACCTTGAACAGCGACAGCTCGACCAGCGGTGAGCCGTCCTTGCGGGTCTTGTGGCGCTCGTAGGCGACGAAGGCGGCGAAGACGAGCGCGCTGCCGGCCATGCTGAGGAAGCCCCACAGCGGCCAGCCCAGCTCACGGCCCTGCGTCAGCGGGTAGAGCAGCATCAGCAGTCCGCCGGTGGCGAGGGCGACGCCGACCAGGTCCAGCTTGAGCGCCTGCGGCGCGCGGGACTCGGAGATATAGCGCCGGCCCATGATCAGACCGGCGATGCCCACCGGCAGGTTGACCAGGAAGATCGGCCGCCACTCCAGCCCGAAGAGGTTCCACTGGGTGAGCAGCGCGCCGAGGATGGGGCCGGAGACGGCGCCCAGGCCGACGATGGCGCCGAACATGCCGAAGACCTTGCCGCGCTCGTGGGCGGGGAAGGTGGCGTGGACGATCGCCAGCACCTGCGGCACCATCAGCGCGGCCGTGGCGCCCTGGAGGACGCGCGCGGCGACGAGCAGGTGCGGGTCGCCCGCGACGCCGCAGAGCATCGAGGCGAGGGTGAAGCCGCCCATGCCCAGCAGGAAGACCTTCCGGCGACCGTATATGTCGCCGAGCCGTCCGCCCGTGATCAGGCCCGCCGCGAAGGCGAGGGCATAACCCTCGGTGATCCACTGAAGGATGCTGAAGGAGGCGCCGATGTCCTTCTGGATGCTCGGCATGGCGATGTTGACGATGGTGACGTCGACCAGGTCCATGAAGGACGCGGTCATCACCACGGCGAGCGCCAGCCAGCGGCGGCGGTCTGCGGTCGCGCCGGGGGACTCCCCGGCGGGCGGATCGGTGGTCGCGGTGCTGGTCACAGGGGTATTGCCTTTCCTCTTCCTGCGCGCCGGATCGTCTCCCTCACCCGGTGCAGCCACCACGCTAGGGGCCGTATAGGTCAGGTCATGTCCTAGATACCTGCCACCCTGGTGAGATGACGGACACCCCGGCACGGCTGCTGAATCTGCTCTCTCTCCTCCAGACCCCTCGCGAATGGCCCGGCAGCGAGCTCGCCGAGCGGCTCGGCGTCAGCTCCCGCACCATCCGGCGGGACATCGAGCGGCTCCGCGACCTCGGCTACCCCGTACAGGCAACGATGGGAGCCGAGGGTGGGTACCGGCTGGCGGCCGGAGCCGCCCTGCCGCCGCTGGTCCTCGACGACGAGGAGGCGGTCGCCATCGCGGTGGGGCTGCGCGCCGGCGCGGGGCATGCCGTGGAGGGCATCGAGGAGGCGTCCGTACGGGCCCTGGCCAAGCTGGAGCAGGTGCTGCCCGCCAGGCTGCGGCACCGGGTCTCCGCCCTCCAGGCCGCGACCGTGCCGCTCACCGGCGGCGACGGAGCGACCGTGGACCCCCATACGCTGACCGTGATCGCCTCGGCCGCCACCGGCCACGAGCGGCTCCGCTTCGCCTATCGCAAGGGCGACGGCACGGAGACGAAACGCCTGGTGGAGCCGCACCGGCTGATCAGCACGGGCCGCCGCTGGTATCTGGTCGCCCATGACGTCGACCGCGGCGACTGGCGGACGTTCCGGGTGGACCGGGTGAGCGAGCCCTTCGCCACCGGAGCCCGCTTCGCCCCGCGCGAGCTGCCGGTGCCGGACGCGGCGGAGTATCTGAAGCGGTCCATGGCCCGCCTCCAGCCGACCTACCGGCTGGTGGTCACCTTCCGCGCCCCGGCCGAGTTCGTGGCCGCCCGGCTGCCGAACTGGCTCGGCGCACCGGCGGCCGTCGACGCGACGACGTGCCGACTGGACGTGACGGCGTCCGACTCCATCGAGTGGGTGGCCCTGCGGCTGGCGATAGTGGACTGCGAGTTCGAGGCGCACGAGCCGCGCGAGCTCGTGGAACACCTGCGGGAACTGGGCGCCCGCATCAGCAGGGCGGCGACGGCCTGAGGCCACGGCCCTTATGCGTGCGGCCGCACGCATAAGGGCCCCGGCGCAAGGGGGGGAGATGCGCCGGGACCCGGTCTGCTGGCTTATATCCAGATTAGACCCGATTAGGCCGCCGCGTCGAACCCCGTGGCATGTGCCATCTTCTTCAGCTCCAGCAGCGCGTGCTTCTCGATCTGCCGGATGCGCTCACGCGTCAGCCCGTGCTGCTTGCCGACCTCCGTCAGCGTGCGCTCGCGCCCGTCCTCGATGCCGTACCGCGCCTTGATGATCGACGCGGTGCGCTGGTCGAGCCGGCCTATGAGGTCCTCCAGCTCCTCGCTGCGCAGCAGCGCGATGACCGACTGCTCCGGCGAGACGGCGGAGGTGTCCTCCAGCAGATCGCCGAACTGGGTCTCGCCCTCGTCGTCCACGGACATGTTCAGGCTCACCGGGTCACGGGCCCAGTCCAGCACGT
Source organism: Streptomyces sp. NPDC001678 (assembly GCF_042892945.1). NCBI lineage: Bacteria > Bacillati > Actinomycetota > Actinomycetes > Kitasatosporales > Streptomycetaceae > Streptomyces > Streptomyces sp. NPDC001678. The sequence continues at coordinate 302,482 of NZ_JBIAUP010000006.1, read as the reverse complement.
CGCCGACGCGCTCGGGCGTGGTGCCCAGCTCCTCGGCGATCTCCGCGTGCTCCGGGTCGCGCCCGTTCTCGCGGTTGAACTCGCGCTGCACCCGGCGGATGCGGCCCAGCTCCTCCACCAGGTGGACGGGGAGCCGGATCGTACGGGACTGGTCGGCGATCGACCGGGTGATGGCCTGGCGGATCCACCACGTCGCGTACGTGGAGAACTTGAATCCCTTGGTGTAGTCGAACTTCTCCACCGCGCGCACCAGGCCGGCGTTGCCCTCCTGGATCAGGTCGAGGAGGGGGAGGCCGCTGCGCGGGTAGCGACGGGCGACGGCGACGACGAGACGCAGATTGGACTTGATGAAGACGTCCTTCGCGCGGGCGCCCGCGGCGGCTATCGCCGCCAGCTCCTCGCGCGAGGCCTCGCCGGCCCGATCCCCGCCGGCCTCCAGGCCGTCCAGGATCTGCTGGGCGTAGACGCCCGCCTCGATGGTCTGCGACAGCTCGACTTCCTCGGCGGCGTCGAGCAGGGGTGTACGCGCGATCTCGTCGAGGTACATGCCGACCAGGTCGCGATCGGCGATCTCCCCGCCTGTGGCGCGAACACTGCTTGCCTCGCCAGCCCGCTGTGCGGTGGTCTGACGACGGGCGACGGCACGGGTTGCCATGCGTACTCCCTTGCGATGAGACGTGTCGCGGGATGGACCAGGTGCCCCCGGGGCGCCCCGTCCGAAGTAAAGAACGGCCGGAATCCGGACAGAATTCCCCGGGGACGTCTTCTTTTTATGGATCATGCAGTACCCTGTGCGGCCGCACAGCGGGCACACAGGGTGATACGGCTCGGGGAAGCGCAGGTCAGCCCCGGCGACAGGCCCGGTCCCACGGCCCTCGTGAACCCCCGCGGCCACGACGCCCATGAGACGGCCGTCACATTGCGGCCACCCCCCGCTCCCTCACCCCCAAGGACGCCGGTCACCGGCCACCGGTTGCCCGAGAAGACCCGGAAGGTCGGTTTCCGGGCGCCCCGGGCCGGACGTGATCGAGTTGCCCCGGCAAGGGGGCGGGTGTGCTCTGGTGGGACAGAGGGGCGGGACAGACGGTGAGCGAGAGGAGCCCGCCATGACGCACTCGATCATGCCCGGCCGGCACCACGCCCACGAGGGCCCCGGCCCGGTCCCCCGCACCGGCCACGTCCGCCACGAACGCACGACCCCCACCGCCGGCTGGGCGGTCCCCGTCTTCGGCGGCTTCGTCCTCGGCCTCTACGCGGTCTTCCTCTCCCACGAGAACGGCTTCGGCGAGCTCCAGGGCTGGATGCTGGGCCTGGTCGCGGCGGTGGTCTCGGCGGGCCTGGGCTATCTGGTGATCCGCAACCGCAACAAGATGATCACCGAGGTACGCGCGGCCTCGTTCGGCGCCCTCTTCGGCGTCTCCATGGGCTTCCTGCGCAGCCTCACCCGCGTCTCGGTGCTGGAAGCCTCCTGGATCGGCCTGGTCTTCGGCGCGTGCATGGCCCTCGCCTCGTACTACCTCTTCTACTGGCACGAGCACTGACGAGCACCGCCGAGCACCGAGCACCGCCGCCGGGGCGCACCGGTCCGACGGAGTACCGGCGACCGACGCCAGGTGGCCAAGGGGCGTAGGTCCGCCGACCGTTCCGCCGGGCCCGCCCCCGCTCCTACGGTGAGGCCATGACCGCCATCACCGAGGACGGCACCCTCGACGAAGCCCTGGAGCGCGTCCACTCCACCGGTCCCGAGTTCCGCGGCTGGCTCTCCAACCACGCCCCCATGACCGTGGAGGCGCTCGCCCGCCACGGCCAGGCCCGCGCGGTGCACCGCTGGCTGGACGCCTACCGGCACCGGACGGAGGACCTGCCCGCCGCCGCCCTGACGATCACCGATGACAACTGGCGCGAGGCGCTCGGCGACGCCCGCCATCTCGGCTCCTGGATCGCCCACTTCAGTCGGCTGACAGCCGAACTCCCCTGGGCGGAGGTGCTCACCGCATGGTGGCCGCGGCTGCTCCCCGGCATCACCGCCGGCGCCACCCACCCCGTGATCCGCGTCGGCCACGCCGTCCGTACGCTCCTCACGGACGGCGAGACCGCGCCCCGTACGACCGAACTCGCCCACGCCCTGGGCTACTGGGCCGCCCGCCACCAGCCGCTGCCCGTCACCGTCACCCCCTCCGGCACCGCGGGCCCCCACCGCGCGCTGGACGCGATACCGGTTTCCGCCGCCGTCCAGGAGGGCGGCATCCGCGACCGCCTCGCGCGGCTCCCGGCCGCCGACGGCTGGCCCGCCGCCGCGAGCGGCCTACGGCGGCCCGCCGGCCCGGACGAGGCGCGCGACCTGCTGGCGGAGCTCGTCCGCGCCGCGGTCGCCCGCTACCCGCGCTACGCCCACGGCGACGCGGTCATGCTCGTCCACGCGGCGACCGCGCCCAACGCGGTCCTCCGCGTCCTTCCGGCGCTTCCCCGCGCCCTGTGGGTGCCGAGCCTGGCGGCGGCGTGGGAGGCGAGTGCGGTCCTGACGGCCGCGTACGCCCCGGCCGAGCCGCGGGACGCGGCACCGGGTCCCGCCACGACGGTGGAGGATGCCTTCGCCCTGGCGGTCGCCCACGGCGACGCGCACGCGATCAAACTCGCGGACACGGCGCTGGACGTGGGCGGCCCGGCCGCGCTGGCGGCGATGGCGCGGGCGTGCGAGCTGATCCCGGCCGGGGCGGGGTGAGTGGGCCCCAAACGCCGGAGGGGCTGATTTCAGCCCGTCCGGCGTTTGAGGACGCCGCGCGTCAGCGCGGAACGGGGGCGCGAGGGGGCGGAGCCCCTTCGGAAACGGTGAAAGGGCGGGACAGGGGCCCCTCTCAGTCCTCAGCCCAGTACGGCGGCTCCTCGTCCGGCCACGGCACCTCGTCCTCGTCCACAGCCTGAGCCGGGGCCTGGGCGGGCACCGGGGCCGGAGCCGGAACAGCCGGGGCCGGAGCCGGAGCCGGGGCCGGGGCCGGAGCAGCCTGAGCCGGAACCGGGGCAGCCGGCGCGGGCGTCACCCCGCCGTGCTCCCCCAGCACCCCCAGAATCCCCTCCCCGTACTTCGCCAGCTTGTTCTCGCCCACACCGCTCACCCCGGACAGCGCGTCCAGCGATACCGGCTGCGCCGTCGCGATCTCCCGCAACGTCGCGTCGTGGAAGATCACATACGCCGGAACGCCCTGTTCCCGCGCCGTCGCCGCACGCCACGCACGCAGCGCCTCGAAGAGCGGGACGAGCTCCGCCGGAAGGTCGACGGGGGCGCGCTTGCCGGAAGCCGTCTTCGTCGTCTTCGCCGCGCGCGCCGGCTTCGGCTCGCGTCGCAGCGAGACCGTGCGGCGCGAGCCCAGCACGTCCCCGCTCGCCTCCGTCAGGACGAGCGTGCCGTAGTCGCCCTCGACCGCCAGCAGCCCCTGCGCCAGCAACTGCCGCACCACGCCCCGCCATTCGGCGACGGAAAGCTCCGTGCCGATGCCGAACACGGACAGCGTGTCGTGGTCGAACTGGATGACCTTCGCGCTCTTCTTCCCGAGCAGGATGTCGATGATGTGGCCCGCGCCGAACTTCTGCCGTCGCTCGCGGGCCAGCCGGAAGATGGCCGAGAGGAACTTCTGGGCGGCGACCGTGCCGTCCCAGGTCTCCGGCGGGGTCAGGCACGTGTCGCAGTTGCCGCACGCTTCGGCGCTCGTCTGGCCGAAGTAGTCGAGCAGCCGCGCCCGGCGGCACTCGACGGTCTCGCACAGGGCGAGCATCGCGTCGAGGTGCGCGGCCAGCCGGCGGCGGTGCGCCTCGTCGCCCTCGGAGCCGTCTATCAGCTTGCGCTGCTGGACGACGTCCTGGAGGCCGTACGCCAGCCAGGCCGTGGACGGCAGGCCGTCGCGCCCGGCGCGGCCGGTCTCCTGGTAGTAGCCCTCGACGGACTTCGGCAGGTCGAGGTGGGCGACGAAGCGCACGTCCGGCTTGTCGATGCCCATGCCGAACGCGATCGTGGCGACCATGACGACGCCGTCCTCGCGCAGGAAGCGCGCCTGGTTGGCCGCGCGCGTCCGGGCGTCGAGGCCCGCGTGGTACGGCAGGGCCTCGACGCCGTGCTGCGCGAGGAACGCGGCCGTGTCCTCGACGCTCTTGCGGGAGAGGCAGTAGACGACGCCCGCGTCGCCCGCGTGCTCGGTGCGCAGCAGCTCCAGGAGCTGCTTCTTCGGGTCGTTCTTCGGCGCGATGCGGTACTGGATGTTGGGCCGGTCGAAGCTGGCGACGAAGTGCCGGGCGTCCTGGAGCTTCAGCCGGGTGGCGATCTCCTCGCGCGTCGCCGCCGTGGCCGTCGCGGTCAGGGCGACGCGCGGCACGTCCGGCCAGCGCTCGTGGAGCTGCGACAGGGCCAGGTAGTCGGGGCGGAAGTCGTGACCCCACTGGGCCACACAGTGCGCCTCGTCGATGGCGAAGAGGGAGATCTTGCCCCGGTCGAGCAGCCGCAGCGTGGACTCCACACGCAGCCGCTCGGGCGCCAGATAGAGCAGGTCCAGCTCGCCCGCGGCGAACTCGGCCTCCACCAGGCGGCGTTCGTCGAGATCCTGCGTGGAGTTGAGGAAGCCGGCCCGCACGCCGAGCGCGCGCAGCGCGTCGACCTGGTCCTGCATGAGCGCGATCAGCGGGGAGATCACCACACCGACCCCGGGTCTGACGAGCGCGGGGATCTGGTAGCAGAGCGACTTGCCGCCACCGGTCGGCATCAGCACGAGCGCGTCGCCACCGCCGACCAGATGATCGATGATCTCTTCCTGGTCGCCGCGGAACGCGTCGTAACCGAAGACGCGCCGCAGACAGCTCAGGGCCTCGCTGTCGAGGCTGCCCGGCGCTGCTGTGGTCTGTGTGGGGTCGGCCATTGCAGAAGTCTACGAGGCTCCGCCGACAGAACCCGATGGATCAAGGAACTCCACACGAACGGGTGATCGAGAGTTCGAGCGGGTGATCAGGCGGACGATCACACCGGCGATCAGGCGACCTCTATCCCGTACTCCTGCACCAGCGCCTCCAGCCCGCCCGGGTACCCCTTCCCACCCAGCACGAAGTCCCAGTCGCCGTTCGCCCGCCGCCGGAAGGAGCCCAGCACCAGCGCGGTCTCGCCGGGCCGCCCGTCCGAGACCTCCATCTGCCCGAGCTCGGCGCCCGAGGCGTCGGCGAGGCGGATACGGGCGTCGGTGAACTGCGAGAGGTCCGCCTCCGGGTTGACCTCCGGGTCTATGGCCGCGACCAGCACCAGCCGGTCGGCGGCGGCCGGCAGCTCCTCGAAGGCGACGCGCAGCGCCGCCTTGTCGGCGAGGGTGGGCTCCAGCGCCCGGACCGAGCCGTCGGGGGTGCGCGGGTTGTTGTAGAAGACGAAGTGATCGTCGCTGAGGACCCGGCCGCCGTCGCAGACCAGGGCGCACACGTCCAGGGCGACCCGGCCGGACCATGACATGCCCAGCACATTGTGGGACTCGGGCCGGTCCTCGGGTCGGTCCTCACCGGAGGGAGCCGCACCGCCGCTCCCCCGGGCCGCCGCCGGGCGGGACGTCCCGCCCCCGAGCCGGCCGCGCAGCCCGTGCTGGGCCAGCAGGTCCACCAGCTCCTCGCCGGAGACGAGCGTGAGCGGCTTGCCGTTGGCGAAGGCGTACGAGCCCGGGCCGAAGCCGGACGTCGTCACCAGGACGCCCTTGTTGGCGCCCGCGCCCTGCACCGTGCCGTACAGGTCGCGCACGGCGGTCGGCGGCACGGTCTTCCGGTACCGCTTGACCTGCACGATGATCCGGCCGCCGCTGATCGGGTCGGGGTCCAGGGCCTCGACGTCCACGCCGCCGTCGTTGGAGCGGGTGGTCATCACCGCCCGCATGCCGCGCGCCCGGAACAGCTCGGCGACGAGCTCCTCGAACGCGATGGGGTCCATCTCGAAAAGGTCCGGGTCGTCACCGCCGCCGTGGGAGACCACGCCGCGCCCGACGTCGCCCGGCACCCGTCCCGGGCGGACGGCGGCGAGCTGGTCGGGCCGGCCGGACAGCTGTCCGCCGAGCCCGTCGACGAGACAGTCGACCGCGCTGACCTGCTCCAGGCGCAGGCCCGAGAAGACGGACCGGCCCACCGTCACCGAGGCCAGGACGATCTGGGCGCGGTGCCCGGTGGCCGGGTCGTGGTCGTCGACGAAGCCGTTGAGGGCGACGGACTCCAGGATCCCGAACTCGTCGGCCGCGAACAGCTCCCGCATCGCCAGCAGCACGCACTGCGCCAGTACGTCCCGGTAGGCGCCGCGGCGCTGGGTGACGGGCCGGGCCGTCTCCTTCTCCTCGTCCGCCGTCGGCATGTACCGCACCGACTTGATCTCCGGGACGATCCCGAAACCGGGCAGCTCCCAGTCGAGGACGAGCTGCCGGGCGCCGGGGTCATAGGCGGCGGCTATCTGGTGCGGGAACTCGTCCGGCCAGGCGGTGGAGGCGTAGAGCGCGGCGGAGAAGTACTCCACCACGGCGTCCGGATCGCCCTCGCGCAGCGCGGTGATCATCTCGCCGATGCCGGCGTTGTGCCGGTGGACGTCCGCGAGCGCGGCCGCGGCCCACTGGTCGTACTGCTGCCGGTAGGCCGCGAGCTGCTGCTGCCGCTGCGCCTCGGCGGCCTGCGCGGCGTGCCAGTCGTGCTCGTACTGCGAGCGGTTGCCGAAGCCCCGGTAGGCGTTCGGGTCCGGCATGGGCACCGGCTGCCCCAGGTGGCCGGGGTTGAACGGCTCCAGCCGCTCGGGCCGCTCCAGCGCGCTCGTCCGGAAACCGGGCGCCCCGCACCCGGCGACCAGCAGGCCTTCGAGCGCCGCCATCCGCGCGTCGAGCTCCTCCGTGCGCCGGCGCGCCTCGGCCTCGCGCGCCTGCCGGTACGCCTGGCGCCGCTCACGGTCCTGGCGCGCCAGATCCCGGTCGTACGCGCGCTGCTGCCGTTCCTGCTCGCGCTGCTGCTGCGTCAACGCCCGCTGCCGGGCCTCCTGCTGACGCTGCTGCTGACGCTGCGCCTCGGCCCATATGCTCATCAGTCCACTGGAGCGGCGACTCATCGGTTACGTTCCTCCCCCGGCGGACTGCGCTTGCATGTCGACTTTAGTCGGCTTGCGCGTGAATTGATCACCGCCTGGCGAAAGACCGCCCCGTAGACCGCTCCGGGCGGCGGGATCGCAGCACGAACCAGCCAGCGATCAGCGCGATCGTGCTGATGACCGCTGTCAGGACGACGGTGGTCAGCCGTGCGCCCCCGGCGAAGGAACGGGACGGCGCCGTGCCGGATTCCGGCGTGGCCGCGGGCGCGGCCGCCACGCGGGCCGCCGGGGCGGGCGCCGGGGTGGTGGCCGTCGGGGTGGCCGTCGAGGCGGGCACGGTGACGGCTGCCTCACCGTGGCCGAGGTCGGGGAAGCCGCAGTGGAGAGTGACGGTCCAGTTGCCGGGCGGCAGGGACTCGTGGGTGGTGTAGGCGCCCTTGGTACCGGGGACGGGGACGAGCACCCAGGGCCCCTGGGTGTGCCCGGCGGCGTCCCGGGCCGCGAGGGTCCCGGCGACCCGCTCGTCCACGGGGTCGCCGTCGTTGTCCCAGGTCGCGACGGTCCGGATGTGGCCGTCCGACGGGGGTCCGGCGACGGTGAGGCGGATCGTGTCGCCGTGCGCGGCTGCCGGGCCCGCGGCGCCCAGGGCGAGCAGGACGGCGCCGAGGCAGGCGGCCGTACGGGGACGGAAGGTCATCGTGCGCTCCAGGGGACGTGGGGGGGGTGGGGGGAAGGGCCGGCGGCCACCGGTGGGGGGGGGGTGGGGGGTGTGGCCGCCGGCCCGGATCGAGGAGGAACAGATCGAGGAGGAACAGGGCGTCAAGAGGCCTTGGCCGGCGTCCAGTTCTGGTAGCCCTGGTCGTTGCGCTGCTGGAGTTCCAGCAGGCGACCGCCGTAGTACTCGCGGTTGCTGATGCCCAGCACCAGCCGCGAGCCCTGCGGCTGGAGGACGTACGAGCCGTCGCCCGCGGCGGTCAGCCGCCACTTCTGGGCGGCCGTGCCGTCGCAGGACCGCTGGGCGACGTACTGGCCGGCCACGGCCCGCCCGTCGGTGCCCGGCTGGAGGCACTTGCCGGACTGGACGGACTTCATGCGCACCGCGCCGCCGCCCGCGTCCTCGAACGTCCACTGCTGGTTGGCGTAGCCGTGCCGCTGGTAGGCGATGGCGACGGTGCCGTCGGCGGAGGAGCTGCCCCACAGATCGGCGGCCTGTCCGGTCAGACCGTTGACCAGCACGTACTTACCGCCGGGCCGGGTCGGGCCGGTGGTCGCCGCGAGGGTGCGGAAGGACGCGGCGCGGCCGGGCGCGGAGACCTTGCCCTGCCCGTCGCGCACGGCGACGGCGACCCGGTGCGCGGTGTCGGGTGCGAGCCGGGTGATCCGCAGGGCGGTGCCGCTGACGTCGGCCAGCTTCCTGCCGTCGAGGACCAGCTCGTAGCCCGTGGCCCCGGTGACCGGGTTCCAGCCGACGAGCGCGGAGTCCGGGCCGATCTGGGTCACCTGGACGTCGGGGCCGGTGGACGGGCGCGTCGGTCCGGACGTGGGACCGGTGGTGGGGGTGGGGCTGGGCGAGGGGTTGGGGTCCTTGCCGCCGCCGCCCGCGATCAGGAAGCGGTTGTTGGCGATGTTCCAGTGGGTGGCCAGATAGCTGCCGGGGCTGGGGTTGGTGTGGAAGTAGTCGTCGTGGTGGCAGTCCAGGCGCTGGTCGCCGGCGCGGTCGGGGCAGAGGATCTGCATCTGCGGGTAGTTGGGCGCGTCCGAGTAGCACATGATGTCCCACTCGTCGACACAGTGCCCGGCGCGGCTGGTGTGCGGGGCGCTGTTGTTCACGGCGCCGAGGTTGTGGCCCAGTTCGTGGGCGGGGGTGCTGCCGCCCCAGCAGCCGGAGTCGGTACGGCCGTAGGAGGGGCCGAAGTTGCTCATATTGTCCTGGCCGGGGCGCTCGTCACCATTGAAGGTGCCTATGCCGCAGTAGACCTGGGTGTCCGCGAAGATCATGTACTTGCGGTCGCGGCGGTTGAAGCCCTTGGCGGCCAGCGCGTCGTTCGTCGCGCCGAACTCCTGGAGGGCGCCCGCGGGCAGCTCGACGTTCAGGACGGACGCGGTGCAGTCGGACTCGGTGACGTAGCGGACGTGCCGTTCGCCGCCGGTCTCCTGGGCGCTCGCGTTGTAGATGAGGTCGGTCTCCGCCGCCCACTGCTTGAACGAGGCGGCGTACTGGGCGAAGCGGTCCCGGCCGGGCGCGTGGGCGTACAGCACCTGGACGCGGTTGCCGCTCGCGCCGTCGCCCTCGCAGACCACGCGGGAGCCGGACGGGGCCTGCGGCGTGGTCGTCCCGGAGCCCGGGGCGGCCGGGGCCGCCAGGCCGCCGGTGCGGGCGTCGAGGACGGGCTGGGCACCGCGCAGCGCCTCGGCGGCCGAGGGGGCCCTGCCCCCGTCCCCGGCCGGGTCCGTGGACCCGGAGGCGGTGGCGCGGGCCACCGGCGGGGTGTCCTTGGCGATGTCGACGTCCTTGGGCGGCGCGTCCGGGCCGTGGGTGCACAGGCGCGCGAAGGAGACGCGGTAGACGCCGGCGCAGCGGTCGCCCTTGGGGGCGGGGTCGAGGCCCTCGTAGACCATGCCGCGCGAGGCGTCGGACTTCGGAGTGGTGGTGAGGGGGGTGGGGGGTGCCTGGTGCTGCGGCGCGGCGGCGGGCACGACCGCGGCGTCGGCGAGCGGGGCCCCGGCCTCGGCGTCCGGCGCGGGGCCGGTGCCGGAGCCCAGGGTGAGGACTCCGGCGGCGACGGTGGCGGCCGCGATCGTCGCGGCCGCCGTGAGTATGAGCGGTCGTCGTCCGCTCTTCTTCCGACGATGGGTGGTACCGCGTCTTTCGCGTACGTGCTTGGAGCGCATGGATGATCCCAACGGTCGTGTCGTGGAGGGTTGGTACGGCCGGGCCTTCGCGGGCCCGGCGGGACCGCGCGACGGGCGCGCGGAAGCATCGGTGGGTGGGGTCGTGCGGCGGTGGCTCAGCGGGCGGCGACGACCGGCGTCCAGTGCTGCGGCGATCCGGCGGTAAACGTGACGCCGACGCCGAGTTCGGTCAGCGAGCAGTCGCGGACGACGTCGTGGCGAGCCGCGCCGCGCGTCCACACGGTCATCGCTCCGGCGAGGTCGAACCGCCCGGCCGAGACCGCGCCGGCGCCCGCGCCCGCGAGACTCCAGCGGTGCCGGGGATCCACCTTCTCCTGACCCCGGTCCCGGTCCTGATCCCGGTCCTGCTCCCGGTCCTGGTCCCGGGAGACGTCGAAGCGGCCGCGCACGGCCAGTTCGTCGGCGCCGCGCTGGGCGACGACGACCAGCTCGGCGCTGGCGCGCAGCGGCCCGCACCCCGCCTTGGCCCGCTCGGCGTTGACCTGGCGCTCGACGTCCCGGGCGGCCTCGTCCCGCTGACCGGTCCCGTTCCCGGTCCCGGACGTGGTCGCCGGCGCCGGGGTGCGGACCGGGGTGGCGGTGCGCGCGGAGGGGGACGCGGAGTCGTTACGGGCGGGCTGCCGTTCGACGGGACGGTGGGCGGCCGCGGACGCGGACGTGGCGTCACGGGCCTCGGGGGCCGGCGCGGAGGGTGAGGGCGCGGGCGGCGAAGGGAGCTCGGTCCGCAGGGAGGTGAGCGGAAGCACGACGTTCTCCGCACCCCGGCCCTGGCTTCCGTCGTGCGTCCCGCTGCCTTCCGGAGCGGGGGCGAGGTAGCGGTACCCGCCCAGGATGCCGACGGCGACGGTGACGGCCAGGGCGGCGGCGGTGACGACCGCGCGGACGCCGGGCCGACGGCGTACGGCCGGGGCGGGCGCCCCCGAGGACGTACCGGGGGCCACCCCTCCCACGCCGCCGGAGGAGCCGGCCGTGGCACCGGCCGTGCTCCCGCTCGTGGCACCGGCCGTGGCGAAGGCGACGGGCTGAACGCCCGGCACCCCGGCGGCGAACCGGTCCAGCAGGGCGGTGCTCACCGGGACGAGCCCGAGGCCCGCGAGCAGTCCCTCGGCGGGTATGAGCGCGGTCCAGTGGCCGCCGCACTCGGCGCAGCCGCGCGTGTGCCGGGCTATGCGCTTGCGCCACAGCGGGGAGGGCGTGCCGTCCCAGATGCCGACGATGCCGGCGAGTTCCGGGCAGCGCGGGGTGGTGGCCAGGGCCCGTACGACGGCCCGGGCGGTCTCCAGCTGGAGCTTGGTGCGCTGGATGCGTACGGCGGTGTGCTGCGGCGTGAGCTCCAGCGCCGCGGCGACCTCGGCCCGGGTCAGCTCGCCCGTCGTCTCCAGCCACCACAGGGACAGCGCGGCCCGCTCGTTGTCGTCGAGCCAGCGGGTGGCCTCGGCGACCTGACGGCGCTGTCCCTCCAGGCCGAGCCGGAGGATCGTCAGCTCGACGAAGTCGGCGCCGGGGTCGGAGAGGTGGCACGCCTCCTGGAGCCCGCCCACGGGGGCGTCCTGCTGTCTGCGCCAGTGGCCGCGGATCCGGTTCATGGTGATCGCGACGAGCCAGGAGCGGAAGCGGGAGGCGTCGCTCAGCCCGGAGAGACCGCCCACCATCCGGATCATGGTCTCCTGGACCACGTCGTCGACGTCGGCGTGGCCCTTCAGCGCCCTGCCGACGATGTTGTAGACCAGCGGCAGGCAGGCTGCCACGAGTTCGCCCTGCGCACCCGCGTCCCCGGCCCGCGCCGCCTCGACCACCTCGGTCACCCCGGTCACACTCTTCACAGTCACGCCTCGCCACCTCGTTTCCGCCCGCCATTCCTGGCGTTCCGATGCATGGGAGACCTGCGGTAACAGGGGGCATAACGAAAACTGGTCCAACTTTTCGGCCACTGCTTCGCCACCGGCCGATCACGGCACGGGGTGCCGAAGCAGTCGGCAAGGCGTGAAGCGGTCAGGAGAGCCAGTCGGTGTAGCGAGTGGGGGCGAGGTGAGCGTCCTTGTCGGTGAGGACGTCGCCCTTGACGACGGCGAACATGCCGGCGGTGGGGTCGGTGACGACGGTGCGGTCGTCGCCCTTGTGGGCAAGGGTGATCCGGCCCAGTTCGTCCAGGGTGAAGATCTCGGGGCCGGCGATGTCGCGAATGCCGTTCAGCGGGGCGCCCGCGGCGACTTCCGCGACCTCGGCGGCCACGTCCCTGGCGGCGATCGGCTGGATCGGCGTGGCGGGCAGCCGGACGGTACCGGCGTCGGCGGTCCAGGACATGACGGCGTCCATGAACTCCATGAACTGCGTCGCCCGGACGATCGAGTAGGGGATCGGCCCGGCCGCGAGGATCTCCTCCTGGAGCGCCTTGGCCCGGTAGTAGTCCAGCTCCGGGACCCGGTCCGTGCCGACGATCGAGAGGATGACGAAGTGGCCGACGCCGCCCTTCCCCGCCTCGGCCAGGAGGTTGTCCATCGAGGTCCGGAAGAAGGCCGGGGAGGCTTCGTCGAAGGTCGGGGAGTTCGTCAGGTTGACGACGACGTCGGCTCCCGCCACCGCCTCCTCCAGTCCCCTGCCGCTGATGACGTCGACTCCGCTGGACTTCGAGTGCGGCACGGCCTCGTGCCCGGCGGAGTTCAGGTTCTCGACGACCTGCGAGCCGATGAGTCCGGTGCCGCCGATGACTGCGAACTTCATGACATGCCCTTCATGCCCTTCATTGCGAATGGGTACGCAATATGGCATATCACCCACGGTATGGGCGTACGAAGAAGCGACGCCCGGAACGGCAAACGGCCCCGGACGAGGAGTCCGAGGCCGAATGGACCGCCTTCCCGAGGAAACCCCAGGCCGGCGCGTTACTACGAAGTGCCCCCGGGCAGATTCGAACTGCCGACACCCGCTTTAGGAGAGCGGTGCTCTATCCCCTGAGCTACGGAGGCGGGGCATGAGCGCGTCCGCCGGCGCCCGCGGACACCCCTGGGGGCCGCGCGGCCTGCGAGGACGCTCGACGGACAGGTTAGCGGATCGGCGTGCGGCCGGTCAGTGGGCCATCAGGCGTAGTCGTCCGTATCGTCCGCCGGAGGGCGGCGGGTGACCAGGACGCGCCAGTTCCCGGCACGGTCCCGGCCGAGGACGTCGATGGCGACGCCGGCCGCCGTGCAGCGCTGGCCGGTGCGGTAGGGGGCGTCGGTCAGGGCCGGGCTGACGTTGGGGTCGCCGGTCAGACAGCCGCGGCTGCCCGGGGTGGCGTCGGAGGTGCGCACGGGCGCGCCGCCCGAGGGCAGGTCGGAGGCGACGGTCGTGACGAGGACGCCGGGGCGGCAGACGGCGTGGTCGAGGCGGCCCGGGGCGCGGGCCTCCAGGGTGATGGCGCGGGTCGGGGAGAGGGGGATCACGGCGAGCTTGGGGCCGCCCGGCACCGAGGTGGGGCTCAGGGTCAGCACGCGGCGGCCGGGCCGGGAGACGCAGTGGACCTGCGAGGGGGCCAGCCAGCCCAGCTTCCACTTGTGCCAGGCGAGGAAGTCGTTCGAGGGCCCCCAGTCCTCGTCCATGGGGTCCCAGTGGCCCACGGGGGTGCGCGGCAGCCGGTTCTGGTCGCCCCGGTAGAGGTCGGGGAGGCCGAAGCTGTGGGCGTTCTCGTGGTTGAGGACGCGGTAGGGGCTGTCGCCGGTCTGCCGGCTCCAGATGAAGGAGACGTTCCGGATGGGGGTGCCATTGCGGGAGGTCAGTCCCGTGGCGGCGCCCGCGAAGGTCACCGAGCGGACGTCCTGGACGGCGGGCGGGCCCGCTTCGGGCGTGGCCAGCACGTTGATCAGGTCGTAGTGCCGGAAGTCGACCCGGCCGCCGACGGCGGCCAGGATCTCCTTGGTGATCGCGTAGTAGCCGTCGTCGCGGTTGGGGTCGAAGGTCGCGCCGCGCGTGATGCCGTACGAGCGGTACGGGCGGGACATGCGGATCCAGCGCGGCCAGGGCGTGGAGCGGTAGTCGAGCCGCCCGTAGGAGCTGACGCGGTAGTAGTCGGCGACGGCCGGGAAGAACTCGGCGTACCGCTTTCGCGGGCTCGTCCTCGCCGGGGCGTCCGGGAAGTCGATGAGGAAGGTGGCGGCCCGTACGACGCCGCTGGACCGGGCGTACCCGCGCGGGGTGCGGGCCCCCTCGGAGACGTGCCGGGTGACGGTGCGCAGCGCGCACGGGCCGCTGGGCGGCCTGGCCCCGCCCCGGAGGCCGGCGGCCGGGGCGCCGGTGGACGGGTCGGCGGAGGAGGAGTCGGCGGCCGTCCCGTCCGTGACGGCCGCACTCCGGCTCGCCGCCGCCGCGCCCCCGGCCTCCCCCGCCCGCGCGGGCAGCGGTGCGGTGAGGGCGCCCACCGTGGCCGCCGCGACCAGGATGACCAGGGGTCTCATGCCGCCTCGCCTTCATCCCGCCGTCGTCATTTCGTCGTACTCATCACCCACCCTGTGCCCGGTGAGTGGGCCCACGCGCCTTGGACTGCGGCAGACGGGGAGCGGAATCCCGCCATCCGGGGGTGTGATTCACGCCATACGGCGCCCTGAAATATCCGGGGAAGCTCTCCCCGTTTAAGTGAGCGTTCCTGCCAAACGGGGAGTTCCTCCCCGCATAGCGATCCTCACGGAAGGAGGGCACGGCCTTGGCCACAGCCCAGCAGCCCCGCCTGCGCGCCGACGCCCTGCGCAATCGCGAGCGGATCGTCGCGGCCGCCCGCGAGGCCCTCGTCGAGCACGGGGCCGATTCCTCACTCGATGAAATCGCTCGACGTGCCGGGGTCGGCAATGCCACGCTGTACCGGCACTTCGCGGACCGCCGCGAGCTGATCCACCATGTCACCCTCTCCGTCATGGCCCGTATCGCCGACCGGGCGGAGGCGGCGCTAGCGGAGGAGCCCGATGCTTTCCACGCGCTGAGGCGCTTCGTCCACGCCGCGGCGGACGAGCGGATCGGGGCCCTGTGCCCCCTGCTCGCCGAGGGCGTCGACAAGAGCCACCCCGACCATGTCGAGGCCCGCGACCGGCTGGAAAGCGTCATCGAGGCGCTGATGGCCGCCGCCCGCGCGTCCGGTCAGCTCCGCGCCGACATCGGCATCGGCGACCTGATGGTGGCCATCACCCAGCTCACCAGACCGCTGCCCGACACCGGCTGCCATGACTTCGGCCAGTTCGTCCACCGCCATCTCCAGCTGTTCCTGGACGGCCTGATGAACCCGGCCCGGTCGGAACTCCCCGGCACGCCCGCCACCTTGGCGGACCTGCGCAAGGGGTTCCCCCCGGCAGCGGACCCGGCCACCGGCCCGGCCACCGACCCGACCACCGGGGACGCACCCCGCCCGTAGCCCGCGCGGCCCGCGCACCGGACAGATCCACCACGACCCACCGCACACCCAGACCGCTAGGTAGGCCCCACCCATGCCAGAACTCCGCACCGAAGCCGACCCGAGGCGCTGGAAAGCGCTGATATTCATCGCCCTGGCCCAGCTGATGGTCGTCCTCGACGCGACCATCGTGAACATCGCGCTGCCCTCCGCCCAGGCCGACCTGGGCATCTCGGACGGCAACCGGCAGTGGGTCATCACCGCCTACGCCCTCGCCTTCGGCGGACTGCTGCTGTTCGGCGGCCGGATCTCCGACCTGTGGGGCCGCAAGCGCGCCTTCGTCACCGGCCTGATCGGCTTCGCGGCCGCCTCCGCGCTCGGCGGCGCCGCGGTCAACACCGCGATGCTGCTGGGCGCCCGCGCCCTCCAGGGCGTCTTCGGCGCGCTGCTCGCCCCGGCGGCCCTGTCGCTGCTCGCCGTGCTCTTCACCGAGGCGAAGGAGCGTGCCAAGGCGTTCGGCGTCTTCGGCGCCATCGCGGGTGCCGGTGGTGGTGTCGGCCTGATCCTCGGCGGTCTGTTCACCGAATACCTCAACTGGCGCTGGACGTTCTTCGTGAACATCCCCTTCGCCATCGTGGCCGCCGCCGGCGCGATCTCCGTGATCCGCGAGCCCGCCGAGGGCCGCAACCCCTCGAAGCTGGACATCCCCGGTGTCATCCTGGCCACCCTCGGCCTGGTCTCCCTGGTCTACGGCTTCACGCGCGCCGAGTCCGACGGCTGGTCCGCGGGCATCACCGTCGGCCTGTTCATCGCCGCGGCCGTGCTGCTGGGCGTCTTCGTGCTCGTCGAGCGCACGGTGAAGGCCCCGCTGCTGCCGCTGCGCGTGCTCACCGACCGCAACCGCGGCGGTGTCTACATCTCCCTGGGCCTGGCCGCCATCGCGATGTTCGGCCTGTTCCTCTTCCTGACCTACTACCTCCAGGTCGTGCGCGGCTTCTCGCCGGTCAAGACCGGTCTGTCGTTCCTGCCGATGATCGCCATGATGATCACCGGTTCCACGCAGATCGGCACCCGCCTGATGACCCGCGTCCCGGCGCGCTGGCTGATGGGCCCCGGCTTCCTGCTCGCGGCGGCCGGCATGGTCCTGCTCACCCAGATCGACCTGGACACCTCCTACGCCACGGTGGTCCTGCCCGGTCTGATGCTGATGGGCCTCGGCATGGGCACGGCCTTCATGCCCGCCATGAGCCTGGCCACCCACGGCGTCCAGCCGCGTGACGCGGGTGTCGCCTCGGCCATGGTCAACACCTCGCAGCAGGTCGGCGGCGCCATCGGTACCGCGCTGCTCAACACCATCGCGGCCAGCGCCACCACGGACTACTTCAAGTCCCACATGGCCGGTGCCACCAACCAGAAGGTCCTCACCTTCCAGTCGATGGTGCACGGCTACTCCACCGCCGTCTGGTGGGCGGTCGGCATCCTGACGCTGTCCGCGCTGGTCGCCCTCGTCTTCGTCAACGCCGATCCGGGCAAGGGCCCCGCCGCCTCGGCGGACGGCGAGACGGCCGAGGACGCGATCCCGGTGATGGCCCACTGAGGCCTTGAACGCCACATCTTGAACGCCACATGAGGAGGGCCCCCGCCGAGGGAATCGGCGGGGGCCCTTCGCACGTGCGGGCCGGCTCCGGATCACCGCAGCCAGGGTCGGCTCCGGGTCACGGCAGCCAAGGCCGGCCCCGGATCACCGCAGCCAGGGCCGGTTCCAGGTCACCGCAGCCAGGGCAGGTCGGCGCCCTCCGGCTGGAGCCCGGCGGCGATGATCCCGCACACCTCGCCGAACCGGGCGACCTGCTCGGGCGTCAGCCGGTCGAAGACCGCGCCCCGGACCGCTTCCACATGCCCCGGCGCGGACCTCTGCAACATCTCGAAGCCGGCGTCCGTCAGCACGGCCAGCTGCCCGCGCTTGTCCGACGGGCACTCCTCGCGCCGCACCCAGCCGCTCTTCTCCAGCCGGGCGATCGCGTGCGAGAGCCGGGACCGGGTGATCTTCGCGCTCTGCGCCAGCTCGGTCATCCGCATCCGGCGCCGGGGCGACTCCGAGAGCTTGACGAGCAGGCCGTAGTAGACGTGCGGCATGCCCGCGTCGCGCTGGAGCTGCCGGTCGAGATAGTCCTCCAGCAGCGTGGAGGCGTGCTGGTACGCCCGCCAGGCCTCCTGCTCGGCGGCGGTGAGCCAGCGGGGCTCGGCGGCGGCGTCCTTCGGGCCGAGGACCTCCGGGGGGCGGGGTCGGTTCGTCATGACATCCACTGTTTCACTCGCGGGTTCCCTCCGGTGCGACGACCAGCCATTGCTTGAAGCTTAAATAATAAAGTTGTAAGGTCGGGGATGCTAGATGTTTGAGACTTCAAGCAACTTCAGCGACTTCGGCGAATCGGAGGCTGTCATGCCGGCACCGGCACCCGGGCGCGTGCCCGCCCTCTACCTCTCCCACGGCGCGCCACCCCTCGCGGACGACCCCATATGGCCGGGCCAGCTCGCCGCCTGGGCCGCGGACCTGCCCCGGCCCACGGCGATCCTGATGATCTCCGCCCACTGGGAGGAGGCCCCGCTCGCGCTGGGCGCCACCGAGACCGTGCCGCTCGTCTACGACTTCTGGGGCTTCCCCGAGCACTACTACCGCGTCCAGTACGCGGCACCGGGCGCCCCTGCCCTCGCGGACCGGGTGCGCAGGACGCTGCGGGGCGCCGGTACGCCCGTACAGGACCTGCCCCACCGGGGGCTGGACCACGGGGCGTACGTCCCGCTCGTCGAGATGTACCCCGGCGCGGACATACCCGTCCTCCAGATGTCCCTGCCCACCCTGAACCCCACGCGACTGCTGGAGATCGGCCGGCGGCTCGCCCCGCTGCGCGACGAGGGCGTCCTGATCGTCGGGAGCGGCTTCTTCACCCACAACCTCGCCGCCCTCCGCCACGCCGGCTCCGGCCCGCCCGGCTGGTCGGCGGAGTTCGACGCGTGGGGCCGCGAGGCCCTGGCGGCGGAGGACGTCGACGCGCTCCTCGACTTCCAGCACAAGGCCCCGGCGGCCCGGCTGGCCCACCCCCGTACCGAGCACTTCGCGCCGCTGTTCGTGGCGATGGGCGCGGCGGGCGACGACCTCGGCGCCCAGAGCAGTGTCATAGACGGCTTCTGGGGCGGACTCGCGAAGCGGTCGGTGCAGTTCGGTCAGTCCTGGTCGCGGCTGTCCACCCGACCGGACCGGGCACAGGATGTCGGGTCCGGCAGGGTGGTCCCTTCCTAACGTGAGTGACCGAAAGGGAAGGAGTCCGGGGTGACGCTGGAACGGCTGAACCAGGCGATGGAGCACATCGAGTCACACCTCGACCAGCCGATCGACGTGGCCGAACTCGCGCGTATCGCGGCGACGTCGGAGTACCACTTCCGCCGGCTGTTCTCCGCGCTGGCGGGCCTCCCGCTGTCGGAGTACATCCGCCGCAGGCGGCTGACCGTCGCGGGCGCGGAGGTGCTCGCGGGCGAACGGACGCTGCTGGACGTCGCGACGCGCTACGGCTACGGCTCGGGGGAAGCCTTCGCCCGCGCGTTCCGCGCCCACCACGGCGTGGGACCGGGCGAGGCCCGGCGAACGGGCGCGGCGCTGCGCTCCCAGCCCCGGATGTCCTTCCGCCTCATCGTCGAAGGGAGCAGCAGTATGCGATACCGGATCGTGGAGAAGGACGAGTTCCGTGTGGCCGGAAAGAAGGCCCGCGTCCCGCTCGTGTACGAAGGGGTCAACCCGGCGATAGCCGAGTTCGTCCGGGGCATCGGGAAGGAGACGCTGGACCGTGTCTCCGCGCTGTCGGACCAGGAGCCGGCGGGGATCGTCGCGGTGAGCGTCCTGTTCGACCCGTCGCGGGCCGAGGGGACCGAACTCGACTACTACCACGGCGTGGTGACGAGCGCCGAGACGCCCGAGGACGATCTGGACGTGCTGCCCGTCCCGGCCGGGACGTGGGCCGTCTTCGAGAACTCCGGCCCGTTCCCGCAGGCGCTCCAGTACCTGTGGCGGGACGTGTTCACGCAGTGGTTCCCCTCGAACCCGTACGAGAGCCGGCCCGGGCCGGAGATCCTGCGGGTGAGCCCGTCGGAGGACGGGACGCGGGCGGACGCGGAGCTGTGGATCCCGGTGACGCGGTCCACGGCCGACTAGTAAAGGACCTCACCCATCGGGGAGCCGTCGCCGACGATGTAGGCGCGGATCGACGCCAGATACGCGTCACGGCCGATCCGGCCGTCGCCGTCGGCGTCCAGCGCGTCGAACGCGGCGGCGGCGTTCCCGGGCGGGTTGTTGAGCGCGGTGCGCAGCGCCGTGAACTCGGCCTTGTCCAGGGCACCGTCCCCGTCGGCGTCGACGAGGTCGAACAGCGAGCCGAGCGCGAACCGGCAGATGTTGTCGAACTTGTCGGCGCCCACCCATGCGTTGTACTCGTCGAAGGTCAGCTTCCCGTCGTCGTTCGCGTCCATCGCCGCCCAGGCCTTCCGGCCCTCGGCACGGGCGGTGACGACGAGCGGGTCGTCCTCCGTGCGTTCGGTGGCCAGGACGGTCCGGTCGATCCGGGAGAGGTAGTCGTACGCCGAGATGACCCCGTCCCCGTCCGCGTCCATCATGGCGAAGACGCGTGTTCGCGCGGCGGTGGCGGCGATCGTACGGCTCACAAGGATCTCCTTCTGCTCGGCGAGGACTCGTCCGGCGCTTCCTACCCGGCACGTTCCGCGTGCCATGCGACCGGCGGGAGCAGGGGCGCGCGTGACCGCGCGGCGGCCGGGGGCACGCGGGTGATGCGCTTCGGGACGCCTGGTCAGCACGTGCCGCTCTGGGTAGTCACGTCCCGCTAAAGCGCGGAACATGACGGTCTGGAGGGCATGTGTTCGGTATGCGCGGTGCGGCGGTGGCTCTGGGTTCCCTGCTACTGGTGGGCTCATCGGTGGTGTGGGCACCGGCCGGCCAGGCCGGGACGGGCGAGGGTGGCGGCGGACGCTGGGGCGGTGACGGACGCTGGGGCATCACCTGCACGGGCAGCAGCATGAGCCACTACGACCCGCCGCTCACCCTCACACCCCATCCATCCCACGTCCACGCGGACATCAGGTACGACTCCTGCACCATCGCCCCCGGCCACACCGTCCCGGCCACCGGCTCCTTCGACTCTGACCTGCCGGAACCGGTGTGCATCGAGCTGGCCGGTGGGAACGGAGTGGAATCCGTCCACTACGCCGACGGCCACAAGTCACTGATCGTCTACGACAGCGCGACGACCGCCCGCGCCGCCGGTCTTCTGATCCTTGAACAGTCGGGCCACGTCAAGGAGGGACGCGGCAAGGGCCACCTGGTACGGCGCACCGTCACCGGACCGCCCCACGAACTCCCCACGGACTGCCTCACGTCCGGCCTCCGGGGTGGCGGCAACGGGGTTCAGCTGGAGATCCAGCCGTAGCGTTCCGGGACGCGGCCGGGGCCCGCCGGACGGTTCGGGGCGCCTCAGCCGCCGGCCCCGAACCCCCCGGCCCGGAGGCCGGCGACGAACGCCGACCAGGCGCCCACGCCGAAGGTCAGTGGGGAGCGGGTTAAGTCCTTGCTGTCGCGGGTTGCCACCACCCCCTGCCAGACTGCGATCTCGAAACACTGGCCGTTCCCGCTGCTGTAGGAACTCTTGCGCCATATGCCATCGGGGGTCATCGCTCGGCCACCGTGACGATTTCATCGATCGCGGCGACGAATGCCGACCATGCACCGGCCTCCACAACAAGGACGGGACCGTGGGGGCTTTTGCTGTCACGAACAGGAACAACACCGGGTAAGCCATCGGCGACTTCGACGCAGTCGTTTTCCAAACCGCTGTAGCTGGATTTTCGCCATCGCGCCTTGTCGGCACCGGCTATGTCGGGCACTGGTAATCCTCCATGTACGTACGGACGAGCTCCAGCGATTCGCGCTCCGGCAGGGCCAAACCCCTTACCGCATCGAGCCGCTGCGAAAGCTCCACCACTCGCTTGGGAGACTCCACCAACTCGCCCGATCCGAACGATTCGACGTAGGCCAGCATCGTTCCGTTGGGTGCGGTGAGAAGCGTCAAGCTGCCGCCGAGCATCCAATATTCGCCTCGCTCGAAGGGTAGTACCTGAACAGTGACGTCCGGATTCTCGGCGGCCTTCAGGACATGACTGAGCTGGTCGGCCATGACCCCGCTTCCGCCGACCGGCCGCTTGAGCGCCGCCTCGTCCATGACCGCCCAATACGGTGGCGGCTCCTCACGGCTGAACACACGCTGACGCTCCATCCGCATCGCCACGGCTTTATCGAAGTCGCCACTGGGAGCCTTGGGGCGGGCCGTGTGGAGCAGCGCCCGCGCATAGTCCTCCGTTTGCAGCAGCGCCGGGACCGTACTGCTGGTGAAAACCTGGATGCGTTCGGCCTGCGCTTCCCTCTCGGCCGCCTTGCGACCGTACTCCTGCACCGAGCCCTCACGGGCTGCCTCCAGCAGCTTGACGAGCGTTCCGCCCATGTCGAAACGCCGATCCAACGCGACAGTCAGGGCATCGGACGGCAACTGCCCACCGTTTTCCACCCTGTGGATGTAGGTGTGGCCGTAGCGCGTCTCCTCCGCGAGGTCTCGAAGTGACAGCCCCTCGCGCCTCCTGAGGTGCTCAATCATCGCCCCGAGGACCTGCCGTGCCGTCAGCCGATCCCCCTGTTCGCGTTCCATCATCGAACAACCGCCCGTCACCATCCGCGAGTTGTGCACACGTCTCCCCTGGTGAGGGTATGCCCCTGCCCTCAATCCTGGTAACCGCCTGATCACTGACCGCAGGGGGCTCCGGCGCCCCTTGTCTTCGTCAGGCAGAGGACACGCCACACGCAGTACCCCCGCGACCGAGCGACCGGTCCGGGGGCGTGGCCAACGCTAGATAGGAGCGTCAGCAATGCATGACCTTATCCGCCGGTGGCTCGCGTGGGCGAGGGCGGTTTTCCGTACGAACAACTCCCGCGCGGGCGGCGACCGTACGTGCCCCACCTGCGCGGGGCTCGCGGCGCCGCCGCAGACCCAGCCCCGGCCCGTCGACGACGCGTCGTACTGGGTGTGGATCACCGCGCACGGCATCGACCTCCGCCCCCGCGTGCCGCACCACGACACGGAGGCGGTCCGGTGACCGACAGCACCGCTCACGGCGACGCGCTGCGCGCGAAGGTGGCCGACGCCAACCAGCAGAGCAGGCAGCGGCTGGCCTCCGCCAGCGGAAATCCTCCCGAACCACCGGCTCCCCGTTGCGCTGAATGCTGGGACATCAAGCGCCGCCGCGCCGCCGCCCTGCGCGTCGACGACCGTCAGGAAGCCGCGCGGATGACGACCGCGATGGGCGTCCACCAGCGCGACGCCCACTGACAAGCGCGCCCGGCACGGGCACCGGCCCCCTCCCTCAGCTCAGCAGCCCCGGAGGGTGCCGGACCCCCGTCAGGTGCGCGTACACGACCACGTTGCCCAAGTACTCGTCCGCCTCCGCCGAGAAGCCCCCACCGCAAGTGATCACGCGCAGCTCCGCCCGCCCGTGGCCCGGCGGGCCGACCGTCCCGTAGACCTTCTCGGAGGGGAAGTCCGCCCGGTCGTAGACCTCGATCGCGTCGATCGTGAAGACGGCCGTCAGCGCGTCCGCCCGCGCCACCTCCACCGTGTCGCCCTTCTTCAGCGCGCCGAGGTTGTAGAAGACGGCCGGGCCGTTGGCCAGGTCGACGTGGCCGGCGACGACGGCGGTGCCGGCGGCGCCGGGCGGGGTGCCGCCCGCGTACCAGCCGGCGAGGTTGCCGTCGTCCTCCGGGGGGCTCGCGAGGGTGCCGTCGGGGCCGAGGCCGAGGGGGGTCATGGGCGCGTCGACCTGGATGCCGGGGATGCGGACGCGCGTGGGCGCGGCCGACGGCAGGGGCGGTACGGCGTGGTCGTCGCGGCGCGGGCCGAGCAGTGGCTCCCCCGGGGTGGGGAACGCCTGGGCCCGGGACGGCTGCGGGGGCGGCTTCTGGTCCTTCGCCCCGTGCTCGATCAGCCAGCTGCCCGCCAGCAGTGCCACCGCCAGGACGACGGCGAGCGCGGTCTTGTGGCGCGAGTCGCGCGAGCCATGGGGCCGGGGCGTGCGCGGGCGGGACGTGCTCGGGCGGGACGTGCGCAGGCACGCGCTCGCCCACCGCCCCGCGCCGGGGGCCTCGCCGGGGGCCGGGCCCCCGGCCCCCGGGCGCAGCGCGCGCGTCCGGGGGCCCAGGGGCGGTCCGGCCGGCACCGGGAACCGTCCTCGGTCCTCGGTCCGGTCAGGCCTGGTCGGGCTGGTCGGGCCGGTCGCCGCCGCCGCGGCGCCGCAGGAACCAGACGCCGACGACCGCCGACGTGCCCAGGACGGCCGCGCCGGCGATGACCTCGGCGGTGCCG
Organism: Streptomyces sp. NPDC001678; assembly: GCF_042892945.1. Taxonomy (NCBI): domain Bacteria; kingdom Bacillati; phylum Actinomycetota; class Actinomycetes; order Kitasatosporales; family Streptomycetaceae; genus Streptomyces; species Streptomyces sp. NPDC001678. The sequence continues at coordinate 278,682 of NZ_JBIAUP010000006.1, read as the reverse complement.
GAGTCGTCGCTGGTGCCGCCGACGCCGGTCTTCATGCCGCCCTTCGGGGTCATGGGCGACATGCTCGGGGCGGCGGAGGGCGAGCTCTTCGTGCCCGCGCCCGCCTTGACGACCAGGTCGCCGGTGGCCTCCTTGCCGTTGGCGCACTTGGCGCCGATCCCGTAGGTGCCGGGTTTCGCCGACTTCGGGACCATGAACTGGCCGACCACGTCCTCCTTGTGCGTGCCCGGCTTCAGCTCGAACGACGCCGGGCCGCCCACGGCGCTCGCGTCGCCCGTGCCCTTGCCGTCGGGACCGCAGACGGTGGTGTTCACCGTGACCGTGGCGCCCGACTGGACCGTACCCGGGGTGACCTCGAGCTTTCCGAAGTGATCGGCGGCGAGCGCGGGGGCGGCGGCCGTCCCCAGCGCGGCTATGGTCAGCGCGGCCCCGGCGAGCACTCGTGCGTTACGCATGCTTCCTCCGTGAGCGCGGGCGCGGCACGCCGATGTGCCGCAGCGGGAGTCGGAATGCCGCGCTCCTCTCTGCCGAGGGAAACCGCGCCCGAAGGGGCCCGCACCCGGCGGAACGGGCCACCGACGGCCCGGGGCGACCGGGGGCGGGGCCGTATGGGCAGGTCATCCCGGGGGCGCGAGATCATCCGGACGGCCTCCCCGCCGAGACTGCGAACGGGTGACCGAGAGAACACTCTCGGTCACCCGTTCGAGGTCCGTGCCCCGAAGGGGCGCGGGGCAGTGTTGATGTGCGGCTACCGCCGCGTGGGCGCGACCAGCCACGGACGGCCCGCAGCCGTACGCCCTCGCTTCCGGCGAAGCGCTACCGCGCCAGGTCGTCCGGGCAGCCCGTGCCGCGCGGCAGCTTGTACTTGGCCACGATCCGGTACGTACCGGGGTGCGGGGCCCGCAGCAGGGTCCAGTCGTCCTCCGGCTGGCCCGCTCGGGGCTCCTGGACCTGCTTGGCCAGACACCCGCTGACATTGACCGGCGGCTCGCCACCCGGCCCGGCCTTGGGGGGCTGGATGTCCTTGCCCTGCGCGTCGACCAGGCCCAGCCACGGCGAGTAGGGGACGCGGATCAGCACCGGGCCCGGCTTGTCCACCGTGACGGTCAGCCCCTCGGCGTCCGAGCGATCCACCACCGCGGGCGGGTCGGCGAGCGGCGTGGGGTCCTTCACGGCGAAGACGCGCCAGTTGTCGTCGGACCAGACCTCGCGCAGATACGGCTGGCCGCTCTCGACGAGCTTGGCCTCCTCGACGGCCGCGTTGTCCGGCTCGTCCTTGGGCAGCACCACATAGGCCACGGCCCAGCGGCCGAGCCAGGCGCGGTAGCTGTCCGGGGTGAGCATGCCCTCCTCATAGAAGAGCGGATTCCGCTTGAGGTCCGCCTGCCGGTTCCAGCCGCGCGCGAGATTGACGTACGGGGCCAGGGCCGACGCCTCGCGGTGGCTGCGGGCCGGGACGACCTCGACCCGGCCGCCCGCCGCGTCCAGCTTCTGGAGCTGGTCCACGAGGGGGGCGAGCTCCCGGGCCCAGGAGGCGGCGGGGGTGGTGTGGATGATGTCGCTGATGGAGTTGGCCAGCTGCCAGCCCGTGATGGTCAGTATGGCGAGCACGGTCGCGAGCCAGGCCCGGCCCCGCCCGATCAGCTCGGCCCTCGGCGGCACCTCCATCCCGGTCAGCGCGGCGACCAGCACCACACCGCCGAAGACCATGCCGAGCCGGGAGATGTTCGTGCCGATCTGCGAGGGGATCAGCCAGACCAGCAGCACGCCCAGGACGTAGAGCGCCGACACGGCCCGTACCGTGCGCCAGGACGAGGGCGTCATGAAGAAGCCGAAGATCCCGGCGAGCAGCGGCAGGATCGCCGAGGCGAAGGCCATGGGCTGCTGCCCGGAGAACGGGAACAGCCACGCCGACAGCGCCACCACCAGCACCGGGGTCACCCCCAGCGCGTACGCCGCGGGCCGGCGCCGGCCCAGCCACAGCGCCGCCGCCACGATGCCGACGAACAGGCCGGCCACCGGGCTCGACGCCGTCGCCAGCCCCGCCATCATCCCCGCCAGCGCCGCCCGCGCCCAGCGATATCGGCCCGTGGAGCGCCAGCGCACCGGCCACGCGAAGATCATGGCAACCGCCGCCAGCCCGAACATCGCGCCGAGCCCGAAGGTCACCCGGCCCGATATGGCGTTGCACATCAGCGCGAACGTGCCGTAGAGCGCCGGCCACAGCGGTCTGCGCACGACACGACTGCGGACCAGCAGCAGCGCGATCAGGCCGGCCGAGACCGTACCCGCGATCATCATCGTGGTGCGCACGCCGATCGCGGCCATGATGTAGGGCGAGACGACGCTGTAAGAGACCGGGTGCATCCCGCCGTACCAGGCGAGGTTGTACGCCGAGGCCGGGTGCTGGAGCGCGAACTCCGCCCACGCGTCCTGCGCGGCGAGATCGCCACCGCTGTTGGCGAAGATGCAGATCCACAGGATGTGCAGGGCGGCGGCCACGAAGAGGGTGATCCCGACCGTCCCGGTGAGCGCGGCGTAGCGCCCGCCCTTGGCGTGGTGCGGGACGACGGCCCACGACGGTCGCCGACCTGGCCTACTCCGGCCGTCTTGGTCGTCATGTCCGGAGCGGGTGCTCCCGTCCGGACTGCCGGGCTCTCCCGGCGTACCGGCCCGCGCCGGTCCCACGGTGGTCACTGCGGCTCTCCCCGTCTTCCCCCCAGGTCATCGTCACCCATTCTTCACGCACACCCGGATCACCTCGGCAGCGGGCGGCACGGTGAGTCGGTCCGTGCGGCCCTTCGAGGGTAGTGGCACCACGCGGCCGGCCCCACGGCCCGGCCGCTGGCGCTCCGACACCGGGCCGCTATCCGGGCCGCCCGGCGCCCACGGGAAAGTTTCCACCAAGCCGATTTTTACCAGAAGCGAGTTGATTGATCCACTATACCCGCTTCAATGTATATTGCACCCACCCCCCTCAAGACTGCCGGGAATCACCTTGATCAACATCGCGAAATCATGCTTGAATACCGACGCGAGCCCGGTATCGAGGAACGAAATACCGGGCCATTTTCAGGGGGACGGGTTCAGTCATGAGCCGACAAACAATCAGCCACAACCTGCGAACGGAACTGGTCGGCCTGACCGGCGCCATATGCCTTTTCCTGACCGGCTGCGGCTCATCTCATCAATCCACTCCCAAGGCGGTAGAGGAAACACACGCTCCAGAACTTCTGCCGAGCGTTGATCTGCATCTCCCGATAGAGACCTATCTCTTTTCCGATGAAGACTCGGAAAAAATGGCCAGAGCCGGCGCCGCGCTGCGCAAGAAGTGCCTACGCCGATTCGGCCTCGACTACGAGATCAACCCGCCGGGCCCGCCGACCGGACCGCGCACCCTCATGGAGCGCCGGTACGGGGTGACGGACAAGACCGAGGCAGCTGCCAACGGATACCACCTCGGCGACCGCGACCCGCGCACCCACCCGGCCCACCAGCCCAAGCTCTCCGCCGAGCAGCAGCAAGTGCTCACCGGGCGCTCTCAGGAAAACGCCGGCGAGGGTGACAGCACGCTCCGGGTCAACGGTGTGACAGTACCGCCCGGCGGCTGCTACGACGAGGCGAAGAAGGAATTGGTCGGCTCCGGAAAACTGGGCTCGAGCGATGTGGCCCAGCAGGCCAACTTCCAGACTTTTACCGCCAGCCGGTCGGTGCCGCAAGTGAAGCAGGCATTCGAAGCATGGTCCAGCTGCATGAAGGGGAAGGGCTACTCCTATCCCGACCCCTTGGCGGCCATCAGCGACGGCCGCTTCCAGGGGAACTCACCCACGCAGCCGGAGCGTCAAGTGGCGACTGCCGACGTGGCTTGCAAGCAGCAAGTGAACCTGATCGGAATATGGTTCACGGTCGAGACTTCCTTGCAAAAGGAACTGATCGCACGGCAACGAGCTGACTTCGCCGCGGCATTGACGGCAAAGAACGAACAGCTCACCAAAGCCGCGAGCGTACTCCGCGATCAGTGAAGCAGTGGGCCGACACTTTTACGTCCTGGCACGCCCACCCTTTCCCAGACATACCTGGGGACTGCACACACGCCATGGACGACCGTAAAGAGAGGACCGAAAGAAATGAAGCGCACCCCTAAGCTCGCCGCAGCGGCCCTGGGCGCTGCCCTGCTCGTCCCCACCCTCGCCACCACCGCGCAGGCCAGTGCCGGCGACTGCGAGGAAAGCCACTTCTGCTTCTTCTACAACTCGAACCAGCAGGGCTCCCACAACGCAATGCAGAGCAACGCGTCGGACCTCTCCGGATACACGTTCACCAGCCGCGGAAACGGCCAGGGCGTAAGTGTCAAGAACCACGCGGCATCCGCTGTCTCCAACGTATGCATGACCGTCCGGGTGTACTACAACTCCAACTACAGCGGCCCCATGGACATGTTCAACTACCGCGAGGCCAGCAATCTGGACAACACGTACAACAACAACGCCTCGGTGCGGTTCGCCGGAGACTGCTGAGAACCGACGCGCATAGCGGCTTGGGTCACTGCGACCAAGCCCCCGCAACACAACCGGGCCCCGGTACACGCCAGCGCGTACCGGGGCCCGGCCCATGTCCACCCGTCAGGAGACTCGTGTCAGTTTCGCGCCGAACGACGGCTCGGCGAGGTTCTTCTGCAGTGCCACCGGCACCTTCACCGCGCCCATGCCGCTGCCGACCGAGAGATATCCGACCTCTGTGCCGGACTTCGCCGTGTGCGGCACGGTCGTCTCCAGGGGCCTGATCTTCAGGTCGACCTTGAGGCCGGGCCAACCGGCGACGGTGAGGTCCTTGGTCGCGACAACCGGGGTGCGGCCGCCGAGGCCGTCGTCCACATGGCCGACGACGTCGCCCTTCTTCACAACAGTGCTGGTGGACAGCATCTTGCCCGTCGCCAGGATGAGGTCCTTGCTGTGACCGGTCGCAGTGTCGATGATCGGCGCCTTGTGCTGTCCGAAGACCGCGCCGATGATCAGCTGGGTGGAGAGGCCGACCTTCTTTTCCGCGGCGAAGAGCAAGTTACCTCCCGCCTTGGTCGTCGAACCGGTCTTGATGCCAACGACACCGTACGCGGGCACCAGCTTGTTGAAGTTGCGCTGCACCTTCTGATAAGCCTCGCGGCTGCTCGATCCGGAGGCAGTGGTCGAGTTGTACTGGATCGCCTTGGAGATCTCCCGGAAGATCGAGTCCTGCATAGCCTTCTTCCCCAGCTTCACCTGATCTTCAGCTGTGCTGACGGTGCTCTCCATCAGACCACTGGCGTCGGTGTAGGTGGTGTGGGTCATACCAAGCTCCTTGGCGGTGTCGTTCATCTTCTTGATGAACGCCTCCTCGGAACCAGCATCCCAGCGAGCGAGCAGCCGTGCGACATTGTTCGCCGACGGCAGCATGACGGCCTGCAGAGCCTCCTTCTCGGAAATCTGCTGACCCTTGTGGACCTCGACAACGGACTCGTTTTCCTTGTCACCGTTGACGAAATCGTCCTCGGCCTTCTGATCGATATCGATCAGCGGCCCGTTGTCGCCCGGCTTCAGCGGGTGATCCCGCAGGATGAGGTAGGTGGTCATCACCTTGGCAACGCTGCCGATGGGGAGCGGCTTCATCTCGCCGTACGAGCCGACCCGGCCGAGTCCATCGACGTCCACGACTGCCTGGCCCTCTGTAGGCCAGGGGAGGGACGGCTTCTCTCCGGAGAAGACGAACGACGACTTGCCGGCAAGCATCAGATTGGGGGCCGGCAACGGCCGGAACATCTGAACCACCACGAAGATGATGCCGAGCAGGACCACGAGCGGGGTCCAGATCTTCACCCGCCGCAGCGTCGTGCGCAGCGGCGTCTCCGGCGGCGGCGGAGTGTTCGTCAGCTGCGCGAGCAGGTCGAGCGGCGCGGCCGGGTCCGGGGCGGCGGCCGGGCCTGCGGGACGGCCCGGGGGCGGCGGGACCTGCGACTTCCCGGGCGCGGCCTTCGCCGGCCCGGGCGTCGCGGACTGCGGCTTCGCGGGCTGCGGCTTCGCCACGGCCGGGGCGGCCTTGGCAGGTGCCTTGGCGGCCTGCTCGGCGGGCGCGGCCTCGTCGTCCTTCTTCAGCGGGACGAACTGGCTCTTGCGCTCGCCACCGGGCGCCGGCTGCGGGGTCGGGGCCTTCAGCAGCTCGGTCGGCTGGTCGCCGTTGTCGGGCTTGGCGGCGTCCGTCTTGGGAGCGTCGGTCTTGGGGCGCACGGCACGGAAAACGGCCGTCGCCTGGTCGGCGCCGGACTTGTCCTTGCCGTCCTTCTCACCCTCGGCAGCGGGCTTCTTCCCGTCCACGGACGCGTCGTCAGCGGCGGCGTCCGCCTTCGGGCGCACCGCGCCGAAGACAGCGGTGGCCTTGTCCACGGCAGCGGGCTTCTTCGCCTCGGCGGCCGTGTCGCCGCCGGTTTCGTCCGTCTTCGGGTCCGTCTTCGGGTCCGTCTTCGGGCGGACCGTACGGAAGACGGCCGTCGCCTGGTCGGCGCCGGACTCGCCCTCCGCGTCGGCGGCCGCGTCGTCGTCGGACCCGGCCTTCGCAGTCGCATCCGCAGTCGCATCGGCCCGCTTGGCCCACGCGGGGCCGTCCGCGGCGTCCCTCGCCGTACGCGGCGCTCCTGCCGGGGCGTCAGCGGCCTTACCGGCAGGGGCGTCCGCAGTGGCGTCGGCGCGGCCCGCCGACGGCTTCTCACCTGCGGCGTCGGCCTCGGCACCGGCCTCCGGGCCGTCCTCGTCCTCGCCCGCCACCCAGGCGGCCACGGCGGCCTTCAGCCGGGCGTCGCCCTTGCCGCCGCCGCTCCCGCTCCCGGCGGGCTCGGCCGACTCAGCGGCCTTCGCAGCCGCATCGACACCGGAGGCACCAGAGGCACCGGAGGTACGAGAGGCACCGGAATCGGCCTTGGCCGCCGCCGACGCGTCCTCGCGGGGCTGCCGGCCCTCGCCCGAGCCATCGGAGCCATCGGAGCCGTCAGAACCGCCGGACGCGCCGGACTTGTCGTCCGCCTTGCCGCCCGTCCTACCGTCCGCACGGTCCTCGGCCGTGTCCGTGGCGGCCCGGAAGACTCCGAGCCGGGGGTCGCGTTCATTGCCGGTCGTACCAGTGGTGCGAGTCGTCTCCCCCGACGACTTCCGCTGCTCCGACTTGCCGGGGGACTCGCCCGCCACCGATGCCTCCTCGAATTCCGCGCACGTACACCGAGGCGGGACGACAAGCGCCCCGCAGCCCGGATTGTCTCAACGTCTATCAGTGTCCTCTGCCGCCGTCGCGCCAGGGCACAGCTAGCGGGTCACAGAGCGGTGTCCGCCTTCACCCACGTGCAAGACGAGACGACATACCTACCGGTTCCCACCCGAAGCCACCACGCGCTCTCGACAGACCAATGTGAGAGGGGTCACCCTGTCACTCATCCACGCGGGGAGGCATGGATGGGCAGGAGCCGCAGAACAATTCCGGAGGAGCTTCTGCTGCTCGCCCTGGACCCGGCCACGGGTACCACGGCGCAGCCGCAGTCGCTCGACCTCGGTCTCGCCGGAGCGCAGCTCGTGGAGCTGGCTCTGGCCGGACGGATAGCCCCAGACGGGGATCGTATCGCCGTGGTGCACCCACGGCCGACTGGTGATCCGACCCTGGACACCGCGCTCGAGCTGTTGCGCCGCCGCGGCAGCCCGGTGCGCGCCGTCCACTGGATCGGCGGGCCCCGGCTGGGGCTGCGTCAGACGTATCTCACGCACCTGGAGCGGTGCGGCATGGTGCATGCCGTGGCGGGCCAGATGTGCGGGGTGCTGCCGACCACGCGCTACCAGGCGACGGACACGGCGATCAGCCGGGAGATCAGGGCCCGGCTGGACAGCGCGATCCGCACCGGCGTCCCGCCGGACCCGCGGACGGCCGCGCTCGCCGCCCTGGCCCACGCGGTCGGCCTGGGCAAGCACCTCTACCCGGGCAACGAGGGCCGTTCCTCACGGTCCCGGCTGCGCGACCTCATCCGGCACGACCCGATGGGCGGGCTCGTCGCGCACGCCGTGATGGACGTGCAGAACGGGGTCGCGGCGCAACCGCGCCGGGCGCCGGCCACGGCCGGCCCGGCGGGCGGCGGCGGTTCGGGCCGTCGCGCGGCCGTACGGGCGCCGGTCGAGCCGGCGACGGTCGGCACGGTCGGCACGGGCCGGGCGACCCCGCACCGCGGTGGGGTCATGGCCCGCGCGGGCGCCTCGTGAAACGGTTCCGCAGCCGCTGACCACCGTCGTACCACCGCCGGCACCACCCCCGGCACAACTTCGTGCACAGCCCAACGCACAGTCCCAGGCACAACCCCACGCACAATCCCAGGCACCACTTCCGCTCCATCGACCGCACCGCGGTCCCCCTGACCCCGGTCCGGGAGCCGCAGCAGCGCGGGGCGGCGGGCCGCACCGTCCGAGGACGGTGGCACGGCCCCGCCGCCCCGCGTGCGCGTCCTGTGAGCGTCACGCACGCGTACGCGCGCACAGACGCGCGCCCGTGCGGTCGTGTACGTAGTCGCGACTACGTCACGCGCATCCGCATCAGGGTCACCACAAGCGGACCCGGTGTAAGCATTTTCCAGCGCCGCCCCGGCCGGTGGTGGCAGGCTGCCGGAGCAGGAGACAGCAGCATGACGGAGCCGGAGGTGCGTCCCGTGGCGTCCAGTGTCAACCCCACCGTAAGGCGGCGCCGATTGGGGCAGGAGCTACGCAAGCTCCGTGAGCTCAAGGGCATGACCGCCGAGGAGGTGGCCGAGCGGCTCCTGGTCTCGCAGTCGAAGATCAGCCGGCTGGAGAACGGCCGCCGCAGCATCAGCCAACGCGACGTCCGCGATCTGTGCGGCGTGTACGGCGTCGAGGATCACCGCATCGTCGATTCGCTGATGCAGATGGCGAAGGAGTCACGACAGCAAGGCTGGTGGCATGCGTTCGGCGACATCCCGTACAGCGTCTACATCGGACTGGAGACGGACGCGGCGTCGTTGCGCGTCTACGAGGCGTCGCTCGTGCCCGGGCTGCTCCAGACGCCCAACTACGCCAACGCCGTGACCGAGGGATCGTGGCCGGAGGCCACCGCGGCGGACGTCGAACGGCGTGTACAGGTGCGGATGCGCCGTCAGGAACGCATCACGGACCCGGAGAACCCGCTGCGCCTGTGGGCGGTCATCGACGAGTCCGCGCTGCGCAGGATCGTCGGAAACAGCACCATCATGCGCGAACAGATGGAGCATCTGGTGGAGTTCAGCCTCCAGCCGCACATCACCGTGCAGGTGCTGCCGTACGCGGTGGGCGCGCACCCGGGCATGTACGGGAAGTTCTCGATCCTCGAGTTCCACGATCCGCAGGACGCGAGCACCGTCTACCTGGAGGGCATCACCAGCGATCTGTACCTGGAGAAGCCCAACGACGTCCAGGCGTACAGCGTGATGTATGAGCATTTGCGGATGCAGGCGCTCAACGCCGAGGACTCACGGCGGTTCATCCTCCAGGTCGCGGAGGACTGGGCGCGGGACGGCCGGACGGAGGGGCCGGGCAAGCAGCCCTGAGATGCGGGGGCGGGACCGTACACCCCTTCCCACTGTGAAGGAAGGGGTGATGGATATATGCCATCCGGTCGAGTGAACGGGCCATTCATCAGGTGATGTTGGCGCGTAACGTCGATCGCGTCGGGACACCGGCCCCACCGGTCCGGCCAGTGGGTTCCCGGCCGTCTTCGGCCGACACCCGGGCGATTCCCGGCCGTACCAGGCAGCACTCATAGGCATCGGAGCAATTCATGGCGATTCAGCAGGGAAAGACCACGTGGCGGAAGTCCTCCTACTCGCTGGCCCACGGCGACTGCGTCGAGGTCGCCTCCCCGCTCGTGCGGTCCATCGCGGTCCGTGACTCCAAGGACCCGCAGGGCCCCGCCCTCGCTTTCTCCTCGGAGTCCTGGTCCGCCTTCGTGACGGTCGTCGGCGACAGCGCGCAGTCCCTCTGACCGACCGCGTTGACGCGGATCACCCGGCACTGCGACGCAAATCCGCCGTATCGATATTTCCGCAGAGAGCCCTCTTGTCGCCTGGCATCCCGTCCCGGCCGAGAGGGCTCCGCCATGCCCGGCACAGAATCGAAGCACCTGTCCGGGCCATTACGGTCCGGGCCTTACGGTCCGGGCCATTGCTTACGCCCGGGGATACCGCGCCAGCCAGGCCGCCGACGAGGCGGCGCCGGGCGGGCCGTGCAGCGCGGGTCCCTGGGTGAGCTCCATGGCGAAGTCGTCGGCGAGTTCCAGGATCGTGCCCCGTCCCTCCAGCTCCGCCACCCACCCGGGCGGCAGCGCGGTCTCCCCGTGCACGGCACCCAGGAGGTTGCCGCAGATCGACCCCGTCGAGTCCGAGTCCCCGCCGTGGTTGACCGCGAGCAGCAGGCCGTGACGGACGTCCTCGGCCACCAGCGCGCAGTACAGCCCCATCGCCAGGGCCTCCTCCGCCACCCAGCCCTCGCCCAGCGACCGGAGCCGCTCGGCCGAGGGCGGGCCCTGCCTGACGGCGGCCAGGGCGCCCCGCAGCGCGGCGGTGGTCTCCTCGTGGCCGGGCCGGGCCGCCAGCATCTCCAGGGCCCGCACGGCGGCGGCCTCCAGCGGCTCGCCCCGTACCGCGCCGTGCACGATGACGGCGAAGGCGGCGGCCGAGAGCCGGCCGGTGGGGTGACCGTGGGTCTGTGCCGCGCACTCGTCGGCCAGCTGGAGGACGAGGCCGGGGGCCCAGTCCGCCAGCAGCCCGAACGGCGCGGAGCGCATCACCGCGCCGCAGCCCTTGGAGTCCGGGTTCTTGGGCGCGGCCAGGGTGCCCATCCGGTGGTCGGCGAGGCCGGAGAGGCAGGCGTTGCCGGGGGCCCTCCGTGCGTAGAGCCACTCCTGTCCGGCGAGCCAGCCCGCGTCCCGCACCCGTTCGTCGGGGCCCCAGCCCTCCTGTGTGGCGGCCCAGCGCAGATGCGCGCGGTGGACGTCGGCCGGCGGGTGCCAGGCGCCGGTGTCACGGCGGACGTGGGCCCGGATCAGCCCCTCGACCGTGAAGAGCGTCATCTGGGTGTCGTCGGTGACGGCGCCGCGCCGGCCGTACGCGGGCACGTAGTCGGTCACGCCCGCGGGGCCGTGCGCGGCGCGGATCGCCTCCAGGGAGTCGAACTCGATGCCCGCGCCCAGCGCGTCCCCGATCGCCCCGCCGAGCAGGCAGCCGCGCACCCGGGAGCGGAAGTCCTGCTGTTCGGCCCGGCCCCGGGGAAGGGGCCCGGGGGCTCCGGCGGTACCCGCCGCGGCGGTCGTGGTCACGTGTCCGGCCTCCTGGACGGGCGAGGGGCGAGCGGGCCGCGGGCCCCGTTCACCGGGGCCCGCGTCGGTCGGCACGGCGCCATGTCGGCACAGCGTCACGTCGGCACAGCGCCGTGTCGGTACGGCACATGCCGGTACGGCACTGTAGTGCGCCGCGGCCGGCCCGGCGTCCCGGACGCCGGGCCGAAGGCGATTACGCGCCAGGCCCCTTGGCCGGGCGCACCGTGTTCATGATCTTGTCGATCTGGGCCTCGGTGAGCGCGTCCGGGACGCCCTGGTCCGCGTAGATGACCCAGCCGTGGAAGGTGCCGTCGGGCATCTTCTGGGCGATGGACTTCACGATCGCGGTGGGCGGCACGCACGCGCTCGGGCGGTTGGTGACGGTGACCTTGGCGGTCGCCGTCCAGCCGTCGATGCCGTTGTGCTTCCACTCCTTCTCGTCGGTGAACTCCAGCTTGGGCTTGTGGTCCTTGCCGCCGTAGGCCATGAAGCCCCAGTTGCCCGCCCAGTTGCGGGCGTTCGTCTTGAGGTCGCCGTCCTTGCCGCCGCCGGTGGTGCCCACCGTGGCGAGCTGGCCCTGGCCGGCCTCGCCGAAGGCGTCGGGGTTGGGCTGCGAGGAGCAGCCGCCCTCCTTGTAGTTGGACGTACCGGTCATCACGACGACCGGCTTGCCGTCCTCGGTGTACGAGATGGCCGTGTCGGTGGGGAAGACCTTCCACTTGTCGGCCTTGCCCGGCACGTCGTACTGGAAGTAGTGCTCCGCGCGGAGCTGCGTCTGCCACCCGGCGACGGTGGGCTGCTGGGCGGACGGGCCGGCCGAGGCGCCGCCGTCCGCCGGCTTGTCCGGCTGCCCGGGCGCGGCGGGGGCCTGCGACTGGGACTGGCCGGCCTGGGGCTTGTCGTTCTTCTTGTCGTCGTCACCGCCGCTGTTGCCGCTGAGGGCGAAGTACGCGCCGCCGCCGATGACGGCGAGCGCCACGACGCCGCCGATGACGGCCATCAGCGTCTTGTTGCTCTTCCCGGTCTGCGGGCCCTGGGCCTGACCGTAAGGGGCCTGGCCGTGGGGAGCCTGGCCGTAAGGCGCCTGACCCTGAGGAGCCTGGCCGTGGGGGGCCTGCGGCTGCGGCGGCCACGGCTGCTGGGCCATCGGCGCCGGGGGCATTCCGTGCGGCGGGGCCGTGCCGGGGCCGGGGACCGGGCCGGGCGCGCCGGGACCCTGGGCACCCGGGACGGGCCCCGGGGCGCCGGGCACCGGGCCCGGGGCGGGCGGCGGGGGCGGCGGGACCGCGCCCGGGGCGCCGCCCTGCGCGGGGCCGGGCGGCGGCGGTACGGCGGGCTGGGAGATCATCGTGGGCTGGGCGTGCCCATCGCCGTCCGGGCCCCAAGTGGGCGGCGGGCCGAAGCCGCCCTGCGGCGGCGTCGAGGGGTTCTGCGGCTGCTCGGGCTGCTGCGGCTGTGGGGGGTTCTGGGGCCAAGACATGCGGGACACCTTATGCGGGCACTGTCGCCGCCGGATCGGCGGTCCGCGACAGAACCGCAACACTTGTACGAACGAAGATCATTCGCTGCCGTCCAGCACCGGCAGCAGCGTGGGCAGATGGCCGTCCGAGGCGAGGGCGGCGTCCTGCCGTTCCTTCGGCACCTCGCCGTAGAGCGTCGTCCGGGGCCGCGCGGGGCGACCGGCGGCCTCGGCTATCGCGACGAGGTCCTGGATCGAGCGGTACGAGCCGTACGAGGAGCCCGCCATCCGGGAGATGGTCTCCTCCATCAGGGTGCCGCCCAGGTCGTTGGCGCCCGAGCGGAGCATCTCCGCCGCGCCGTCCATGCCCAGCTTGACCCAGCTCGTCTGGATGTTGGGGATATGGGGGTGAAGCAGCAGCCGGGCCATCGCGGTGACCGCGCGGTTGTCCCGCATGGTCGGGCCGGGGCGGGCGATGCCCGCGAGATAGACAGGGGCGTTGGTGTGGATGAAGGGCAGGGTGACGAACTCGGTGAAACCGTCCACGCCCTTGGCGAGCGCACTCCGCTGGATCTCGGCGAGCAGCCGGAAGTGGCCCAGCCAGTGCCGGGGCTGGTCCACATGCCCGTACATCATCGTGGAGGACGAGCGGATGCCCAGCTCGTGCGCCGTCTTGATGACCTCGACCCAGGTGGCCGTGGGGAGCTTGCCCTTGGTGAGGACCCAGCGGACCTCGTCGTCCAGGATCTCGGCGGCGGTGCCGGGGATGGAGTCGAGCCCGGCCTCCTTGGCGGCGGTCAGCCACTCCCGGATGGACATGCCCGTGCGCGTCGCGCCATTGACGACCTCCATCGGCGAGAAAGCGTGGACGTGCATGCCGGGCACCCGCTCCTTCACCGCGCGGGCGATGTCGAAGTAGGCGGTGCCCGGCAGGTCGGGGTGGATGCCGCCCTGCATGCAGACCTCGACAGCGCCCACGTCCCACGCCTGCGCGGCGCGGTCGGCGACCTGGGTGAGCGAGAGGGTGTAGGCGTCGGCGTCGGTGCGCCGCTGGGCGAAGGCGCAGAAACGGCAGCCGGTGTAGCAGACGTTGGTGAAGTTGATGTTCCGTGTGACGATGTAGGTGACCTCGTCCCCGACGACGGAGCGGCGGAGGTCGTCGGCGACGCGGCACAGGGCGTCCAGGGCGGGGCCGTCGGCGTGGAGGAGGGCGAGCGCCTGGTCGTCCGTCAGCCGGGTGGGGTCGTCGGCGGCCTGTCGCAGTGCCTCGCGGACGTCGCCGTCAATGCGCTCGGGGGCCATGCCGGGGGCGGCGGCCTCGCGGAGCGCGTCCCAGTCGCCGTAGACCTCGTCGAAGTCCTCGCGGCGGTCGGCGGTGCGGCCCTCGGTGTCGATGGCGCGGTGGAGGTCCGTACGGCCGGAGGCGGTGAACACCTCTTCGGGCTCCTGCCAGGGGATGCCCTTGACCTCGGCGTTCTCATTCGCCAGGCCGGTCTCGGGGTCGGCCAGGGCGCGGACGTGGGGCAGGATGCGGGGGTCCAGCCAGGGCTCGCCGCGCTGGACGAACTCCGGGTAGACGGCGAGGCGTTCCTTGAGGCGGAAGCCGGCCGCCGCCGAACGCTCGGCGAGCTCCTCGATCGCGGGCCAGGGGCGCTCGGGGTTGACGTGGTCCGGGGTGACCGGGGAGACGCCGCCCCAGTCGTCGATGCCGGCGCCGATGAGGCGGGCGTACTCGTCGTCCACCAGGTTGGGCGGGGCCTGGAGGCAGCCGGAGGGGCCCATGATGAGCCGGGCGACGGCCACGGTGGCGACGAGGTCGTCGAGGGTGGCGTCCGGCATGCGGCGCATAGCCGTGTCCGACTTGGCGCGGAAGTTCTGGATGATGAGTTCCTGGATGCCGTGGTAGGCACGGGAGATCCGGCGCAGGGCGAACAGGGACTCGGCGCGCTCCTCGGGCGTCTCGCCGATGCCGATGAGCAGCCCGCTGGTGAGGGGGACGGAGCTGCGGCCCGCGTCCTCCAGGTGGCGCAGCCGGACAGCGGGCTCCTTGTCGGGCGAGCCGTGGTGCGGCATGCCCGGCTCGCTCCACAGCCGCTGGGCGGTGGTCTCCAGCATCAGGCCCATGGAGGGCGACACCGGCTTGAGGCGCTGGAAGTCCGTCCAGGTCATGACGCCCGGGTTGAGGTGGGGCAGCAGGCCGGTCTCCTCCAGGATGCGGATGGAGACGGCGCGGACGTAGGCGATGGTGTCGTCGTAGCCGTGGGCGTCGAGCCACTCACGGGCCTCGGGCCAGCGGTCCTCGGGCTTGTCGCCGAGGGTGATCAGCGCTTCCTTGCAGCCGAGTTCGGCACCGCGCCGGGCGATGGCCAGCACCTCGTCCGGGGACATGAACATGCCCTCGCCCGCGCGGCGGAGCTTGCCGGGGACGGTGGCGAAGGTGCAGTAGTGGCAGCGGTCGCGGCAGAGGCGGGTGAGCGGGATGAAGACGCTCTTGGAGTAGGTGATGACGCCGGGCCGCCCGGCGGCCTCCAGGCCCGCGTCCCGCACCCGGGCGGCGGAGGCGCACAGGTCCGTAAGGTCGGCGCCGCGCGCCCGGAGCAGCACGGCGGCCTCGGTGACGTCCAGCGCGACGCCGTCGCGGGCGCGTTTGAGCGCGCGTCGCATGGCGTTGGCGGTCGGGGCGACCGGGGTGTTCGGCTGTTCGGGACGCGGTGCGCTCGAAGTCATTGTCCGAGCATACGAGCGGACACCGACACCGCCATGTACTGGAAGCGGACGTTCCATGTGCCTCTCGTCACGTCAGACGGAGGCATCCTCCGGAATGCCCCGGAGGCACCGCTTCCACTGTGGCTACAGGAACTCCGCGTGCGCGTCCAGCGCCCTCAGCACCTCCGCCTCGGGGGCCGCCGGCAGCCCGACCGCGACCTCCTCGATGCCCAGGTCGGCGTAGTGCGCGAGCTTGCCCGCCGAGGGGTGGACGGCGTACGGCATGACCTCCGGCTCCCCCGGCCGCCCGGCCGCCGTCCAGACCCGGCGCAGCTCCGGCAGCGTCTCGCTCAGTCCGCTGCCGCCCACCGGCATCCAGCCGTCCGCGTACTCGGCGATGTGGGCGAAGAGCTTCGGCCCGGCCGCGCCGCCGATCAGGGTGCGCGGCCCCACCAGCGAGTCGGTGCCCTGGAGCCGGCGCGGGCGCCGGACGGGCTTGGGGTGCGCCCAGCTCGCCTGGACCGAGCCGAATTCGCCGTCGTAGGCCGTCGGTTCCGCCGACCACAGCGCGCGCATCAGCGCCATCCTGTCGCGTACCAGCTCCCGGCGGGTGCCCCAGTCGACGCCGTGGTCCTCGGCCTCCTCCACGTTCCAGCCGTAGCCGACGCCGAGGGTGAACCGGCCGCCGCTGAGGAAGTCCAGGGTGGCCGCCTGCTTGGCCAGAATGATGGGGTCCTGCTGGGCCACCAGCGCCACGCCGGTCCCCAGCTCGATCCGGTGGGTGACGGCGGCGGCCTGCGCGAGCGCCAGGAAGGGGTCGACGGCACGGCCGTACTCGCGCGGCAGCGGGTCACCGGCCGGCGCGGGGGTCTTGCGGCTCACCGGAATGTGGGTGTGCTGCGGCAGATAGAGCCCGGCGAAGCCGCGTTGCTCCAGCTCATGGGCCAGCCGGACCGGGCTGATCGTCTCATCGGTGAGAAAGATCGTGGTGGCGATCCGCATCCCGGGGCACCTCCGTCGTCGCGGCCGTCTCGCGTGTGACCCACGGTATGCCCTGCGGGGCGGCCGCGGGGCACCACGCGCGGTCGTGTTCCGACGTATGTCGAGACGCGTGCCGAGAGGTGTGCCAAGACGTGTGCCAAGACGTGTGCCGATGTGTGTGCCGAGACGTGTGCCGATGTGTGTCGACGCGTGTTCGCGTACCGGCCGCCACGCGCGTCGGCGGGTGTTCCACCGGCCGCCACCCGGGCGTACAACAGTGGGTCACGGCAGTCACGGCACCGGCACGGGCCGACACGGCCCACGCGAGGAGGCGGGGATGAACCGGCGCGACGTACTCAGGATGGCGGCTGTCGCGGGAACGGTGAGCGCGCTTACGCTCGAAGGCGTGAGCTTCGCCCACGCCGAAGGCCGGGAACCCCGGCCCGGCGAGGAAACGCGCAAGGTCACCGGCCGGCTGCCGGTCGGCGCCCCGGACTTCGTCCATCTCCCCGTCGAAGTGCCGCGCGGCGTCCGTGAGATCGCCGTCTCGTACAGCTACGACAGACCCTCCGTGCCCGCCGGCACCCAGGGCAACACCTGCGACATCGGCATCTTCGACGAGCGCGGCACCGCGCTGGGCGGGCCCGGCTTCCGCGGCTGGTCGGGCGGCGCCCGCACGGAGTTCTTCGTGGGCACCGAACGGGCCACGCCCGGCTACCTCGCCGGGCCCGTCCGCCCCGGCACCTGGCACGTCGTCCTCGGCCCGTACACGGTGGCCCCGCAGGGGCTCGCCTACGAAGTCGCGGTCACCCTGCGGTACGGGACACCGGGAGCCACTCCGAAGCCGGTGTACCCGCCGCAGCGGGCCCGGGGCCGGGGCCGCGCCTGGTACCGGGGAGACAACCACCTCCACAGCGTCCACTCCGACGGGCTGCGCACCCCCGCCCAGATCGCCGCCGCGGCCCGGACCGCCGGGCTGGACTGGATCACGACGACGGAGCACAACACGACCTCCGCGCACGGGGCGTGGCAGGGCCTGTGGGGCGACGACCTGCTGATCCTCACGGGCGAGGAGGTCACCACGCGCAACGGCCACGTCCTCGCCCTCGGCACCGACCCCGGCGTCTTCATCGACTGGCGCTACCGCGCGAGAGACCACGCCTTCGGACGTTTCGCGCGAAGAATCCGGCAAACGGGCGGACTCGTCGTCCCGGCCCACCCGTACGCGACGTGCGTCGGCTGCGGCTGGAAGTTCGGCCTCGACGAGGCGGACGCGGTGGAGGTCTGGAACGGCCCGTACACCCCGGACGACGAGATGGCCGTCGCGGCCTGGGACAACACCCTCGTCGCCGCGGCCCGCTCCGGCGGCCGCTGGCTGCCCGCCATGGGCAACAGCGACGCCCACCGCGAACCCCAGGTCGTCGGACTGCCCCAGACGGTCGTCCTGGCCGACGCACTCTCCCGCGAGGCCCTGCTGGCGGGCATCCGCGCGGGGCGCAGCTGGATCGCGGAATCGTCGTCCGTGGAGCTGTCGTTCACGGCCGTCGGCGGGCGCGGCACGCACGCGGGCATCGGCGAGCGGCTGCGGGCCGCGCCCGACGAGCAGGTCACCGTACGGCTGAAGGTCACGGGCACGACGGGCTGCTCGGCCTCCTTCGTCACGGACCAGGGACGGATGTTCACCGCGCCGGTGCCGGCGGACGGCACGCTGGAGTGGCGTACGACGCCCGGGCAGGCGGCGTACGTACGGGCCGAGGTGCGGCACCCGGCGGGCGACGGCGGGTCGTCGGGACTGCCGGGCACGATGGCGGCGATGACGAACCCCGTGTTCCTGGGAACGGCCCCGTGACACGGGGCACGAACGCCTGACGGCCGCGAACACACCGCGAAATCCCCGCGAACAGCACCACATCCACGGCCTTCCGCCACTAGAGTTCTGGCGCTTCGTCACCTCTGGCATCACCTCCCATGGAAGGGAACAGCCATCCCCATGCCGAAGACCTCCTCCCGCGTCCGGCTCGCCTCCGTCGCCCTCACCGCGGCCCTGCTCGGCGCGAGCGCTCCCGTCGCGTACGCCGCCTTCGACGACCCGGAGCCCAAGGCCGCCGCCGGCGCGCCGGCGCGGGCGGTCGGCAAGCCGTACGTCAAGACCGAGCTGCTCTTCGGCACGGCCAAGCCCAACGGCGGTTCGCCGGTCACCGACAAGGAGTTCCGCGCGTTCGTCGACGAGGTCGTCACCCCGCGCTTCCCGGCGGGCCTGACGGTCGAGAACACCTACGGCCAGTACCGCGACGCCCACGGGAAGATCGAGCACGAGCGCTCGTACAAGCTCACCCTCCTCTACCCGAAGGGCGAGGCCCGGACCGCCGGCACCAAGATCGAGCAGATCCGCGCCACGTACAACAAGCGTTTCGCCCAGGAGTCCGTGGCCCGCGTCGACGACAACGAGCTCGTCGACTTCTGATCGCCCGGCGAGGCGGCCCGGCGTGCGGTCAGGCCGCCTCGTCGGCTCCCATCACGTGGTCACGACAGTCCCGACACCGGCCGGGCCCGTTCGCCCTGAAGGCCCGTTCGCAGCCGTCGCAGGTCTGGAACGGCAACGGTCGAGCGAGCCGCTCCGTGCCCGAAGCCCGGGGCTCGGCCGGTCCTGTCACGGGCAGGGCGGGCGGCAGCCAGTGAGCGAGGCGGTAGGCGAGCAGGCGCACGGGCCAGGTGATGCCGCCAACCGGCAGGTCGGCGGTCAGTGTGCGGACGACCTGCGCGGGGCCCACGTCCCGGTCGAGCCAGGCGCGTACGGCCGGGGCGAGGCGCCGGACGTCCTTCTCGGAGAGCAGCAGCCGGGGATCGCGGCGCCGCAGCCCGGCGAGCAGGCCGGAGGCGGGTTCGTCGACGGGACCGTCAGCGGGCGGTAGCGGCTTCGGCGGTGGTGGCTGTGGCGGTTTCCGCAGCGCGACGGGGCATTCGAGCCTGGGGGCCGGTCGAGGAACGGGAGTGGAAGGCCGCTTCACGAGATCGATCCGCTTGCCGGGGTCCGGAGGCAGCGCGCCGGGACGCTCGTACCAGCGGGTCGCGGTCACGACCCGGCCGCGTTCGGTCCGGAGGCGCCTGCGCTCCAGATACCCGGCGTCCTCCAGCTCGTTGAGGGCCCGGCCGATGACCATCTCGCCTTCGCGGAAGCGGCGGGTGAGGTCCTTGATGCCGACGAGAGCCCCGTCGGGCAGCGACTGGATGTACACGCCGAGGCCGATTGCGACGGCGGACAGGTCCGGGTGCTGGGCGAGGTGATTGCCGACGACGGTGAAATTCGCTTCGTGCCGGTGCCGGACATGAACCACTCCGGCTCGCGGCAACTCGCCGCGCACGCACTCACGCGCGCTAGACTGCGTTTCAGTCATTGGGAAGTTGTGGTCTTCCTGGATGATCAGGCCCTCGCTCGGGATGCCACTCCCGGCGGGGGCCGTCGTCTGTTTGCGGTTGTCGGCGCGACCGTACCGCGCCCTTCTCCGCATCTGCCACGCCTATCACCCGATGGGGTGACACGCGCCCGGTTGGGTGGGTATTGGTTCTTTCCCGGTTTCTTTAACAGGACGTCGGGCTCGTGCAGTTCGCGGCGATCCGGGACGAGGAAACCCCGATCCGGTGAGACGGCTCGTCCAACCAGGCCGTCTACCGCCCCTTGACGCGCCAAGCGTCCACGGCGAGTCTCGTAGACGTCTGTAGAACCGGCAGGCCGACGGAGGCTGTCATGGCGCTACTGTTCATCGCGAAGGACCCGAACACCAACGGCACCCAGTGCCCCACAGCCTGGGTGGATGACGAAGCGCAGGAGATCGTCATCCAGGGCTGGAAGGCAGGGGAAGCTCTGTTGGTCAAGTGCCTGGAGTCGGGCCCCATTCCGGAGAGTGAAGCGGTGGTGCGGCTGCCGATCCGCATGGTGCCCGCCATCAGGGAGGCATGTGATGTCGCAGACCGACTTGGCGTTCGCTGACCTACTGGCGAACACTCGGCACTCCGCCGTCCACCTTGAGATGCGCGACTCCTACGGCATCGGCGAGGAAGCAGCTGAGTTCGAAGCCTGGCGCGCCGGTTGGCGCCCATCCAGCGAACCGGGGACATGGTGGAACGACTTTCACGCGATGGTGAGCGACGCCGTGGCGCGCGGCGTTGCGTTCCGCCGTGCGCGGGTCGTCTCAGAGCCGGTGAGCGACTACATCCGATACGAACACAGCTGCACCTACCAGAACATTGCGGCGGGGGAGCGGGTGCGTTGGCTGCCTCGCCGCAATGCCTCGGACATCGCCCTCCCCGGCAACGACTTCTGGCTGTTCGACGAGCGAGTCATCATGTGGAACCACTTCACGGGAGGCGGCGGGTCCGCCGGACCAGAGCTGGATGAGCGACCCGACGTGGCGAAGCTGTGCTCTACCGCCTTCGAGGTGGTATGGGAGCGGGCGACGCCCCACGAGGAGTACCGGATCTGATCAGCGCGTCCAGAGATGCCCACCCCACCCTCATCCAGTGTTCAGGCGGCCCGGAAGGCCGTTGCCGACCGCCTCCGGGAGATCCGCCGGGACGCCGGGCTGACCGCCAAGGAGGTGGCTCAGCGCGCCGGCTGGTACCCCTCCAAGGCGTCACGCCTGGAGAACGCCGTGACGCCGCCATCCGACGCCGACATTCGCGCATGGTGTGCTGCATGCGGGGCGGATGACGTCGCCATGGACCTGATCGCCGCCTCTCGCTCCGCTGACAACATGTACGTGGAGTGGAGGCGGGTTCAGCGCACAGGGCTGCGCAGGCTCCAGGAGTCGTACGTCCCTCTTTTCGAACGCACCCGGGTGTTCCGCATCTACTGCTCGAACGTCATTCCAGGTGTGCTCCAGACCCATGCCTACGCCACGGCGCTCATGAGTGCGATCACGGATTTCCACGGCACCCCCAACGATGTCGCCGAAGCGGTCGATGCACGGCTGGCCCGGTCGCACGTGGTCCGTGAGGGTAACCATCGCTTCGCGTTGCTGGTAGAGGAATCGGTCCTGCGCCACCGGGTCGGAGACGCCGAAACCATGGCGGGGCAGCTTGGATATCTGCTGTCGGTGATGGCCTATCCATCCGTCTCTCTCGGAGTCATCCCCTTCTCTGCATCACGGCGCATGTGGATGATCGAGACGTTCAGCGTGTACGACGAAGACATTGCGCAAGTCGAACTGCTGACAGCGCAGGTGAACGTAACTGCTCCCACCGAGATAGTCCAGTATCTGAAGGCGTTCGGAGAGTTTGCCGACCTCGCCGTGTACGGCGCCAAGGCGCGCGCCCTCATCACCTCCGCCGTGGACGCCCTCGGCTAACTCTCGTGGAACTTCGTAGAACCTTGTTGGGGTCCGCGTGACCACGTCCCTAGCGTGTCGGCATGGCAAGCAGCAGAGAGCCGACGCCGGGCAGGTCCTCGCGGATGACGCTGCGGGTCAGCCGCGACAGTGGGCGGACGTACGGGCCGACACGAGCGGTTCGAGCGGATGGCCCCGTCGTCATCCTGGAGAACCCTGTGCGCTACCCGCCGTGCGAGTGTCCCCGCTGTGCGCCCGAGCGGCAGGCTTCGCGGGCGATATCGGCCCGTTCCCTGCGACCTGCCTAGCCGCCCGCTCCAGTCGTCGTCTTCACCCAGACACATGACCGTAGCGGGCTCACGTCCGAGCATCGCCCTTCCGAGGAGGTAAGACGTGACCATCGTGGAAGAACGTCCCGCCGTCGACGCGGGAACCCTCGTCAGCGCCGAGCTGCGCGAGACCATCGCCGGCGACGTACGAGCGAAGTACGACCACATCACCGCCGACATGGCGTATCGCGGTGTGGGGCAGATGCTGGCGTTCGTGGCCGCCAGCGCCACCAGTGAGAAGCCACTGAGCCCGTCCCCGCTGGTGGATGACTTCTGGCACGCGTTCGTCCTGCGGACCAAGGCGTACGCCGACTTCTGCCAGGACGCGTTCGGGAAGTTCGTCCATCACCAGCCCGGGTTCCTGGGCCGTGAGGAGCACGGCGGGGGCAAGGGCCTGCGGGCGCGGACGGTGGACGCCATCCAGGCGGCGGGATACGCGGTCGACCTGGAGTTCTGGCCGGAGTTGGACAACGCCGACTGCTCGCAGTGCCACGCCAACTGCCACAACAGCCCGAAGCACGCCACGGCCCAGGCCGGTTGAGTCCGGCACAGACCCCTTGGTCAGCCGTACCGCCCGGTGCGGCTGGCCGCCCCTCTCAGTCCACGAGGAGAAGCGCGTGACCGACACGACGGCGTGGGACATCTATGCCCGCAAGAAGCCCGGCGGACGGCGGGAGAAGAACGCCAAGGGGGAGACCACCTGGTTCAACTGGACCCAGTACCCCGACCACGGCCCCGGAATCGAGGTCTTGGGAGAAGCCGAGAGAGTGGCACTCCTGGAGCTGGGGTGCGGCTCAGGGGGGAACCTCGCCCATGCGGCCACCCTCGGACACCGCGCCGTCGGCGTCGACGTCTCCCCCATCCAGCTCATGGCCGCCCGCGGGCGGTGGGGCGGCCTGCCGGGTCTGGAGCTGCACCAGCGGGGCGCACTCGACTTCATGAGTGAGACCGCCGAGCGTTTCGACGCTGTGTACTCCGTTTTCGGCGCCATCTGGTTTACCGACCCGGGCCAGATGTTCCCCGCCATCCGCCAGGTCCTCAAGCCCGGCGGAGTGCTCGCGTTCTCCCAGCGGCCCCCGGTCGAAGGCTGCTACGGCTGCCAGGCGTCGTACATCAATCAGGCCGACGACCCGAATCCCCTGGTCGTGAAGCGCTGGGACTACACCCCCGACATGTGGACCGACCTCCTGAAGGAGCACGGGTTCCGCTACGCCCTGGCGAAAGAGATCACTCCGCCGGAAGGCTGGAAGACCGGCACTCTCCTGGTCCGAGCCCTGGCGCCCGGCGCCTGAGCCCACAGCCCCTGAAGCGGGCGGCCTGCTCCACCGCTCGGACGGGCCGCTCGCTCAGGAATTCTCGACGCGCACCGGCGCAGACCGTGTCAGCACTTCACCCCGGAAGAACGCCGGGCTGCGCCGCCGCATCAGCTCCATCAGCACCACGCCCAGGAGGAGCAGGCCCACCCCGATGACGAAGACCGAGCCGACGCCGAGCACCTCGCTGCCGCTGCCGTAGGCCGGGTTCCACATGTCGTGGAGCGTCTTGCAGAAGACCGACGCCAGCAACAGCCCACCCGTTAGCGGGAAGACGCCTTTGAAACACGCGTCCCGCACCGAATTTCGCAGCTCGCCCCGGAAGAACCACACACAGGCGAACGCCGTGATCGAGTAGTAGAAGCAGATCATCAGCCCCAGCGCGTAGATGGTGTCGACCAGCACGTTGCGGCTGAGGAAGCTCATCCCGGCGTAGAAGACGCCGGTGGCGACGCCCGCCGCGACCGTGGCCCGGCCGGGTGAGCGGAAGCGCGGGTGGACGCGGGCGAAGGACGGGGGAAGTGCCTGGTAGGCGCTCATCGCGAGGACCGTCCGCGCCACCGGCAGGAAGGTCGTCTGGAGGCTGGCCGCGGCGGACGCCAGCACGGCCACGAAGAGCAGGACGCCGAGGACGGGGCCCAGGACGGGGTCGGCGAGCGCGGCGAAGACGTTGTCGGCGGTCGCGGGGTCGCCCAGCCCGGGGCCCTTGCCGCCGGCCCCGGCGAACATCTGGGCGGCGACGGCGGTCAGCAGGTACGAGCCCACCAGCACGACCATCGCCAGCAGCGCCGCCCGGCCCGGCGTCCTGGCGCTGCCCTCGGTCTCCTCGTTGACGGTCAGGCACGCGTCCCACCCCCAGTACATGAAGATGGAGAGCGAGAGCCCCGCCGTGAAGGCGCTGAAGGACTCGACCTCGAAGGGGTTCAGCCACGTCCACGAGAAGCCGAGGGAGCCGGAGCCGGGCAGGCCACCGCCGGACCGCGCCTTCGTGAACGCCATGGCCACGAACAGGGCGAGCACGGCCAGCTGGAGCCCGACCAGCGTGTACTGCACCCCTTTGGTGGCGGTCATGCCGCGATAGCTGACGGCCGTCGCTGCGGCGATGAACACCAGGCAGGTCGCGACATGGACGAGCCGGTCACCGTCGAGGGCGGCGATGGAGTCGCTGCCGGTGAGCCGGCCGAGCAGCAGATAGAAGAAGGAGGTCGCGACGCCCGCGAGGTTCGACAGCACGATGATGGTCGCGATGACCAGGCCCCAGCCGCACATCCAGCCGACCCGGGGCCCGAAGGCCCGTACGGTCCAGGTGAAGGACGTACCGCAGTCGGGGAGGGCCTTGTTGAGCTCGCGGTAGGCGAAGGCGACCAGCAGCATCGGGAGGAAGCCCGCGAGGAAGACGGCGGGCATCTGGACCCCGGCCTTGCCCACGGTCGGGCCCAGGGTGGAAGTCAGGCAGTAGACGGGCGCGACGGTCGAGATACCGATGACGGCGCTGCCCAGCAGACCGACGGAGCCGCCGCTCAGGCCCTTGGCCCGCGGCTCCCGGGCGTCACGGCCCGCGACGCCCTCTGCCGTCCTTACCGTTCCTCCGGCCCCCGGCCGCGGATGCACCTGAACCATGGCGAGGACGTTAAGTGGTGCTGTATCCGCATCCGGAGAACTTTCCTCCGGGAGCCGGGCCTCTAACTCTCCCGCCCAAACAGCTTGTTGATCTTCCTAATGAAGGCGCCCACACTGTTACGTCAGGTAACACCAAGGGGGAACCCCAGCCCTCACCAGGTACGGGAATCGCACCTCCACCCCTTTTGTCCCGGTTCAAAATTTTCCCGTCCCCGGTCCCGTCGCCACCGTCTCCGTGTCCCGCCCCGACCGCAGCACCCGCCCCGGCACCGCCCCCGTCACCACGTCGTGCCGGACGGTCTCCACGCCGTTGACGCGTACGCTCACCACCCCCACCGCCCGCGAGTCCAGCCGGGCGCCGTCGCCCGGCAGGTCCCGGACCAGCGTCGCCGGGCCCGCGTCGACGCGCTCGGGGTCGAAGAGGACGAGGTCGGCGCACCAGCCCTCGGCGATCCGGCCGCGCTCGCGCAGCCCGAAGAGGCGCGCGGGCTCGTCGGTGAGCATCCGTACCGCCCGCTCCAGCGGCACCAGCTTCCGCCCACGCAGACAGTCGCCCAGGAAGCGCGTCGGGTAGGGGGCGCCGCACATCCGGTCCAGATGGGCCCCGGCGTCCGAGCCGCCGAGAAGGACGTCCTCGTGGTCCCAGGCGAGGCGGCGCAGCTCCCAGCTGGCGGGGTCGTTGTCGGTGGGCATCGGCCACAGGACGGTGCGCAGGTCGTCGGCGGCGCAGATGGCGACCAGCGTGGCGAAGGGGTCGGTGCCGCGCTCGGCGGCGATGTCCTCGACGACGCGGCCGGTGAGGCCGTCGTTCTCCGGGGCGTAGGTGTCGCCGACGACGTACCGGCCGAAGTCGGTGAGACGGCGGAAGGCGCCGGCCTCCGGGCTCGCCGCGCCGCGCAGCAGCCGTTCGCGGACGGCCGGGTCGCCCAGCCGGTCGATCCGTTCCGGCAGCGGAAGTCCCAGGATCTCGCCCCAGCCGGGGAGGAGATGGAGGGCGCAGAAGGTGCCCAGCGACATGTTCATGGGGGTGAGGATCGGCATGGTCAGGGCGACGATCCGGCCGCCCGCCGCGCGGGCCCGCTCGCTGGTGACCAGCTGGTGCGGCACCCGGCCGGGGACGGTGGACTCGATGGTGAGGACGTTCCAGTTCAGCGGGCGCCCGGCGGCGGCCGTCAGTTCCACGAGGAGCGCGCTCTCCTCCGCCGACAAGTGGTCCAGGCAGCCGGGGACGATGGCCTCCAGCTGGGTGCCCTCGTGCTCGCCGACCGCGCGGGCGAGGGCGAGGAGTTCGTCGGGGCGGGCGTGCCGGGAGGCGACGGGCCGGCCGTCGCCGTCGGAGTGGGTGTTCGAGCGGGTGGTGGACAGCCCCCAGGCGCCGGCGTCCATGGCGTCGTGGAGCAGCGCTGTCATCTGCCGTGATTCCGCCGTGTCAGGGGTGCCGCCGACGGCGGACGGGCCCATCGCGTACCGCCGCAGCGCGCAGTGACCCACCATGAAGCCCGCGTTGATCGCGATCCGGCCGTCCAGCGCGTCGAGGTAATCGCCGAATGAGGACCAGTCCCAGGGCGCGCCCTGCTCCAGGGCGGTGAGCGACATGCCCTCGACCTTGCTCATCATCCGCCGGGTGTAGTCGGCGTCGGCCGGGCGGCCCGGATGGAGCGGGGCGAGGCTGAAGCCGCAGTTGCCGCCGACGACGGTGGTGACGCCGTGGCTCAGGGAGGGCGCGGCGTAGGGGTCCCAGAAGAGCTGGGCGTCGTAGTGGGTGTGCGGGTCGACGAAGCCGGGGGCGAGGACGAGTCCGGTGGCGTTCTCCTCGGTCCGGGCCCGGTGCCCGACCCGGCCGCCCGCCTTCACCCCGCCCGCGCCCCGGTCGATCAGCGCGATCCGGCCGTCCCGGATGCCGACGTCGGCCACGTACGCGGGACCTCCGGTGCCGTCGACGACGGTGGCGCGGCGGATGAGGTGGTCCAGCACGGTCGGGCTCCTCTCGCTCGGCGTTCCCGGGCGGGGCGCGGCACCCCCGGGGCACGGCGTTCGCGAACGGGCACGGCGTTCGCGGACGGGGCCGGCGTTCGCGGACGGGGCCGGCGTTCGCGGACGGGGCCGGCGTTCGCGGACGGGGCCGGGGCGGCGGCCCGGGAGGCGCCGCCCCGGGGCGTGGGGCGGCCGCTCAGGCGTGCCCGGCGGCCTGGCGGTAGCGCGTGGTGCGGTGGACCGGATCGGTGTCTATCTTCGGGACGACGTGCTCGCCGATGAGCCGGATGGTCGTCATCGTGTCCTCGTAGGGGATGCCGATCGGCAGGCCGAAGGACAGCTGGTCGGCGCCGGCCTGCTCCCAGCGCTTGCACTGCCGGAAGACCTCGTCGGGGTCGCCGCAGATCATCAGCTCCTCGGCGATGAGCAGCTCGATGATCTCCTCGGTGTACTCCGGCAGCAGTTCGGGCCACCGGGGGATGCCCTCGGGGCGGGGGAACGTGTCGTGGTAGCGGAAGAGCAGCGACTGGAGGTAGTTGAGGCCGCCGCCCACCGCGATCTCGACGGCCTTGGCGTGGGTCTCCGCGCAGATGGCGGTCGAGGTGACCATGACGTTGTCGTTGACGTAGTCGCCGACGGGCCGGGCCTCCTTGACGGCGGTCTTGTAGGAGTCGACGACCCACTCCATGTCGGAGACCTTCTGGACGCTGAAGCCGAGGACGCCCAGCCCCTTGCGGGCCGCCATCGCGTACGAGGAGGGCGATCCGGCGGCGTACCACATGGCGGGGTGGGAGGGCCCGTACGGCTTGGGCAGGACCGTGCGCGGCGGCAGGGACCAGTGTTTGCCGGCGAATCCCTCGTAAACCCCCTCCCGCCACATCTTCGGGAACTCGGCGATGGTCTCCTCCCACATCGCCTTGGTGGCGTCCATGTCGGTCACGTCCGGCAGGAAGCCCAGGATCTCGTGGCTGCCCGCGCCCCGGCCGGTGCCGAACTCGAAGCGGCCGCCGGAGAGGTGGTCGAGCATGGCGGCCTTCTCCGCGAGTTTCACGGGGTGGTTGACCTTGGGCAGCGGATTGAAGATGCCGGAGCCGAGGTGGATGCGCTCGGTGGCGTGGGCGAGGTAGCCGAGGAAGACGTCGTTGGCGGAGAGGTGGGAGTACTCGTCCAGGAAGTGGTGCTCGGAGGCCCAGGCGTATTTGAAGCCCGACTTGTCCGCCTGGACGACGTAGGCGGCCTCCTCCATCAGCGCGTGGTGCTCGGCCTGGGGGTCGTCGCGCGACCGGCTGGCCGGCACATAGCCCTGTACGAAGATCCCGAATTCCACGAGGTCACCCCGTCCTTTTCTGACGTTTTTCCGACGCCTCTTCCTGACGTACCGTCAGATCGATTGACGCGATGCGACTGTGGCACCGGTCACATCCACCGTCAAGGCCACCGCCAAGGCCGCGGGGCCGTCAGGCCCGGGCCCCCGCCCAGAGCCCCTCCGGCGTGAGGCCGAGCAGCTCGACGGCGTTGCCCCGCACGACGCGCTCCACGACCTCCGGCGCCAGGTGGGCCATCTGCTCCTCGGCGACCTGGCGCGAGCGGGGCCAGGTGGAGTCGGAGTGCGGGTAGTCGGTCTCGTACAGCACGTTCCCCACCCCGACGGCGTCGAGGTTGCGCAGCCCGAAGGCGTCGTCGAAGAAGCAGCCGTACACCTGGCGGGCGAAGAGCTCGGAAGGCGGGGTGAGCACCTTGTCCGCGACGCCGCCCCAGCCCCGGTTCTCCTCCCACACTGTGTCCGCGCGCTCCAGGACGTACGGGATCCAGCCGATCTGTCCCTCCGCGTACATCAGGCGCAGGCCGGGGAAGCGGTCGAGCTTTCCGGACATCAGCCAGTCGGCGAGCGAGAAGCAGCAGTTGCCGAAGGTGAGGACGGAGCCCACGGCGGGCGGCGCGTCGGCCGAGGTGGAGGGCATCCGGGAGGAGGAGCCGATGTGCATCGCGAGGACGGTGCCGGTCTCCTCGCAGGCGCGCAGGAAGGGGTCCCAGGCGTCACTGTGGACGGACGGCAGGCCGAGGTGGGGCGGGATCTCGGAGAAGCAGACGGCGCGTACGCCGCGAGCGGCGTTGCGCCGCACCTCGGCGGCGGCGAGCTCCGCGTCCCACAGCGGCACGATCGCGAGCGGGATCAGACGCCCGTGCGCCTCGGGGCCGCACCACTCCTCGACCGTCCAGTCGTTGTAGGCCCGTACGCACAGCAGGGCCAGCTCCCGGTCGGCGGCCTCGGCGAAGGTCTGGCCGCAGAAGCGCGGGAAGGTGGGGAAGCAGAGGGCGGACTGGACGTGATTGAGGTCCATGTCGGCCAGTCGGTCGGGCACGCTGTAGGAGCCCGGCCGCATCCGTTCGTAGGTGATCCCTTCGAGTTTGATCTCGTCCCTGGAGCATCCGACGGCGGTATCAAGCCGCGTAAGAGGACGGCACAAATCCTCATAGACCCACCAGTCCGCCTCCGGGCCGTCGTCACCCGGGGTGCCCATGACGGGCGCGAAGCGGCCGCCCTCGAAGGTCATGCCCTTCACCGGGGCCCTCACGATCCGTGGCCCGACGGCGTGGAATTTCGCCGGTAACCGGTTCCGCCAGACGTCGGAGGGCTCCACTGTGTGGTCGTCCACCGAGATTATCTTGGGGAAGCTCGCCATGGCCGACACCGTAGCGCCGATCTGACGGTTCGTCAGGACAGTGCGGTTCCGGCCCGTGGCCGGGCGCTCCCGGACCGTACGGAGAGGGCCGGACCCCTGCTGACGTAGCAGCCCTGAACAAGGCAGACTGGCCGGTGCGACCGAGCAGGACAGGCAGGGGGTCACCATGGCCGGGGATACAGGGCACGGGCAGGCGCTGCGCTTCACCGTGCTCGGGCCCGTCCGCGCCTGGCGCGGCGACGAGGCGCTGCACACCGGGTCACCCCAGCAGCGGGCACTGCTGGCCGCCCTGTTGCTGCGCGGCGGGCGCACGGCCACCGCGCCCGAGCTCGTGGACGCCCTGTGGGGCGAGGAGCCCCCGCACGCCGCCCTGGCGGCCCTGCGCACCTACGCCTCCCGGCTGCGGAAGGCCTTCGGGCCGGACGCGGACGCCCTGGTCAGCGAGGCGGGCGGCTATGCGATACGGGTCCCCGGCGGCGGCCTGGACGCGGACGAGGCCGAGCGGCTCGCCGCCGACGCGGAGAAGACCCGAGCGAGCGGCGACCGCTACCGCGCCCGCGACCTGTTGAACCAGGCCCTGGCCCTGTGGGACGGCGAGCCGCTGGCCGGGCTGTCCGGCCCGTACGCCGACACCCAGCGCACCCGGCTGGAGGAGTGGTACCTCACCCTCCTGGAGACCCGTCTCGACCTGGACCTGGAGGTCGGCGGGCACGCCGAGGCCGTCTCCGAGCTCACCGCGCTGACCGCCGCGTACCCGCTGCGCGAGCGGCTGCGCGAGCTGCTGATGCTCGCCCTCTACCGCAGCGGCCGCCAGGCCGAGGCCCTCGCCGTCTACGCCGACACCCGCCGGCTGCTCGCCGACGAGCTGGGCGTCGACCCCTGCGCCGAGCTCTCCGAGCTCCAGCAGCGCATCCTCAACGCCGACACCGAGCTCAACGTCCACCCCGCGGGCGACCGCCCCAGCCTCGGCCCCACCTTCATCCGGCCCGCGCAGCTGCCCGCCACCGTCCCCGACTTCACCGGGCGTGCCTCCTTCGTCCAGGAGCTCGGCGACCAGCTGGCCACGGCTGAGGGCAGCGTGATGGCGGTCTCCGCCGTCGCGGGCATCGGCGGCGTCGGCAAGACGACCCTCGCCGTGCACGTCGCCCACGCCGCCCGGCACCACTTCCCCGACGGCCAGCTCTACGTCGACCTCCAGGGCGCGGGGCCCGTGGTCGCCGAGCCGGAAGCCGTGCTGGGGTCCTTCCTCCGCGCCCTCGGAATCCCGGACTCCGCCATTCCGGACGGGATGGAGGAGCGCGCCGCCCTGTTCCGCTCCACGCTCGACGGGCGCCGCGTGCTGACCCTGCTGGACAACGCGCGCGACGCCGCCCAGGTCCGCCCGCTGCTGCCCGGCAACGAGGGCTGCGCCGCGCTCGTCACCAGCCGCGTCCGCATGGTCGACCTCGCCGGCGCCCACCTCGTCGACCTGGACGTGATGAGCCCCGAGGAAGCGCTCGTCCTGTTCACCCGGATCGTCGGCTCCGAGCGCGTCAGCACCGAACGGGACGCCGCCATGGACGTCGTGGCCGCCTGCGGCTTCCTGCCGCTCGCCATCCGCATCGCCGCCTCCCGCCTCGCCGCCCGCCGCACCTGGACCGTCTCCGTCCTCGCCCGCAAGCTCGCCGACGAACGCCGCCGCCTGGACGAGCTCCGCGCCGGCGACCTCGCCGTCAAGGCCACCTTCGAACTCGGCTACGGCCAGCTGGAGCCCGGCCAGGCCCGCGCCTTCCGCCTCCTCGGCCTCGCCGACGGCCCCGACATCTCCCTGGCCGCCGCGGCGGCCGTCCTCGACCTGGGCCTCGACGACACCGAGGAGCTGCTGGAGTCCCTCGTCGACACCTCGCTCCTGGAATCCGCCGCACCGGGCCGCTACCGCTTCCACGACCTCGTCCGCCTCTACGCCCGCGCCTGCGCCGAACGCGACGAGCAGCCGCCCGCCGAGCGCGACGCGGCCATGTCCCGCCTGCTGGACTTCTACCTCGCGACGGCCGCCGGCGTGTACGTCCTGGAGCGCCCCGGCGACCAGCTGCTCGCGCACCTGACGCCGACCACCCACCCGGGCCTGACCTTCACCGACCGCGCGGCCGCCGGCGACTGGCTGTTCGCCGAGGCCGGCTGCCTGCTCTCCTGCGTACGCCAGCACGCCCGCGCCACCGGCGACACCCTGCGCCGCGCGGTCGACCTGCTGCTGGCCGCGAAGGACCTCGCCGAGTCCGGCGCCGACTCCCGCCAGTACGAGCAGGCGGCCTCCGCCCTGCTGACCGCCGCCAAGGAAGCGGGCGACACACGGGCCGAGGGCCGCGCGCGGACGGTGCTGACGCACGTGCTCAACTGGTCGGGCCAGTTCGACAGGGCCGATGAGCAGGCCCGCCTCGCCCTGCTGCTGGGCCGCGCGCACGAGGACCCCGTCCCTTGCTGCTACGCCGCCAACAACCGGGGCATCACCGCCATCTACCAGCACCGTCACGAAGACGCCGAGGCCTACATCGGGCAGGCGCTGAACGCCTTCCGCGCCGACGGCAACCGTCCCGGCGAGGCGAGCGCGCTGAGCAACCTGTCACGGGTGTACCTGGACTCGGGGCGCGTCCAGGCCGCGGTGCGCCTCGCCGAGCAGGCCCTGGGCATCTACCGCGAGGTCAACGTCTCCTGGCGGCTGGCCAACGGGCTGTACGCGTACGGGCTGGCCCTCACCCGCGCCGGGCGCTACGAGGAGGCACGGGCCCGCCTCGCCGAGGCGCTGACAGTGTTCCGCGAGAACCGTCAGCGGCTCTGGGAGGGCATGACCCTCTTCCGGACGGCGGAGCTCTACCTGACCGCGGGCAAGCCGGCCCAGGGCGCCGCCCATGCCGAGCAAGCGCTGGTGCAGTTGCGGGGCATAGGAGGCGAATGGCGGCGCGGCAACGTGCTGACCGTGCTGGGCAGGTGCCTGGAGCAGCTGGGCCAGTCAGGCCGTGCGCACGCGTGCTGGACCGAGGCGCTGGCCATCTACGAGGCACTGGGCTCCTCGGAGGCCGCCGAGGTACGGATGCTGCTGGTGCCGGTGGCTGCGGCCTAGACATCAAGACGTACATTCCTGCATACATTCCTACGCCCGTCCGCCTGGATCCCAGCGGAACTTGGCGTAGTCGTAGGCGTGGAAGGCGTAGCCGCAGGAATGGGACGGGATGCCGGGGGATCGCGCCGGCAGCCGCGTCCCGCGATGCCTTACCGACTTACCGGAAGTCGCAAACAAGCGGAACTAGCCCGCTTACGTGCCCGTTCATCGATCGTTTATCGTGGCCCGTCAATCTAAGGGATGTCGATCCGTCGCGTCGGGGGGCAGGCGGGTCGTAGGTGAGACCTTCACCTCAGGGCGAGCAGCCCTCACAACCCGTCCGGCGGCCCTCGGGGGAGTCGCCGGACGGGTTCTGCGATCCCTGACCGACCGACGACACGCAATGCCAACGGGAGACAGCATCATGAGCGACGACAACAAGCTCAACCCGCCCATAGCGGCCACGCCTCAGGACGACCACGCGAGCTCCGAGCCGATGAAGGCGAGGCTCAGCGCGGTGCCGACCGCCGAAGCCCTGACGGCCGACGGAGCTCTCGCGCCGGCGGACGACCACGCCAGCAGCCCCAAGCCGTTCGTCCTGAACGACGACCACGCGAGCAGCCCCACGCCGTTCGTCCTGAACGACGACCACGCGAGCAGCCCCACGCCGTTCGTCCTGAACGACGACCACGCGAGCGGGACGAAGCCCTGACGGTCGCCACACGGTCGCCACGACCCTGATGGGCCGGCAGGCGTGATGTACCGGGGAGCTTCCGCCAGACATCGGCCGGAAGCTCCCGAACGCCCGGCAGTGCCGGGCCTCCCAGAGCCGACGGGGGAACGGGGGAACGGCTCCTGGGGGCGGAGGAACGGATCCCATTGCACAACGGAAACCGACCGGTACCTGATGACCGACTGGTACCTGATGGAGAAATCCGGCGGGAATGCCTGAGGGCTTGCAGGGGGCACGGGGGAACCCGATGGCCGGCCTGCCGGACGCCGGATCCGGCGAATCGACGGGGAATTCGCCAAAGGATCCGGCGGGGGGAGCTCCTGGAGGTCGGTCTCGGGGTCCGCTACGGGGGGATCGACAGGGGTCGGCGTCGACGGCGGGGAGGGGGAGCCGTCGCCGCCGGCCCCTTCGGCCGTTCCAGGCCGAAGAAGAGACCGGGGACCGGTCGGGAGAATCCGGTACATCAAGTCCGCTGTTGTTTCAGGGTTTTCTTCCCGAACCCGCACATACCGAAGCCGTCCGACAGTACGTTCAAGCCAGCACCACTCACCAACTCATGGCACCACATCCCCCTGAGCAGAGGAGTCGCACATGAACCGCACCAAGACGATCGGCACCATGCACCGCGGCAAAAAGGCTTTCGTCGCCTTTGGCCTCACCGCGGCAGCGGCGGTCCTCGGCTCGGTACCGGCGGTCGCCGACGACCACGCCGGCGTCAGCACCTTCTCCAGCGGAGTGATATCCGCGCACGCCCAGCAGTACGGCAGCGCTTCCATCGGTGCGGACGACCACGCCCTGGGCGACCGTGTCATGGGGGGTGCGGACGACCACGCCGGTGGCGCGGAGGCCTAGGCCGGCAACACCACAACCCCGCAGTTCCGCAGCTGCGTAGCTCCATACGGGCAGACCTGGGCACGGGACGCCCGCCGACCCGGCACCACACGTGAACCGCGGTCAGCGGGCGTCGCCGCACCCGTTTCTCACTCGTGCGTCCTCGCACGCTCTCTCAGCAACCCCTTGAGCACCTTCCCGGAGGCGTTGCGCGGCAGCTCCCGGACGAACTCCACCTCGCGCGGCACCTTGTAGTTCGCCATCTCACGACGCGCCCAGGCGATCAGCCCGTCCGCCGTGACCGCGTCCCCGGGGCCCGCCCGGCGGACCGCGAACGCCTTGCCGACCTCGCCGAGCCGGCCGTGCGGAACGCCGACCACCGCGACCTCGGCTATCCCCGGGTGTCGTGCCAGGACCCGCTCGATCTCGGCCGGGTAGGCGTTGAAGCCGCCGACGACGAACATGTCCTTCAGCCGGTCGGTGACCAGCAGATTCCCCCGCTCGTCCAGCACCCCCACGTCGCCGGTGTGCAGCCAGCCGTCGAGGTCGAGGGCGCGCGCCGTGGCGACGGGGTCCTCGAAGTAGCCGGACATCACCTGATAGCCGCGGACCAGGATCTCCCCGGGCACCCCGGCCGCCCGTGCCCGCCCGTCGGGACCGGCCACCTTCACCTCGGTGCCCGGGACGGCCCGGCCCGAGGTGCCCGCGACGACCTCCGGCGGATCGCCGCGCCGGCACATCGTGACGACTCCGGTCGCCTCACTCATCCCGTAGGCGGTGAGCACGGTGTCGATGCCCAGCTCGCCGCGCAGCCGGTCGATCAGCCGCCGGGGCACCATGGCCGCGCCCGTCACCACCACCCGCAGCGACGACAGGTCGTACGCCGCACGGTCGGGGTGGTCCAGGAGC
The DNA here is from genome assembly GCF_042892945.1 of Streptomyces sp. NPDC001678. NCBI lineage: Bacteria > Bacillati > Actinomycetota > Actinomycetes > Kitasatosporales > Streptomycetaceae > Streptomyces > Streptomyces sp. NPDC001678. Next base: position 243,385 of record NZ_JBIAUP010000006.1, on the reverse strand, counting down.
GACTGGTGGAGCGTCGGCGGCCCCGGCAGGACCGTGATCCGCTCGGCGGCGATCCGGGCCAGCACGGTCTCCGGCGCGAAGACGGGTTGCGGCACCATCGTCGCGCCCCGCATCAGACAGGCGATGACGCCCGCCTTGTAGCCGAAGGTGTGGAAGAACGGGTTGACGATCAGATAGCGGTCTCCTTCCCGCAGCCCGGCCAGCTCGCTCCAGACGGCGAACGTGCGCAGCGTCTGCCCGTGGGTGATGACGGCTCCTTTGGGCTCGCCCGTGGTGCCCGAGGTGAAGAGGATGTCCGAGGGCGCCGCGGAGGGTACGGCGTCGGCCCGTGCCCGTACCGTCCGCGCGGGCACGCCGTCCCCGGCGGCGAGGAACTCCTTCCAGGTGCGGAAGCCGACCGGCGCGTCGTCGGCCAGGACGACGACGTCCCGTAGCCGCGGCAACCCGGGCAGCGGCCCCCGCACGGCGCTGTCCGGCATGCCGAACCCCTGCACGCCGAGCCGCTCGCCGTTGGCGGCGGCGGTGGCGGCGGCGGTGGCGGTCGCGGCTGTGACAGCGGCGGCTGTGGTGGCGGTGGCAGCGCTGCGTAGCGCCGCCACGTAGGACGTGCCGAGGAAGGTGCCCGTGACGAAGAGCAGCCGGGCCCGGGTCCGCTCGAGCACCTCCACCGCCTCGGCACCCTTGAAGCGGGTGTTGACCGGGACCAGCACCGCGCCGGCGCCGACCGCGCCGAGGGCGGCGACGATCCAGTCCAGGCTGTTCGGCGCCCAGATCGCGACGCGGTCGCCCGCCTCCACCCCGGCGGCCACGCACGCGGCGGTGGCATGCTCAACGCGCTCGCCGAGCTGCCGGTAGGTGATCCGGGTCCGGCCCTCGACCACGGCCTCACGGGCGGCGTACCGCTCGGCGGCCATCCGGACGAGCCGGGGTATCGAGACGAATTCCAGGTCGCCGCGCATCGCACGCCCTCCCCCTGCCGCCCCAGGTTCCGCACCCCGTCAGCTGGCTGACGCATCGTCAGATTAGCGATAGCCTTCCGCGCTGTCAGCATCGACAGCACGGAGGCGGCGATGACGGCAACGCTCAAGGACACCACCGCGATAGTCGGCATCGGTCAGACCCCATTCGCCCGACAACTTCCCGCATCCGAAAAGAGCTTGGCCTGTCGCGCCATCCTCGCCGCGCTGGACGACGCGGGCCTCTCCCCCGCCCAGGTGGACGCCTTCGCCTCGTACACCATGGAGACCACCGACGAGGTCGAGGTCGCCAAGGCCATCGGCGCCGGGGACGTCACCTTCTTCTCCCGCGTCGGCTACGGCGGGGGCGGCTCCTGCGCGACCGTCGCCCACCTCGCCGCCGCGATCAGCACGGGCCAGGCGACCGTCGGCGTCGCCTGGCGCTCCCGCAAGCGCGGCTCCGGCCCCCGCCCGTGGCGGGACACGCGGGCACAGCTCCCCACCCCGGGGCAGTGGACCCGCCCGTACGGCCTACTGCGCCCCGTGGACGAGATCGCGATGCTCGCCCGCCGCTATATGCACGAGTACGGCGCCACCCGCGACCACTTCTTCAACATCGCCCTGGCCTGCCGCAACCGCGCCAACCAGAACCCCGCCGCCGTGATGTACGAGCGGCCGCTGACGCGCGAGATGTATATGACCTCCCGCTGGATCAGCGAACCCCTCTGCCTCTTCGACAACTGCCTGGAGACGGACGGAGCCCTGGCCTGCGTCGTCGTGGCCGCCGAACGCGCCCGCGACTGCCGCACCACCCCGGTCTATGTCCACTCCGCCGCCCAGGGGCTGCCCGCCCAGCACCACGGCATGGTCAACTACTGGACGGAGGATCCGCTGTCCGGCCCGTCCTGGACCGCCGCCCGGCACCTGTGGAAATCGGCCGACTTCGGGCCCGAGGACATCCATGTCGCCCAGATCTACGACGCGTTCACCCCGCTGATCCCGCTGTCGCTCGAAGGCTATGGCTTCTGCGGACGCGGCGAGGGCGCGGCCTTCTCGGAGGGCGGCGCTCTCGAACTCGGCGGCCGGCTCCCCCTCAACACCGGCGGCGGCGGTCTCAGCGAGGCCTACGTCCATGGCTTCAACCTCATCAACGAAGGGGTCAGACAACTCCGCGGCACCTCCACGGCACAGGTGCCGGGCGCGACGACATGCCTGGTCACGGCAGGCGAGGGCGTCCCCACTTCGGCACTTCTGCTGAGGAGTTGAGTGCTCATGTCCTCCATGATGCAGGGCACCACTGACAACGGCCTCCTGCTGCCCATCCAGGACGAGGACGGCCGCCCCTTCTGGGAGTTCGCAGCGCGCGGCGAACTGCGGGTCCAGGCCTGCGCGGACTGCCACCGGCTGCGCTTTCCGCCCCGGCCCTGCTGTCCGCGCTGCCAGTCCTTCGCCGTCGAATGGCACCGCGTCTCGGGCCGCGGCCGCGTCTGGTCGTACGTCCTGCCCCACCCGCCACTGCTGCCCGCCTACGCCGAGCAGGCCCCGTACAACGTCGTCGTCGTGGAGCTCACCGACGCCCCCGGCATCCGTCTCGTCGGCAATCTCGTCGCCGCGCCGGACGCTGCGCTCGACTCCGTCGACCCGTCCCGGCTGCGGATCGGGGCACCGGTCAAGGTGACCTTCACCGAGCTCGCGGCCGGGGTGACCGTGCCGCGCTGGCTGCTGGAGCGCCCATGACCATCCGTACCGAACACCGCCCGGACGGCGTCGCGCTGGTCACCCTCGACCGGCCAGAGCGACACAACGCGATCGACCTCGCGACGGCCGCGCGCCTCAAGGAGCTCTGGGCGGAGTTCCGCCGCGACGACGCCGTCCGCACCATCGTGCTGACCGGCGCCGGGGACCATGCCTTCTGCACGGGCATCGACCGCTCCACCGACGTCCCCCAGCCGGGCTCCCCGTACTCCCAGGACGACCCGCTGCGCACCGTCGGCCCCAAGGCCGCCGACCTGTGGAAGCCCGTCATCGCGGCGGTGGGCGGCATGGCGTGCGGGGGCGCCTTCTACCTGCTGGGGGAGGCCGAGTTCATCGTCGCCGCCGAGAACGCGACGTTCTTCGACCCCCACACGTCATATGGGATGGTCAGCGCCTACGAGGCCGCGTACATGGCACAGCGCATGCCCTTCGGTGAGGCCGCGCGCGTGGCACTGATGGGCACCGCCGAACGCCTCTCGGCGCGCCGCGCCCATGAGATCGGCCTGGTCTCGGAGCTGACCCCGCCCGGAGAGGCCGCAGCGGCGGCTCTGCGCGCGGCGGCGGTCATCGCCTCCTACCCCACCGAGCCGGTCCAGGGCACAGTCCGCGCCCTGTGGTCGACCAGGGAGCAGAGCAGATCCCACACCCATGCCCTGGCCCCCCACCTGATAGAGCTGGGCAACATCGCCGCCTCGAAGCAAGCCGAGCTCTTCACCAGCCGCACCCGTAACTACCGGGTCCGGTAGGTTGCGGGCAATCGTCCCGCAGGGCTGGGGGCACCTCCCAGCGGTAGCTGGGGGAGGGTGGGCGCAACCGGACCACCAGCCCGCACCCGGAAACAAACCCGGGCGCGTCAGCGCCGAACGTGCCCCGTCCCCTTCCCCGCGTCCAACGCGTAAACGCACCGGTCCTTGCTGCACGCGTAGACGACCCCGCCCGCCGCCACCGGCGACCCCGTGATCTCCCCGCCCGTGGCGAGCTTCCAGCGCAGCTGACCCCCGGCCGCGTCCACCGTGTAGAGACAGTGGTCGGCGGAGCCGAAGTGCACCCGGCCGTCGGCGACGACGGGTGTGCCGACGATGTCTCCGCCGGCCGCGAAGCGCCACTTCGGCGTGCCCGTGACCGCGTCCAGCGTGTAGAGCGCGCCGCCGCTGCCCAGGTGGACCGATCCCCCGGAGACCAGCACCGGCTCCGTGGACTGCCGGGACTCCGTGGCGATGCGCCAGCGGTCACGGCCGGTGGCCGCGTCCAGGGCGTAGACGGTGCCCAGATAGTCGGCGATGTAGACGCCCCCGCCGGTCACGGCGGGACCGGCGGCGAAGGCGGGCGGGCTCAGGAAGACCGCGGGCGCCTCGAAGCGCCAGCGCACATCCCCCCGGGCCACGTCGATGGCGAGCACCCGCGTGCCGGCCGCGACATAGACGACGCCGTCCGGCGCGGGCAGCAGCCGTACGGGCACACCGCCGCACGAGGCCGCGTCGCCCACCGGGTACGACCAGCGCTCCACGCCCGTACGGGCCTCGAGCGCGCGCAGCCGCGCGTCGGACCAGACGTACACCGTGCCGTCGTGGACGAACGGCCCGCAGTCGGGGGTCTCGAAGTCGGCCTGGGCGCCGTTCATCTCCCACAGGAGCTCGCCGTTGGCGGCCTCCCACGCCTGGACTCCCCCGCCGCGCGTGCCGGTGACGATCGTGCCCCGGTCGGCCTTGAGGGAGTAGACCCAGCCGTCCGTGGACAGCCGCCACCGCTCCGTGCCGTCGGAGGCGTCGAGCGCGTACAGCGTCGGCCCGTCGGAGGCGTGTATGCGGCCATCGGCGACGGCCATCGCCCAGGCCACGTCCCGGGTCTTGAACTGCCGCCGTCCGCTGGCCACATCGAGCGCGTGTACCTCGAACGATGTGACGTACAGCAGGTCGCCGGAGACGACGGGGGTACCCCAGACGTCGTTCGACATCCGGAACCGCCACGGCCGCCAGCGGCCCTGCTCCGTCTGCGCGGTGACCCCGCCGTCGGGGGCGGCGACCGGGGGCTGGCTGGGGACGACCGCCGCCGAAGCGCCGGCCGGGGGCCGGACCCATCCGGTGGTGGCGCTGGCGCCGGTGCCCGCGTGCGGTTCCCGGGCGTCGGCGACCTTCGGCCCCGGACCGATCGGCACCTGCGATCCAGCCAGCCGCACGGCCCCCTCGGAAGCGGAGGGCGCGCCGGCGTGGCGGCCGTGCGCGACGGCTCCGGCGCCGGCCACCGGCCTGACGCTGTGCGGTCCGCTGAGCCCGCCGCGCGGGTCGGGCGTGCCGGTGCCCGCGCGTCCGTCGCTCCAGCCGGGGGCATTGCGGCTGCCAGAGGCGCTGTGGCCGCCGGGGCCGCCGTGCGGCTCGTAGGCCGCCACGGGCTCCGGTGCCGGGGGCTGGGCGGGCCGGGGCGGGACGGCCTGACGGGAGCGGTCGGCCGCGCCCGTGCCCTTGGCGGAGGGGCGGTGGCCCGCGCGGCGCTGCTCGATCAGGGTGACGGCGTTGTCGGGCAGCCAGGCCGAGGCCGTGCCGCTGTCGTCGCCCCCACCGGAGGCGAACAGATGGGGGGCGAGCTGCGACTGGAGGTCGGCGGGGCTCGGCCGGTTCTCGGCGGCCATCTGCATACAGGAGTCGATCAGGGGCCGGAGCTCGTCCGGCAGCCCGCTCAGGTCGGGCCCCTCCCTGAGCAGCATGAACACGGTCTCGACCGGGTTGACGCCGTGGAAGGGGGCGTGGCCGGTCGCCGCGAAGACCAGGGTGGAACCGAGGGAGAAGATGTCGCTGGCCCCGGTGACACTACGAGAGTCGCGCGCTTGTTCGGGCGACATATACGCGGGCGTGCCGACGGCGACGTTGGTCATGGTCAGCCGGGTGTTGGAGACACCGGAGGCGATGCCGAAGTCGATGACCCTCGGCCCGTCCTCCACCACGAGCACGTTCGACGGCTTGAGGTCCCGGTGGACGAGCCCGGCGCCGTGGATGGACTGGAGCGCCTCCGCGATGCCCGCGGCCAGCCAGCGCACCGCCTGGGCCGGCAGCGGCCCGCACTCGGTGATGATCTCCTCGAGCGAGGGGGCGGGGACATAGGCGGTGGCCAGCCAGGGCACGGCCGCCCTGGGGTCGGCGTCGACGACGGCGGCGGTGTAGAAACCGCTGACCGCACGGGCCGCTTCCACCTCACGGGTGAAACGGACACGGAAGAGCTGGTCCTCCGCGAGCTCCGTACGCACCGTCTTGATCGCCACCCGTCGGCCGGACGCCGAGCGGGCGAGATAGACCAGCCCCATGCCGCCGGCACCGAGTCGGCCGAGCACCTCGAACGGGCCGATCCGTCTCGGGTCGTGCTGCGTAAGCTGCTCCACCACTGACCTGCCACCTCCCCGTGGGGGCTTGAAGGGTTTCAAGCCCCGTGCAGCGTCTCTCCGCGAAATTATCCCGGGGTACGCACCCCAGATTCTTCCTGGCGAAGCCCTCGGTTGCGAACCCGGGGCGCGCTTCGCCGTGTCTCCGCCATATGGGGCCATATGCCACGCCATGCGGAACGGCCCCTCTCACCTGCTGCTCAGCGGCCCTCCCCGCGCCCGTCGGCTACCCCTGCCCCTGGTGCGCGACGTCGATCACGGCGAAGTCGGCCCCTTGATCGTCGGCGAGGACCGCGAACCGTCCGTACGGCGTGTCCTGAGGCTCCCTGCGCACCCGCCCGTGCAGCCGGAGTGCCTCGCGCACCACCGCGTCGCAGTCCTCGACGACGAAATAGGCGAGGAAATGCGCGGGCATCTCCTTGGGGAACCGCTCGTCCATGACGGCTCTGCCCGCGACCGCGTTCTCCGGGGTGCCCGGGGCCCCGGCGGGCGTCCAGACGGCGAAGTCGATGCCCGCCTCCTCGCTCACGTCATGCGTGGTGAAACCGAAGACCGCCTCGTAGAAGGGGTCGACCGCCGGGGCGTCCCAGGTGTACACCTCGGCCCAGCCGTACGAGCCCGGCTCGCCGCGCTTCTCGAAGCCCCGGTGACTGCCGGCCTCCCAGACGCCGAAGGCGGCACCACCGGGATCGGCGGCCATCAGCATTGTGCCGAACGGGCCGATGGACATCGGGCCCATGAAGATCTGCCCGCCCGCCGCCCTGATCCGGTCCGCCGTGGCCGCCGCGTCGGGGGAGGCGAAATAGATCGACCAGGCCGTCGGGAACCGGCCGTCCGGCTTGGGCGCCAGCGCGGCCACGTTCTTCCCGTCGTGGAATGCCTGCGTGTAGTGCCCGTACTCGCCCCCGCTGTCCTCGAATGTCCAGCCGAGAAGTCCGCCGTAGAAGCGCTTGCCCGCTTCCACATCCGAGAGCATGGCGTCCGCCCAGCACGGCGCGCCTTCCCGGAATCCTTCCGTGGCTGCGCTCATGGTGCGGCTCCTTCCGCGCGCGGTCGGGTTCCGCGCGGGCGGGCGAGACGTCTGCTACGCGGAGTGTTCTCGCAGCCACGGTAGAGGCAGATCGAGGATCTCGCGCGGCCTGTGGATAACCGGAAATCGGAGTCGCCGGCTTCCCCGTCCACAGCTTGTTGATAGGACAATTCACCGGTACGGGCCAATCCGGTCCGGCTCTCCCGTCGCCCCTTCCAACACCGTCTGACCTGCGATTACATACCTTCGCCCACCCCTGCCCCCATTTGCATGCGGCCGAATCGCGCTCCGATCACCCCTCGGTAAGCTGACGGCATGACAGGACAAGTACGCACCGTCGACGGCCGCGTGGCCGGTCGGCGCGGTCAGGCGACGCGGCAGAAGCTGCTCGACTGCCTCAGCGAAATGCTCAGCTCCTCGCCCTACCGCGATGTCAAGGTCATCGATGTCGCCCGCCGGGCCGGGACTTCTCCGGCGACCTTCTACCAGTACTTCCCCGACGTCGAGGGCGCCGTCCTCGAAATCGCCGAGGAAATGGCGAAGGAAGGCGCGAGCCTCACCGATCTCGTCGCCGGCCGTTCCTGGGTCGGCAAGGCCGGCTGGCAGGCGGCCGAGGAACTGGTCGACGGTTTCCTCGGCTTCTGGCGCAAACACGACGCGATCCTGCGCGTCGTGGACCTGGGCGCGGCCGAGGGCGACAAGCGGTTCTACAAGATCCGCATGAAGATCCTCAACGCCGTCACCAACTCCCTGACGGACTCGGTCAAGGAGCTCCAGTCCAAGGGGAAGGTCGACAAGGACCTCAACCCCGCGGCCGTCGCGGGCTCGCTCGTCGCCATGCTCGCCGCGGTGGCCTCGCACCAGAAGGGCTTCCAGAGCTGGGGAGTCAAGCAGGCCGAGCTCAAGCCGAACCTCGCGCTCATCGTCCACCTGGGCATCACCGGCAAGAAGCCGACCAAGTAGCGATCGCGCGCCGTCGCGTCCGACGCGGCCACCCGGCCCGTCCGCGCGCCGCGTTGCACCGTCGCGTTCCCACGGCGTGCGGGCACTTCGAACGTGCCGGCGCGGCAGGGACGCCCGTCCTTCGCACGTCCTGTCATCGTGGCGGCGGGGCAGCCCGGGCCGTCGAGCCCGGGCCGCCCCGCCGTGCCGCATTCCGGCGAAGGGCCCCGGCGGCGCTACCGCCGCTCCAGCCGGAAGAGCCGTATCTCCCGTTCCACGCGCTCCTGGTAACGCGCGTACGGCGGCCAGAACCTCACCACCGCCGCCCACGTCTCCTCCCGCTCCGCGCCCTTCAGCAACCGCGCGCCCACCGGGACGTCCTGCCCCTTCCAGCTGATCACGGCATCCGGGTGCTTCAGCAGGTTCGCCGACCAGGCGGGATGCCCGGGGCGGCCGAAGTTGCTGCCGACGAGGATCCAGATACCGACCGTTCCGTCCTCGCCCTTCAGGGGCATGCACGCGAGCGGTGTCCTGCGGGGCAGGCCGCTCTTCGCGCCGGTGGAGGTCAGCAGACAGCTCGGCAGCAGACGGGTGCTCAGCAGCACCCTGCCGCCCGTCAGCCGGTGCACCGCGCGGTCGAGCGACGGAACGACATGCGGAGCGCATCGCGCGAACGACCGGGTCGAGGAGATTCTCTGTACGAGACGTTCGACCGTCGCCATCACAGCACCACCGTTTCCCTCTCCCCCGGGGCGTCAAACGGCCCCGTCGTGTCGAACAGCCCGGCCGTCCCGGCCGCCCGGGCCCGTAGCCGGTCCACCGGGCCGAACAGCAGCTCGTCCGACGCCGCTCGTTTGAAGTACAGCTGCGCCTCGTGCTCCCAGGTCACCCCGATGCCTCCGTGCAGTTGCACGGCCTCGCCGGCGACCTTCCTGGCGGTCTCCAGAGCCTGCGCAAGCGCGAGACCGGCCGCCGCGGGCCGCCCGGACCACGCGGCGTAGTACGCCGCCGAACGGGCGGCCTGCACGGCGACGTACAGGTCCGCCAGCCGGTGCTTGACCGCCTGGAAGGAGCCGATCGGCCTGCCGAACTGCTCCCGCACGCGCGCGTACCCGACCGTTCGCTCCAGCGCCCGGTCCGCCGCCCCCACCGCCTCGGCCGCGAGGACGGCCGCCACACCGGCGCCCACCAGGGCCGGCTCCCCCCGGACACGGGAACCGGGCGGTCCGAGCGGCTCCGCCTCGGTGTCCCGGAGCTCGACACGGGCTTGGGGACGCGTCTCGTCCAGCGAGGTCAGCCTGGTCCGCGTCACCCCGGAGGCCGTCCCGGGCCGCACGACGAAGAGCAGGGTGCGGGAGTCGGCGTAGCCTCCCGTGCGCGCGGCGACCAGCAGCAGCCCCGCACTGTGGCCGTCGAGCACCTGCCGGGCCTCCCCGTAGAGCCGCCAGCCGTCGCCGGAGCGCCGGGCCTGCACCCCGCCCGCCCGGCCGCCACCCGCCCAGTCGCCGCCCCACGGCCGGTCGCTGTCCCGCGATCGGCTGCTGTTCCGTGATCGGTCGCTGTTCCGTGATCGGTCGCTGCCCCCCGACGGGCCGCTGTCCCCCGACCGGTTGGCGCCCTCCGGCCCGGTCAGCCCGAGCGCGTCCGGCAGCGTGCCACGGGGGACGGCGAGCGTCCCGGTCAGTTCGCCGGACGCCAGACGCGGCAGCAGGTCGTCGCGCTGCTCCCGCGTGCCCAGGGCGGCGACCAGGGGGACGGTCACGGCGGACGTGGCCAGCAGGGGTGAGGGCAGGAGCACCCGCCCGGTCTCCTCGCAGGCCAAAGCCAGCTCCAGCAAGCCGCAGCCGGCCCCTCCGTACCGCCGCTCGACGGCCAGACCGGGCAGTCCCGGCCGCTCGGCGAGCCGCCGCCACAGGTCCGTGTCATGACCGGCCGGGGTCAGCACCGCCGCCCTGACCTCGTCCATGCCCGCGTGCTTGGCCAGCACCTCGCGCAACGTACGGCGAATCTCTTCCTGTTCGTCACTGAACGCGGCGTCCATCGGCAGAGCCACCTCCTGACTGACGGAGCGTCATATTAGGGAGAGTGCCCACGCTTTCCCAGACCGCGCCCGAATGATCTGATGTACCGTCAGTTCCATGACTCCAGGCACGCGCAGGGTCGCTGTCGTCGGCGTCGCCCTCTCGGACTGCGGTCGTCTCGACGCGGTCACGCCCTACGCCCTGCACGCCCAGGCCGCCCGTCGCGCCCTCGACGACTCCGGGCTCGACAGATCCCTGATCGACGGTTTCGCCTCCGCCGGGCTCGGCACGCTCGCGCCCGTCGAGGTCGCGGAATACCTGGGGCTGCGGCCCTCCTGGGTGGACTCGACCTCGGTCGGCGGGGCGACCTGGGAGGTCATGGCCGCGCACGCCGCCGATGCCATCGCCCAGGGGCACGCCGAGGCCGTGCTCCTGGTCTACGGCTCCACCGCCCGCGCCGACATCAAGGCCGGCCGGCGCACCGCCGCCCTGTCCTTCGGGACGCGCGGCCCGGCCCAGTTCGAGGCGCCCTACGGGCACACCCTCATCGCCAAGTACGCGATGGCCGCCCGCCGCCATATGCACCAGTACGGCACCACCCTGGAACAGTTGGCGGACATCGCCGTTCAAACCCGCGCCAACGCCTTTCACAACCCGTACGCCCTGTACCGCTCCCCCCTCACGGTCGACGACGTCCTCGGCGGCCCGATGGTCGCCGACCCCTTCACCACGCTGCACTGCTGCGTACGCTCCGACGGAGGCTGCGCCGTCCTGCTGGCCACCGAGGAGTACGTACCGGACACGGCGAAGCCGCCGGTGTGGGTGCTGGGCACCGGAACCGCCGTCTCGCACGCGACGATGTCCGCCTGGGAGGACTTCACCGTCACCCCGGCCGCGCTCTCCGGCCGGAAGGCCTTCGCACGGGCGGGTGTGACACCCCAGGAGATCGAGGTGGCGGAGCTCTATGACGCCTTCACCTACATGACCCTCGTGACCCTGGAGGACCTGGGCTTCTGCGCCAAGGGCGAGGGCGGTGCGTTCGTGGCGAAGGGCAGACTGACCACCGGCGGCGAGCTGCCCGTCAACACGGACGGCGGCGGCCTCTCCGCCTGCCACCCCGGCATGCGCGGCCTGTTCCTCCTGGTCGAGGCCGTGCGGCAGCTGCGCGGCGAGGCGGAGGAGGGCCGCCAGGTGCGCGGGGCCCACGGCCGCCTCCCCCGGCTCGCCGTCGCCTCCGGGACGGGAGGCTGGTTCTGCTCGTCAGGGACGGTCGTGCTCGGCCGCGACTGACGCGTGCCAACGCCGGGCCGACGGCTACCTGCTGGCGCCCGGCCGGCGGACCACCTGCCCAGAGCCCGGCCGATGGGCTACCCGACCGCCCCCGCCCCCTCCGGCCGGAAGACCGGCACCACCACTCCGGTGTCGGGCACAGGCCGGTAGGCCACCCGCAGCCGCATGCCGATCCTCAGCTCCCCCTCGGGGCAGTCGATCACCTCGGTCGTCATGCGCGGCCCCTCGTCCAGGTCGACCACGGCGGCCGTGTACGGCAGGCGCGAGCCGAAGGGCGGGAGGTCGTTCCGGTGGACGACGGACCAGGTGTAGAGCGTCGCCCCGCCGCCCGCCTCCTCCCAGCCGGCGTCCACGCTCCAGCAGTACGGGCAGAACTCCCGCGGGTAGTGGTGCGCCCGCCCGCACCCGGCGGCGCGGCAGCGGCGTATCAGCAGCCGTCCCTCGGCGGCGGCGGCCCAGTAGGGGCGCGTGAAGTCGTCGATCTCCGGCACGTCGGCCCTCGCCGGTCGCGTCAAGGGGTCCTCCTCCCCGCTCCGTTTCCGATCGTTTCGGCGCACACCCTGTTCCTGATGGACCATCAGCTCAGTAATCTGACTTACCATCAGCTTATCGGCCATTGAGCAGGAGTGGGCGAGAACGATGCTCGGATCGACTCACGGCACCCTCACCACCACCTCCCGTCCCGCCCGGGTGGCGGCCTGCGGCCGCCACCCGGGCCCTGCTGTCCATGGCACGACCGCCACCGCCGAGGACACCGACGTCAGCGGGCGTCCCCTCTCCTCGGACGTCCCCGACCTCGACCGGCTCTTCCGCCCCGAGACCGTGGCCGTCATCGGCGCCTCCGAGACCGAGGGCAGGCCCAACACCGCCATCACCCGGCAGCTCATCGACTGGGCCGAGCGCGTCGGCGCCCGCGTCCACCCCGTTCACCCCACCCGTACGACCGTGTTCGGCCTCCCCTGCCACGCCTCCGTCCGCGACCTTCCCGAGCGGATCGACCTCGCCGTCCTGCTCGTCGGCGACCCGGTCCCCGTGCTCGATGAACTCAAGGAGATCCGGGCCGGGTTCGCCGTCGTCTTCGCCTCCGGCTTCGCCGAGACGGGCGCCGAGGGCGCCACCGCCCAGGCCCGGCTCACCGCCGCGCTCCAGGGCTCCGGCACCCGTCTGCTCGGCCCGAACACCAACCTGAACGCCTTCGAGCGCTTCCGCGACGACCTCGACGGCCCCGCCATCGCCCTGATCACCCAGTCAGGCCACCAGGGCCGGCCGGTCTTCGCCCTCCAGGAGCTGGGCATCCGGCTCTCGCACTGGGCGCCGACCGGCAACGAGGCGGATCTGGAGTGCGCCGACTTCCTCTCCTATTTCGCCACCCGGCCCGAGGTCGGGGCCGTCGCCGCCTATGTGGAAGGGCTCAAGGACGGCCGCGCGTTCCTGCTCGCCGCCGACCGGGCCGCCCGCCACAAGGTGCCCGTGGTCATGGTCAAGGTCGGCCGGACCGAGACGGGCGCCCGCACCGCCGCCACCCACACCGGCAAGCTCACCGGCGCGGACGACGTGGTGGACGCGGCCATGCGGCAGTACGGCGTGATCCGCGTGAACGGCCTGGACGAGCTCCAGGACACCGCGGCCCTGCTCGCCCGCGCCCGCCCGCCCCGCGCCCAGGGCGTCGCCGTGTATTCGATCTCCGGTGGCACGGGAGCCCACTTCGCGGATCTCGCCTCCGCGGCCGGCCTCGACCTCCCCGTCCTGTCCGCCGGGAAGCAGAGCGAACTCCACCAGTGGATCCCCGACTACCTCAGCGTGGCCAACCCCGTCGACAACGGCGGCCACCCGGTCGGCGACTGGCGCGGACGGAAGATCATCGACGCGATCCTCGCCGACCCGTCCGTCGGTGTGCTCGTCTGCCCGATCACCGGCCCCTTCCCGCCCCTGAGCGACCGCCTCGCACGGGACCTCGTGGACGCGGCGGAGAAGACCGACAAACTCGTTTGTGTGGTGTGGGGTTCGCCCATCGGCACCGAGGACGCCTATCGCACCACCCTCCTCGGCTCCTCGCGCGTGGCCACCTTCCGCACGTTCGCCAATTGCGTCACCGCCGTCCGGGCCTACCTCGGCCATCACCGCTTCACCAGCGGCTACCGCTCCCCCTTCGACGACGCCCCGCGCACCCTGTCCCCGTCCGCCCGCAAGGCGCGGGCGCTGCTGCGGCCGGGCGAGCAGCTGAGCGAGCACGCGGCGAAGCAGCTCCTGCGCGCGTACGGCATACGCGTACCCCGGGAGCAGCTGGTGACCAGCGCCGCCGCGGCCGTCCGGGCGGCCGGCCAGATCGGCTATCCCGTGGTCATGAAGGCCTCGGGGCCGCGGCTCGCCCACAAGTCGGAGCTCGGCCTGGTGCGGATCGGGCTGACCTCGGCCAGCCAGGTCCGCGACACCTACCGGGAGCTGACCGAGATCGCCCGCTACGAGGAGCTGCCGCTGGACGGGGTGCTCGTCTGCCAGCTCGTCGGCCAGGGCGTCGAGATGACCGTCGGCATCACGCACGACGCCCTCTTCGGCCCCACTGTGACGGCGGGCCTGGGCGGCGTCCTGGTGGAGGTCCTGGACGACACCGCCGTACGCGTACCGCCGTTCGGCGAGGACCACGCGCGGGCGATGCTCGGCGAACTGCGCGGACGGGCCCTGCTGGACGGCGTCCGGGGGGCTCCCCCGGCCGATGTGGACGCCCTCGTCGAGACCGTCCTGCGCGTCCAGCGCATGGCCCTGGAGCTGGGCGACGGCCTCGCCGGGCTGGACATCAACCCGCTCGTGGTGCTGGAGCGCGGCCAGGGAGCCGTGGCCCTCGACGCGCTGGCCGTCTGCCGTTGAAACACCTGGCACATCCGCCGCAACCCGCGCGGCCGGGCCGCGCCCGGCCGCCCGTAGGACAGCAGCCCGTTGGACAGCAGCCCGTTGGACAGCAGCCCGTTGGACAGCAGCCCGTTGGACAAGGAGCTTCCCCATGACGCTCTCCCCCCGTGAGACATCCCCCGGGCCCGATGGACGCGACGAACCGGACGGGTCCACCGCGTCCACCGGATCCGCTGAGTCATTGGTACTGCACACCACTGACAACGGGGTCGCGTGGCTGACCCTCAACCGGCCCCACGCCCTCAACGCCATCACCCCTGACCAGCGCGAACACCTGATTTCCCACTTCGGCCGGGCCTCGTCCGACCCGGCCGTCCGGGCCGTGGTCCTCACCGGCACCGGCCCGGGCTTCTGCTCGGGCGCCGACCTGCGGGCGGCTCCGGGAGCGGCCCTCACCGACCGCGCCCCCGGCGATGTCGCCCGCACGATCCGGGACGGCGCCCAGCGGCTGATCGGCGCGGTGCTGGACTGCGAGAAGCCCGTGATCGCCGCAGTGAACGGCACGGCCGCCGGGCTCGGCGCGCATCTCGCGTTCGCCTGCGACCTGGTCCTGGCCGCGGAGTCGGCCCGCTTCCTCGAGGTGTTCGTCCGCCGGGGCCTGGTCCCCGACGGCGGCGGCGCGTACCTGCTGACCCGCCTCGTGGGCCCGCGCCGGGCGAAGGAGCTGATGTTCTTCGGCGACGCGCTCTCCGCCACCGAGGCGGAACGTTTCGGCCTGGTCAACCGAGTCGTCGCGGACAAAGAGCTGGACGAGACGGCACGGGCCTGGGCCCAGCGGCTGGCCGACGGCCCGACCCGTGCCCTCGCCCTGACGAAACAACTGGTCAACGCCTCGCTCGACGCCGATCGCGGCACGGCGTTCGCCGCCGAGGCGGCCGCGCAGGAGATCAACGCCACGACGGCGGACGCGGCCGAGGGCGTCGTCGCCTTCCTCGAACGCCGGAGCCCCGCCTTCCGGGGGCGGTGACCGTCATGGTCACCGGGTCCCGCGCACGGGGTACCGATCTCACACACCATCAGATTCAATGGGGGTCATGATGGGACACGCCGGTATGGCGGACGTCGCCCTGAGGTATCTGCGATCGGCCGGCTCACCCGCCCCGGTCGCCCCGCGCCTCCCCCCGCTCCCCCGCCCGGCGCTGCGGGCCGTACGAGCGGACGAGCCCCCTCCGCCGAACCCGGAGGCCTTCCGAACGGTGCTGGGGCATTTCGCCAGCGGAGTCACCGTGATCACGGCGCCCGGAGCGGACGGCGAGCCTCCGGCCGGCTTCGCCTGTCAGTCGTTCGCCTCACTGTCCCTCGACCCGCCCCTGGTCGTCTTCATGGTCGGCCGCACGTCCACGACCTGGCCCCGCGTGGCCCGCGCGGGCGTCTTCTGCGTCAACATCCTGGGCTCCGGACAAGGAACGCTGTGCCGGGGTTTCGCGGTCAGCGGCGCGCAAACGGCCGACAAGTTCGCCGGAGTCCTCCACAGCCCCGCTCCGGCGACCGGTTCGCCCAGGATCGAGGACGTGCCCGCCTGGGTGGACTGCGTGATCCACGCGGTGCACACGGCCGGGGACCACCTCATCATCGTGGGGCGCGTGGCGGCCCTGGGGACGGACGAGAACGCGGCGAGCGCCGGCCCCCTGCTGTTCCACCGCGGCGGCTTCGGCACCTTCGACGCGTTCGGGACGTACGACGAGGGGGCGTCCCGCCCCTGACGGGCGCGTCCGCCCTGCCGCGCCCCCTCCCATCACCTCTTCCTGTGCTTGACCACCTTCGTCAGCACATAGCGCTTGCCGGAGCCCGGCTTGCCGATCTCGTGGAAGATCCGCGGCTCCTTCTCCGTACCGATGACGCTCCAGTCCCGGGACAGCTCGCAGGAGCTGATCCGCATGGAGACGCCCTGCACCCGGCCGCCGTCCTTGACCGGCGTCCAGGTGCCGGAGCCGTCACAGTCCTTGGGCCGGTCCTTGCCCGTGCCGTCCCAGATGAAGTTGTCGAGCCCCTCGGCGATCGCGTTGCCGTCCGAGGCCAGCTTGACCGTGCCGCCACGGCCGTCCGTCCAGGTGCCGGCGAGGTCCGACTTGGTCAGACGCGGCGGCTCGTACACGCTCACCAGGCCCGTGCCGTACACCCCGGCGCCGATCGCGCCGACGACCAGCCAGGCCAGCAGACCGTCACGCGTCACCCGGCGGGCCACGCTGCCGGAGCGGCCCTCGCGAGCGCGACGAGCGGCCGCCCTGCCGGCCAGGGCGGCGGGCACCAGGACGACCGTCAGGGCGCCCCACCAGATCGGATAGCTGAACGGCCAGGCGAGGGAGAGGCTGCCGAGCGCGGCCACGCCACCGAAGACGACGACGGCCGCCGCGGCGACGGCGGTCGTGGCCCCGGCGGTCCACAGCGCGCCGGCACTCCGCTCCCGCGCGTGTGCCGTCCGCCGCGCCAGCGTCAGCGCGGGCATGACGAGGGCGGCCGTGACGAAGCCACTGATCAGCACGGTCAGCAGCAGGGCGCCGAGGGCCACGGCGGCGATCAGGAGGGGACCTTCGGGGAGCCCGTCGTGCTCCCGGGAGAGAAGGATGAGCACACCCACCGTCGCGGCGACGACGGTCTCCGCGCAGAGCGCGGCCATCGAGGCGCAGAACGCCGCGCCGAACCCGTCGTCGCGCTTCGTCCGGTGCGGCGCTGCGCAGCACGGCGCGGACGCGGCGTCCGTCGCCTCGTCCGGTGTCTCTTCCGCTATCGGGTGCGGCTCAGCCTGCTGTGTCATGTCAGCCCCTCTCTCCAAGAAAGATTCCCCCAGAGGCCGCGAGGTTCCGTTCCGGCCGGTCCGGAATCGGGCCGCTCGGCACAAAAGGCACAGGCCAACCCCACACTCAGGCGACGGCCCGCGCAAGACCCGCGGCGGGGATCACTTGGAGGACGACCGGCTCACCGGTCGAAGGAGAGGACGCCCCGGGTCACCGTACGGTTGTTCATGTCGTCCATGGCCTGTGTGAATTCCTCGGCGGGGTAGATCCGGCTGACGAGTTCGTCGAGCATCAGGCGGCCCTCCCGGTACAGCCGGGCGTAGAGGGCGATGTCGTGCTGCGGCCGGGACGAGCCGTAGCGGCAGCCCAGGATCGACTTGTCCAGGTAGAGGGACGAGACCGGGAACGACGCCTCCGCCCCGATGGGCGGCACGCCCAGGAGGACCGCCTGGCCGTGGCGCCCGAGGAGGTCCACCGCTTGCCGGACGAGCCGGACGTCGCCGACGCATTCGAAGGCGTGGTCGGCGCCGGCGGGCAGGACCTCCCTGACGGCGGCGAGGACGTCGCGGCCGGCGGAGGCGTCGACGAAGTGCGTGGCACCGAGGAGCCGGGCCGCGTTCTCCTTCGCGGGATTCGCGTCGACGGCGACGATCGGGGCGGCACCGGCGATCCGCGCGCCTTGCAGCACGTTGAGGCCGACCCCGCCCGCCCCGATGACGAGGACGGACTCGCCCTGGCCCACGCGCGCGCGGTTGAGGACCGCGCCGACACCGGTCAGGACGCCGCAGCCGAGGAGTGCCGCGGCGGCCGGTGGTACGTCGGCGGGGAGCCTGACGGCCTGGACGGCCTTGACGACCGTCCGCTCGGCGAAGACGGAGGTCGCCGCGAACTGGAACAGCTTCTCCCCGTTCCGCCGGAACGGCCTGCCGGGCCTGCCGAAGGCCGCCCGGCACATGGCCGGCCGCCCCCGGTCGCAGTCGGCGCAGGCGCCGCAGGAGGCCAAAGTGGACAGGGCGACGTGATCGCCGGGTGAGACGTGTGCGACGCCCGGCCCGACGGCCTCGACCATGCCCGCGCCCTCGTGCCCGAGGACCACGGGGTGGGGGTAAGGGATGGTGCCGTCGACGACCGCGAGATCGCTGTGGCAGAGGCCGGCCGCGGTGACGGCGACGAGCACCTCGCCGGGGCCCGGGTCCCGTACCTCCAGGCCGTCGACGAACCGGGGCCGCTCGCCGTCGAAGATGACGCCTCTCATCGGGGTCCTCCCATCGGTGGTCCTCTCATCGGCGGCCCTCGCCTTCGTCGCCTGCCCTCGCCGGGGCAGGGCTCAGGACGGCCAGACGACCGACTGGAGTTCGCTGTACGCGTCCAGGGCGAACGAGCCGCCATCGCGGCCGATCCCGCTCTCCTTGAATCCCCCGAAGGGCGTCTCGGGGTGCCGCTGGACGGTGTTCACTCCGACGTTCCCGCTGCGGAGCCGGGCGGCGAGGGCCCAGGCGCGGCCGGTGTCGGCGCTGAAGACGTAGTCGTGGAGTCCGTACGCGGTGCCGTTGGCGATACGGACCGCTTCGTCCTCGTCGTCGAAGACGAGCACGGCCACGACGGGGCCGAAGATCTCCTCGCGGGCGACGGCCATGTCGGGGGTGACGTCCGTGATGAGGGTGGGGGCGACGTAGAAGCCCGGGCGGACGGCGGGGCGCGTGCCTCCGACGAGGATGCGGGCGCCCTGGTCACGGGCCCCGGCGATGTGGGCCTCGACGCGGTCGCGCTGCTCGGCGGAGATCAACGGACCCACGACCGTGGAGTTATCCACAGGGTCCCCGACGATCATGGACCCGGCGTAGCGTGTGAGACCGGCGACGACCCGCTCGTACAGCGACCGGTGGACGAGCACGCGGGTCGGCGCCGTGCAGATCTGCCCGCTGTGGAAGGACCAGACCGAACCGACCGCCCCGACCGCCGACTTGATCGCCACCTCGTCGGCGTCCTCCAGGACGATGGCCGCGCCCTTGCCGCCCAGCTCCATCAGGGTGCGCTTCATCGACCTCCCCGCGGCCTCGGCGATCTTCTTTCCCACCGCGCTGGAACCGGTGAAGCTGATCATGTCGACGCCGGGGTGCGCCACGAGCGCCTCCCCGGCTCCCGCGCCCGAGCCGGTGATCACGTTGAACACCCCGTCGGGAAGCCCGGCCTCGCGGCACAACGGGGCCAGCTCCAGGCAGCAGAGCGGGTCCTGGGGCGCCGGCTTCGCGACGACCGTGTTGCCCATGGCCAGGGCGGGCGCCGCCTTGCCCGCGAGATTGACGAGAGGGAAGTTGTAGGAGGTGATACAGCCGACGACGCCCACGGGGCGGCGTACCGCGGCGGCGCCGAGCAGGCCGCCGGGTGCGAGGGGGCTCGCCCTGACGGGGCGCGGTGCGAGAGGGATGACGCGTGATTCCGTCGCGCCCCGCGCGTACCGGTGGAAGCGTTCGGCGGCGGTGGGGAGTTGCATGGTCGAGGTGACGCGTGTCGTCGCGCCGGTCTCGGCCTGGAGGAGGGGCGCGAGTTCCTCGCTCCGCTCGGTGATCAGATCAGCGATCCGGTCCAGTACGGCCGCGCGCTCGCGCGGATCCGTACGGGACCAGCCGTCCTGCGCGGCCTGCGCGGCGGCCACGGCGTCGGCGACTTCGGCGGGAGTCGACTCCGGGGCCTCCCCGACGACCTTCTCGGTCGCCGGATTGACAACTGGATAGTGCCCTTTTTCCGGCGCGCGCCAGGCGCCGGCGATCCAGTGCCCGTACGCCGTCATGTCCGTGCCTCCTTGGGCAGACCGAGTACGCGCTCCGCGATGATGTTGCGCTGGATCTCGTCCGAGCCGCCGTAGATGGTGTCGGCTCGGCTGAAGAGGAACAGGCGTTGCAGGGTGTCCAGCCGGTACGGGCTGCCGGCGCTCCAGGGGTCCGGCCCCAGGGTGGCGGGAGCGCCACGCACCCGCATCGCCAGTTCACCGAGCCGCTGGTGCCAGCCGCCCCACAGCAGCTTGGCGACGCTGGGCGCCCCGGGGGTGTCCGCGGCCCCCAGGGTCCGCAGGGCGTTCCAGCGCATGACCTGGAGTTCGGCCCATTGCCGTACGAGCCGGTCCCGTACCGCCGGCTCCTCTGCGGCGCCGGACTCCACGGCCAGGCGGACCACCCGCGTCAGTTCGGCCGCGAATCCGATCTGCTGGACGAGGGTGGAGACCCCGCGTTCCCTGGCGAGGAGTCCCAGGGCGACCCGCCAGCCGTCGCCCTCGCCGCCGACGAGGTGTTCGGCGCGGGCCTCGGCGCCGTCGAAGAACACTTCGTTGAAGTCGGCGGTCCCGGTCAGCTGGCGGATCGGCCGGACCTCGACGCGGCCGGGCTGGTCCATCGGCACGAGAAGGAAGGAGAGTCCATGATGGCGCCGTGAGCCCTCGGTGGTGCGGGCGAGGACGAAGCACCAGTCGGCCTCGTGGGCGAGGGAGGTCCAGATCTTCTGCCCGTCGATCCGGTAGACGCGGCCGCCGTCGGCGCGTGTGGCGGTGGTCCGGACACCGGCGAGGTCCGAGCCCGCGCCGGGTTCGCTGTAGCCCTGGCACCAGATCTCCTCGCCCCGGGCGATGGCGGGGAGGAAGCGGGCGCACTGGGCGTCGTCGCCGTGGGCGAGGAGGGTGGGTGCCAGGAGGTTCTCGCCGAGGTGGCCGAGGCGGGCGGGCGCCCCGGCGCGGGCGTACTCCTCGGCCCAGACGACTTGTCCGGTGAGGGAGGCCGTGCGGTTGCCGTGGGTGCCGCGGTGGGGGCTCCAGCCGAGGCCGATCCAGCCGTCGGTGCCGAGTTCTCGCTCCCACGCGCGGCCGGGCGCGGGGCGTCCGTCAGCGTCCCGGTGGCGGGCCGTGTGTCCCGGCAGATGCTCGGCCAACCAGGTCCGGGCCTCCTGGCGGAAGGCCTCGTCCTCCGGCCCGAATGCGAAGTCCATGGCGCTGCGCCTCTCCCTTCGCGGTCCGTCGTGTCACGCGTTGGGGCGCCGGCCGGAGGCGGCCGCGTCGGCCATCGCCCGGAGCCGGTCCAGCAGGGGCATCGGATCGGTGCCGACAGTCTCCGGGAGGATCTCGGCGATCCGTTCGGGGGTCCAGCGGCCCTCGGCGTAGGCGGCGCGCAGTTCGCGCGGCTGGGCCCAGACGGCGATCTTGGGTCCGGCGACGGTGTAGACCTGCCCGGTGACGCCCTGCTCGCGGGCGCGGTCGCCCAGCAGGTAGACGACCAGGGGGGCCACGTCCTCGGGCTCGCCGATCTCCTTGAGTTCCATGGGGACGCCGGCGGACATCCGGGTGCGGGCCACGGGGGCGACGCAGTTGGCGGTGACGCCGTACTTGTACAGCCCCAGGGCGGCGCTGCGGACGAGGGAGATGATCCCGCCCTTGGCCGAGGCGTAGTTGGCCTGGGACACGCTTCCCTGGTGGTTGCCGCTGGTGAATCCGATGAGGGTGCCGGCGCGCTGGTGGCGCATCACGGCGGAGGCGGCGCGGAAGACGGTGAAGGTGCCCTTCAGATGGGTGGCGATGACCGGGTCCCATTCCTCCTCGGTCATATTGAAGATCATGCGCTCGCGGAGTATGCCCGCTCCGCAGACGACGCCGTCGAGGCGACCGTACCGGGCGATCGCCGTGTCCACGATCCGCCGGCCGCCGGCCATTGCGGAGACGTCGTCCGCGACGGCCGTGGCCTCGCCTCCGAGGGCCTCGATCTCCTTGGCGACGGCGGTGGCGATCTCGCTGGAGGGCTCTTCGCCCGCCACGGACACCCCGTAGTCGTTGACGACGACCCGGGCACCCTCGGCGGCGCACGCCAGGGCGACCGCTCTGCCGATCCCCCGTCCGGCGCCGGTGACGGCGACCACTTTGCCTGCCAAGAAGTCCCCCACGGCCTGGCCCCCTCCCGGAGTTTCTGACGGTCCGTTAGATTTTTGGGCAGCACGGGCGTGAGCACAAGCCCCGCGGCCGAAGCCGCGGCGGAGCCGCACAGCCACCCTCCGGGAGGACTTCCATGCCATTGCCGTCCGAGTTCTACGAATTGACCAAGCGCGTTAACAACTGGGGTCGTTGGGGTGAGGGGGACGAGATAGGCACGCTCAACCTCATCACCGACGCGGTGGTGCGCGAGGCCGCCGCGACCGTGGCCACCGGAAGGCGGGTTCCGCTCGCGCTGCCCCTGCACCAGGACGGCGTGCAGACGGGGGTGATCCCCGGCAGGGTCAACCCGCTGCACACCATGGTGGCGATCAACGTGGAGCTGTTCGGACCGGGCACCGTCGCCACCAGCGACGACGTCGTGACCATGGGGCTGCAGGCCGGTACCCACTGGGACGGGCTCTCGCACGTCTCCCACGGCGGGAAGCTCTACAACGGCCGCCCGGCGGACTCGATCACCGCCCAGGGCCGCTCGGCCTTCAACGGCGTGGAGAAGGCCGGGCACATCGTCTCGCGCGGCGTACTGCTCGACGTCGCCCGCGCCAGGGGCGTGGACCGGCTCGAAGGCGACCACGCCGTCACGCCGGAGGATCTGGAGGCGGCGGAGGAACTGGCCCGGGTCACGGTCCGGCCGGGCGACATCGTGCTCGTCAGGACGGGGCAAATCAAACACTTCCTGGCCGGCGACAAACACGCGTACACCCACCCCTCCCCCGGCCTGTCGATCCGCACGCCCGAGTGGTTCCACGCCCGCGATGTGGCCGCCGTCGCCAATGACACCCTCACGTTCGAGATCTTCCCGCCGGAGATCGCGGACCTCTGGATGCCCGTACACGCGCTCGATCTGGTGGAGATGGGCATGCCGCAGGGCCAGAACTGGAATCTGGAGGAACTCTCCGTCGTGTGCGCGGAAGAGCGGCGCTACGCCTTTTTCCTGGCGGCCATGCCGGAGCCGTTCGTCGGCGGGACGGGAACGCCAGTGGCGCCTGTGGCGATCTTCTGACGTACATCCCAGGGTGCGGAGGGGGTCAACGCAATTCCGGCCGCCCCCTGTCCGGCCGGCTCCGGGCGGGGCCCGGCAGGCTCCCGGGGCAACGGGTGGGCGGCGGCGCACAGATGCGCACCCCGAGCACGGCACCGTGCGCCGCCAACCAGCTCCGGCGCCTCAGCCCTGTCGTCGCGCCGGATCGCGACCCGCACTCGCCAAGGCAGCCCAGGACAGCCGGACCTCTCGACGTCCCCTCGCAACGAATCGCTGCATCCAAGGGTGATCACGTGACCACTTCACGTCAACACCTGGTCTGGACTTTGTCGACTACGCCCGATTTGTCGCGGCGTGTTGTGGCTCGAAAGCACTACTCCAGCACTGCCCACCGCGGTCGACCTCGCACCAGACGCGCTTGCCGGCGCCCTCGCGCTGCCAGCCCCAGCGGTCGGCGAGTCCGTCCACCAACTCCAGACCCCTGCCGCCCGTGTCGCCACCCTCGGCCCACCGCCGCGTCGGCGGCCGGGCGCTGATGTCGGCCACCTCGACGCGGACCGTGCCGGACTGGACCGGGCCGGGCCAGACCGTGCCGGGCCGACCTCCCGTCGCCGGACCGACAGGGCCCACGGCACCAGGGCTCGCCGCGTCGGGGCTCACGGCGCCAGGACTCGCGGCACCGGGGCTCGCGGTGCCGGGGAGGAGCATCCGCAGGACGGCCGGACAGCCGGTGTGCACCACGGCGTTGGTGACCAGCTCCGAGATCAGCAGGATCAGCGTCTCGGCCAGCGGCTCGTCGAGCCCTATCCCGCACCCGGCGAGCCGCGACCGCGCCCACCTACGGGCCCGTCCCACTTCCGAGGGGTCGGCCCCCACCTCGATCTGCACCTGAAGCACCTGCACCGCTCACACCATCCGAACCGGCGGACACAACGCCTCACTGCCCGATGAGATCACTGAGCGTGACCCCCTTCGGCGACAGCATGGTTGACGTACAGTCACCCCGACAAGCGCTTCGGGCATATTCCGGCGCAAAGGAGCATGCGTACTGCATACTGTGCGACGCGCGCTTGAGGGGCTCGGACACCGGGGCGTTCCCGCCTTCGGGCCGACAAGGACGAAGGGCGTTTCCCCACCCGGCACCGCTTCTTCGGCGGGACCGGATTTATTGCGCCCCTGAACCACTCGCATCTCACGGAGAGTACCCGAAACCCGGCACGACTCCATACGGTGACGAGTTGCGCGAAGAACACAACTCGATATCGACGCAGCGTGATCATTCCAGCGGGAGGGGCGGCTTTTCGGCCGGGCCGATTACCCGGCGTCATTCGAATGGTTCGCGATTCCCGTCGGGCAATTCTCCGGACGGGGCGAGCAGGGCCCGGGTCAGCGCCTCCTCGGCCTCGTCGGCCGACTGCCACTGCGTACGCCGCAGCCAGGCCCGTTTCAGGTGGGGATGAACATCCGCCTCCCAGGTGAAACCCATGCCGCCATGCACTTGCAAACAATCGCGGGCATTGCGGATCGCGGCCTCGTCCGCCAGCAGTTTGGCTCCGGCGATATCACTTTCGGTAGCCGTGAGTGACGCCGCATATACGCTTACGCGTGCGAGTTCCGTACGGGCGAGCATTTGCGCGCACAGGTGCTGCACGGCTTGGAACGCGCCGATCGGGCGGCCGAACTGTCTGCGGGACTTCGCATGGGAGACGGCCATGTCCAGGGTGCGGCCGGCGCTGCCGACTTGCTGAGCGGCGGTCAGCAACGCCGCCTCCCGGCGGAGGCGGACGGCGCCTCCTTCGGCGCCCACGAGCGGCAGTGCCCCCATGCCCTTGGGCAGCCGCTCCACATGATGCAGCGGCGTCGTGGGGTCCACCGACCGCACCGGACGGCCCTGTAGCACCCGCGGGCCACGAGCGCCCGCCACCTCCAGCACCCGGGGGCGGTCGCCGTCCATGACGAGCACGGCGTCGGCGACGGAGAGGTGTTCGACCATGCCGGGTCCCTCCAGGGCCGTCACCACGGTCTCGCCATCGGCCGCGCCGGGGATCAGTCCGGCCGCCATGTGAGTGGCGACGAGCGGGCCGGGAAGCAGATGACGGCCCGCTTCCTCGAAGAGGAACACCGCCTCCGCCAGGCCGAGACCGGCTCCGCCGTCCTTTTCCGAGAGCCTCAGGGAGAAGAATCCGCACTTCCCCAACTCCCGCCACAGAGAGCGGTCGAGAGCGTTTTCCGGCACTTCGGTATCGACGGACTCCCGGAGTTTCTCCCGGGGGAATCGCGCCGCCAGGAGCGTCCGCATGCCCGCGATCAGCGCGCGCTGGTCGTGACTCGGCCGGAAGTCCATGCCCTTGGCTCACCGCCCCTTGGGAAGGCCGAGGACGCGCTCGGCGATGATGTTCTGCTGGATCTGGGAGGTGCCGGCGGCGATGGTGTAGGCGAGGGACGTGAGGCGCCCGGTGGTCCATTCGTGATCGGCGTCCAGTGAGAGCGGGCCCAGGACGTCGGCGGCCGCGTCGTAGAGCTCCTGCCGCGCCTGGGAATAGCGCAGTTTGAAGACCGAGGCCCCGGCACCGGGCACTCCGTCGCCGCCCGCGCGGAGTGCCGCTTCCGCCTCGCTCGTATTCCACTGGACGAGCCGCCACAGCGCGCCGAATTCGGCGTTGAGGCGGCCCAGCCGGCGCCGTAGGACGGGATCGTCCCAGCGCCCGTTCTCCCTTGCCGCGTGGGCCAGTTGTACGAGGGTGCGGCGGCAGGCGACGACTTCCCCCGCGAAGGCGGTGCCCCGCTCGTAGGAGAGCGTGACCATGGTGACGCGCCAGCCGTCGTTCTCGGCGCCGACGCGATGGGAGAGCGGCATGCGCGCCCCGTCGAGGAACACCTCGGCGAACTCCGCCGACCCGGCGAGGGTCCGCAGCGGGCGGACCGTCACCCCGGGGGCGTCCATGCGCAGGGCGAGCCAGGTCAGGCCCCGGCGCCCGGAGTCCGGGGGGCCGGTGCGGACGAGCAGTTCGCACCAGTCGGCGACCTCGGCGTGCGAGGTCCAGATCTTGCTGCCGGTGACGACATAGGCGTCGCCGTCACGGACCGCGCGGGTGCGCAGGGAGGCCAGGTCGGAGCCCGCGTCCAGTTCCGAGAAGCCCTGGCACCACACCTCCTCGCCGCGCAGGATGGGCGGGAGCCACCGGGCGCGCTGGGCGGCGGTCCCCTCGGTCGCGATGGTGGGGCCGGCGTGCAGGAGGCCGACGAAGTTGGCACCGACATAGGGAGCGCCCGCCCGTTCGGTCTCCTCCAGGAAGATCAGGTGCTTGCCGGGGAATGCGCCCCCGCCACCGGCGTCGGCGGGCCAGTGCAGACCGGCGTACCCGGCGTCGTACAGCACCCGTTGCCAGGCGCAGTCGTAGGCGCGGCGGGCGGGCCAGTCGTCCGGTGACGGCTTGGGGGGCAGCTCGGGCAGCGTCGCGTCCAGCCAGGCGCGGAGCCCCCGGCGGAACTCCTCCTCTTCCGCGGTGTGGGCGAGGTCCACCGGCTCAGCTCCCCGGCTTTTCGAGGTTCGCCGGCTTCTCGAAGTCCCCTGGCTTGTCGAAGTTCCCAGGCCTGTCGAAGCTCCCCGGCTTGTCGAGGTCCAGGCCGAGCATGCGGATGGCGTTGCCGCGCATCAGCTTGTGGACGGTCTCCTCGTCGAGGCCCTCCACATGGTCGAGCGCCACGTCCTTGGTGTGCGGCCACGTCGAGTCCACGTGGGGGTAGTCCGTCTCGAAGGTGGCGTTGTCGCGGCCGACCGCGTCGAGCGAGTCGATGCCGTGCTTGTCGCGGAAGAAGCAGCAGTAGACCTGCCGGTAGTAGTACGTCGACGGAGGCTCGGGGATCAGGTCGCGCACGCCGCCCCAGGCGCGGTGTTCGCGCCAGACGTCGTCGGCGCGTTCCAGGGCGTAGGGGACCCAGCCCATCTGCCCCTCGCTGTAGGCGAGTTTGAGGCGGGGGAAGCGGACGAGGACGCCGCTGAAGAGGAAGTCCGACATCGAGGCCATGGCGTTGTTGAAGGACAGCGTGGCCTGGACGGCCGGCGGCGCGTCCGGGGAGGCGGCGGGCATCTGGGACGACGAGCCGATGTGCATGCACACCACCGTCCCCGTCTCCTCGCAGGCGGCGAAGAAGGGGTCCCAGTAGCCGGAATGGATCGACGGCAGCCCGAGGTACGTCGGGAGCTCGCTGAAGGTCACGGCCCGTACGCCGCGCGCCGCGTTGCGCCGGATCTCGGCCACGGCCAGTTCCACGTCCCACAGCGGGATCAGGCACAGCGGGATCAGCCGGCCGCCGCTGTCGCCGCACCACTCCTCGACCATCCAGTCGTTGTAGGCCCGCACACAGGCCAGCGCGACCTCTTTGTCCCGGGCCTCCGCGAACGTCTGCCCGCAGAAGCGCGGGAAGGTCGGGAAGCACAGGGACGCCTCGACGTGGCCCAGATCCATGTCCGCCAGTCGCGCCTTCGGGTCCCAGCAGCCCCGGCGCATCTGCTCCCGTGTGATGCCCTCCAGGGTCATCTCGTCCCGCGAGAATCCGACAGCCGCGATGACGCGCTTGTACGGGAAGCGGAGGTCCTCGTAGACCCACCAGTCGGCCGGGGACCCGTCCGGGTCCATGGCGACGCGGTAGGCACCCCCGACGTACTCCAGCTCCCCGATCCCCGCGGTCAGGGGGCGCGGACCGCGGTCGCGGTACTTCGCCGGCAGCCAGGTCTCGAAGAGATGGGCCGGTTCGATCACGTGGTCGTCGACGCTGACGATGCGCGGCAGCTCCATGGGTGCCCCTTCACCGTATCCGAGCCATATCTGACACTCCGTCAGTTATCAGGAGGCTAGCCCTCGCCCTCTGGACCGACAAGGAGCGACGGCCTACGCTCCGGCGCAGATATGACGTACCGTCAGCTCGGAGGGTGCTCTCATGCGGAACGGTACCGACGCCCGGGAACTGGCGGACTCCCGCACACTCTGGGAGCTCCTGGAGCGCCGCGCGGAGCTCACCCCGGACGCCCTCGCGCTCGTCCAGGCGGACGAGCCCGCCCGGGAGGCCCGGGACGGAGCACCCGGCGGCGACCGGCGGGTGACCTTCGGCGGGCTGCGCTCCCGCGCCGAGCGCGTGGCCGCCTGGCTCCACACCTTCGGCGTGGGGCCGGGGAGCCGGGTCACCTGGCAGCTGCCCACCCGCGTCGAGACCGTCGTCCTGACCTTCGCGCTGGCCCGGCTGGGCGCCGTCCAGAGCCCCCTCGTCCCCGCCTGCCGCGACCACGAGGCCGGGCACGCGCTCAGGTCCACCGGAGCCGAGTACTTCGCCGTCCCCGGGCTGTGGCGGGGCTTCGACCACACACCGATGGCCCACCGCCTCGCCCTGACGCTGCCCACGCCACCCCTGGTGTTCCTGGCCCACGGCGCCCTTCCCGAGGCCGACCCGGCGATCCTCCCGCCCCCTCCGGCCGACGGCACGGCCGTCCGCTGGATCTTCTGGACGTCCGGCACCACGGCGGGACCCAAGGGCGTCCTGCACACGGACCGCGCCCTCATCGCCGCCGGCGGCTGCCTCGCCGACGCGCTCCGCCTCACCCCCGACGACGTGGGCTCCATGGCCTTCCCCTACGCGCACGTGGCCGGGCCCGACTACACCGTCGCGATGCTCCTGCGCGGCTTCCCGGCACTGCTCGTGGAGCACTTCTCCCTGCCCGGTTCGCTCCCCGCCTACCGGCGCCACGGTGTCACCGTGGCGGGCGGCTCGACCGCGTTCTACGCGATGTTCCTCGCCGAGCAGCGCAAGAACCCCGCCCGCAGACTGCTCCCCACGCTCCGGCTCATGGCCGGCGGCGGGGCGCCCCGGCCGCCCGCGCTCCACCACGACGTGGTCCGTGAACTGGGCTGCCGGCTCGCCCACGGGTACGGGATGACCGAGGCGCCGATGATCACCATGGGGTGCCCGGACGACCCCGAGGAGAAGCTGGCCACCACGGAGGGACGGCCGCCCGCCGGCATGGAGGTCCGGGTCGTCGGCCGGGACGGCAGCCCCGTACCCACCGGTACGGACGGGGAGATACGGCTGCGCGGCGAGGCGGTCTGCCAGGGCTATCTCGATCCGGTCCAGACGGCCGAGGCGTTCGACGAGGACGGCTTCCTGCGCACCGGCGACCTCGGCCGGCTCACCGAGGACGGCCATCTCGTGCTCACCGGCCGGGTGAAGGACATCATCATCCGCAAGGGCGAGAACATCTCGGCACAGGAGGTCGAGCGGTTCCTCCACGACCACCCCGGCGTCGAGGACGCAGCCGTCATCGGCCTGCCCGACGCACTGCGCGGGGAACGCGTCTGCGCCGTGGTCCAGCAGCCGGCGGGAGCCCGGCCGCTGACCCTCGAAGCCGTCACGGCCCATCTGCGCGCCGCCGGGCTGGCCGTGCACAAACTGCCGGAACAGCTGGAGCTCGTCGACGTGCTGCCCCGCGACGACACCCTGCGCAAGGTCGTCAAACAGACCCTGCGCGAGCGTTTCGCCGACTGAGCGACACCAACTGCACGCCCGTTCCCGTCACGCGGTCGCGGTCAGCCGCCCGTCCGGTAGGTGGCCATGGCCTGATCGAAGAAGGTGTCCACCGACCGCTGTTCGTCCATCGGGCCGCGCACCTGGAGCAGGTGGTAGCGGTCGCCCAGGATCATCGCGGCGTTGCGTACGTAGACCTGGCGGCCGCCGCCGTCGTTCCAGTGGAACGTGCCCTCCGCCGTCGCCGTACCGCCGACGTCGACGCGCCGCAGACCGGAGGAACCCGACCAGGACGAAGCGCGGTACGGGGCCAGCTCGGGCTCCTTGTCCTGCTGGTAGGCCATGGGGTCGCCGCCGAACTCGGCCACCGTGTCCCGGCCCGGCACCACGATCAGCTCGTAGTCCCCGCCGGCGTAGACGACCTGGCCGCGCTCGTTCTCGCCGCGCCGCCGCCAGTCCTCGGCGACGGCCACGGCGAAGCCCTTGGGGTCCTTGCGCAGGGCGAACCCCTTGGCGGCGTCGGCACCCGCACCGGGCCCCGTGCCGTCCTCGGCCCGGCCGTCGCGGGCGCCGTCGGTGGAGGCCCGGCCCGTCGTCCCGGAGGGGGCGGATCCGCCCGGGGCCGCGCTCAGGGCACCGGCCGCACCCGTACGGTCCACCGGGGCGCGCCCCGTGCCCTCCTCCGCGCGCGGCATGAACAGCACCGCGTACAGCACGGCCCCGATGAGGACGAGCAGGATCAGGCCCAGCAGCAGCCTTCCCAGCCGCTGCGGGGAGGCGGCCGTCGTGGGAGAAGCGGGAACGCGCTCCTCCCGCAGATGGCCCGTGGTGTGGAAACCGCTCCGCTCCTGGGGACGGGGCTCCGCGTGCCGTTCCCCGGCCGTCCGCTTGTGCCGCCCGTGGACGCTCGCAGGGGTCTGCCCGGCCGCCGCGCCCTGGGCGGAAGCGCGGCCGCGCCGTCTGCGGACCAGCTCGCCACGTCGGCGGACGACCGGAAGCCGGCGCGGATCGCCGGGGGCGGGGGCCCCGATCGACGGCACGGTGACGGTCCGGCTGCCGAGCTCGGGCTCCGGCGCCGAACGGATCAGCGAACGGAGCCAGCCGCGGAGCTCCTCGAACTCGGGCCGCTCGGCGGGGTCCTTGCGCATCAGCGACTCGACGACCGGGCGCAGCGCGCCGCATTCCTCGGCGTACGCGGGCGGTTCCGCGCAGACGACCTGGACGAGCTCGGCCGTGCTCTCCTCGGGGTAGGGCGCGTGGCCCTGGACGACGCGGAAGAGCAGGGCGCCCAGGGCCCACAGGTCGGCGGCGGGGCCGACGGGGGGCGCGAGCTGCCAGTTCTCCTGCACGGGCCAGGCCTGTTCGGGCGCCCAGCGCTCGGTGACGGCGCCCACCACGACCATCCGCGCCTGCCGGGCGCGCTCGGCGGCGAGCGCGTCGGCCGGTCCCTTGGGGTGGCCCCAGCCGTTCGAGGACCGGCCCCCCGGGGGCGACGACGGCGCGCCTGCGGGCCCGCCTTGGCCGGGTACGGCGGCCTCGTTCCGGGCCGGTACAGCGGCGTTGCCCTGGCCCGGCACGGCGGACTGCTTGCCCTGCCCTGGTGCGGCCGGTTGCCCTGGTGCGGCCGGTTGCCCGGCCCGCCCCGGACCGCCGGGCCCGCCCTGGGCCGGTCCACCGGGCGCGCCCCGCCCCGATCCCGCGGCGCCGGGCGCGCCTCCCGGGCCCGGCCCGCCGCGTACCAGGCCGTTCGCGTTCCAGGGGCGGGCGGTCCCGGGGGCGGGAGCGGTGCCGCTGGACGCGCTGCCGCCGCCCCAGGTGGAGGCGCCGGCGGCCGGGCGGGCGGTGCCCTCGACCGCCGCGCGCGCGGCGGCGCGGGCCGCCGCGTGGTAGGCGGCGATCGCCCCAGATCGGGCCGCGCGGGCGTTCCGGGCCTCGTCCCGTTCGTCGGCCCCCGCACCCTGGGCCGTCGTACCGCCCGCCGCCGCGCCGCCGCCCTGCCGGGGCACACCTCCGGTGCGCGCGGCAGTGCCGCCGCCCGCTCCGCTCCCCGGCTGTCCGTACGGCGAGGGGCGCGAGCGGTCCCCCCGGCCCGCCGTCTCCGGGACCGGGTCGTAGCCGCACAGCGCCTCCTCGGCCGCGCCGGCGGCCAGGCCGGTGAGGATGGCGCGGCCGTCGTCGCAGATGAGGACGGTCCGCGAGGTGATGTTGCGGTGGGTCCAGCCCTGGGCGTGGAGGGCGCGCAGGGCGGTGAGGACGTCGGCGGCGACCTCGGCCGCGCGGTGCGGGGAGAGCGTGCGCTCGGCGAGCAGGGCGGCCAGCGGGCGGGCGGAGACGAACTCGCTGACGATCCAGAGGCTGCCCGCCTCGGCGAAGACGTGGAAGACCTGGTCGAGCCGGGGGTGGTCCGGGATCTGCGCGGCGGCGGTGGCGGCCGCCAGCGCGCGGCGCACCGCCGGGTCGCCGGGCGCCGGGGCCGTACGTCGCGCACCCGCGCACCCGGTCCCCGCGCCGGCCGGTCCCCGGGCGGCGCCGGGGCCGTGGGGGCCGTCGCCCCCCAGGACCTCGGCGTCGACGACCTCCGGCAGCGGGATCTGCCGGACCAGGACCTCCTGGCCGCTGTAGGTGTCGAACGCTCGTGTCTCCACGAGCTCGAACGCCTCGGACGGGGGCAACGGCAGACGGTAACGGTCGGCGAGCACCCGGCCCGCGTAGTCGTCCACGACGCCTCCCCACTCGTACGATCCGCGCCTCGTGCGATCCGCCGCCGCGCGGTCCGCCCCGGCGCGCCGACCGGCCGTCAAAGCCAGTCGTTCAGCGGTGCCTTGCGGCGTATCGCGACTGCGTACGGTCCACGACGACTCACGATACGTGCCGAACCCGCCCCTTAGGGCGCGTACGGTTCAGTACGTCCCCACCAGTCCGGCCCGGTATGCGCAGGTGTCCCTCCCGTCCCGGAAGGCCACATGGAGGCCACGTGGAGGCCCCATGGCGTCGCGCGAGCCGACGCGCGTCAGTTCGCGCGCGAGAAGCCGTCCGGACCGTCCAGGACGTCCCGGCCGGCGTACACCGGTGCGGTCGAGACGATCGCGGCCTTCTTGTGCTTCGTGGACGAACCGCCCTTGCCGTTGTCGTCGTTGCCACCGTTCACGGCGATGGCGATCACCGTGCCGATGACGGCGAGGACGAGCACGACCGCCGCGACGAGCAGCACACGGCGCGGTACGACGTCCATGAGCGAGGCCCGGCCGTAGGTCGTGCCGCGCACGTCGCGGGCGCCCCTGGCACCGGCCGCGACACTGCCGACCCGAAGCCTGACCGGCTGCCCGGCGCCCTCGGGCTCCGCGGTGACCGACGTGCCCGTGTCCGCGTCCCGCAGCGGCCGGAAGGCGCCCCGCGCCCGCTGGCCCGCCGCGCCGGCGGACGGCGAGCCGGACCGCGCGGCACCGGAGCCGGACACGCCTCCACCCCGGGAGGACGAGGCCGACGACGGCACCGACGAGGAACGCGAACCCGACACGCCGGAGGCCGAACCCGACGAGCCCGACGAAGAAGGCGAGGAAGACGCGGAAGTCGAGGCGCCCGAAGAGCCCGGGGACGCCGGCGCGGACGACCGCGCGCCGTCGTAGCCGTACCCGCCGCGGTCCTTCTTCGGCCGGGCCGGGCCCGCCGCGCGGACCGGCTTCTCCGGTATGGACGGCACGGCGATGGCCTGGGTGGCCTCGAGGTCGGGCTGGGGCTCGGGCGGCTTGGGCAGCCGCTCGTCCGGGGCGTTGACGGCGGCCGTCAGCAACGCCCGCGCCCCCGCCTCGTCCAGACGCTTCTGCGGGTCCTTGGCCAGCAGCCCGTACATGACCTCCGCCAGCGGGCCTGCGTTGCGCGGCGGGCCGAGGGGCTCGGTCATGACGGCCGTGAGGGTGGCGATGGCCGACCCCTTGTCGTACGGCGGGGCGCCCTCGACGGCCGCGTACAGCAGACCGCCCAGCGACCACAGGTCGGCGGGCGGGCCGGGCTTCTGGCCGCGGGCGCGCTCGGGGGATATGTACGAGGGGGCGCCGACGAGCATGCCCGTCGAGGTGACCGAGGGGTCGCCCTCGACCTGCGCGATGCCGAAGTCGGTGAGGACGACCCGGCCGTCGTCCGCGATGAGGACGTTGGAGGGCTTCACGTCGCGGTGGAGGATGCCCTCGCGGTGCGCGGCGCGCAGCACGTCGAGGATGGCGAGCCCGACCTCGGCGGCCCGGCGCCACTTCAGCGGGCCGTCCTCGCGGATGACGTCGGCGAGCGAGCGGCCCTCGATGAGCTCCATGACGATCCACGGACGGTCGTCCTCGTGCACGACGTCGTAGACGGTGACCGCGCCGGCGCTGCGGATCCGGGCGATGGCCTTGGCCTCGCGCAGCGTGCGCGTGATCAGGCGGCGCTTCTCGTCCTCGTCGATGTTGGCCGGAAAGCGCAGCTCCTTGACCGCGACCACGCGGCCCAGGGTCTCGTCCGTCGCCCGCCAGACCGTGCCCATGCCACCGCGCCCGAGGACGTCCCCGAGGCGGTATCGCCCGGCAAGGAGGCGCCCTGCCGTGCCCTGCGTCTGCTCCGCCTCCGACATGCGTCCCCTCTGGCAATCAGCTCTGCGACCAACCGACCCTGGCAGAGGGACCATTGTCTCTCATCCGCGGACCAGCGGAAGGCCAGGGTCCGAGAGCCCTGGTGAGGAGCGTGTGCCGACGCGCACCGTCAACCCCCGTCGCACGGCGGACGGAGCCTTCCGTACCGCGCCGGGACGGTGTCGAGGACAACGGGATGCGGTGGCGTCGTCGCCCGCTCCCCTGAACAGGACCTGTCACTCCCACAGGACTCGGTTCGGCGACGGGCGGTTCCCGAAGCTGCCGGGCTGTCACACACCGCTCATGAGCGCATCCCGTACCGGTGACCGGCGGTGGCGCATATCGGAGGACATCGACGGACATCATGAGCGCGACAACCCCGGACGGGCCGTCAGACCGGCTGGATGTCCGGCGCGCCCAGCCGGGCCGCGTCCGCCGTCAGGTCGTCGGGCTGCCGCTGCGACTCGCGCTCGGCCTCCACGCGCTTCTCGTAGTGCTCGACCTCCTTGGCGACCTGGGCCGCGTCCCAGCCCAGTACGGGCGCGATCAGCTCGGCGGCCTCGCGGGCGCAGCGCGTGCCGCGGTCGAAGGTCTCGATCGAGATCCGCGTCCGCCGGGTGAGGACGTCGTCGAGGTGGCGCGCCCCCTCGTGGGAGGCGGCGTAGACGACCTCCGCCCGCAGATAGTCCTCGGCGCCGGTCAGCGGTTCGCCCATCGTCGGGTCGGCGATGACGTAGGACAGCACCTCGTCCACCAGCGAGCCATAGCGACCGAGCAGGTGTTCGACCCGGGCGACGTGGAGCCCCGTGCGCCGGGCGAGCTGGGCGCGCCCGTTCCACAGGGCCTTGTACCCCTCGGCGCCGACGAGCGGCACGTCCTCGGTGACGCAGTCGGCCACCCGCTGGGCGAGCCCGTGCACCGCCTCGTCGACGGCGTCCTTCGCCATCACCCGGTACGTGGTGTACTTGCCGCCCGCCACGACGACCAGCCCCGGCACCGGGTGGGCCACCGTGTGCTCGCGCGAGAGCTTGCTGGTCGCGTCCGACTCGCCGGCGAGCAGGGGGCGCAGCCCGGCGTAGACGCCCTGGACGTCGTCGCGGCCGAGCGGCACGGCGAGCACCGAGTTCACGTGCTCCAGCAGATAGTCGATGTCGGCGCTGGAGGCGGCCGGGTGGGCCTTGTCCAGGTCCCAGTCGGTG
Organism: Streptomyces sp. NPDC001678; assembly: GCF_042892945.1. Classification (NCBI taxonomy): domain Bacteria; kingdom Bacillati; phylum Actinomycetota; class Actinomycetes; order Kitasatosporales; family Streptomycetaceae; genus Streptomyces; species Streptomyces sp. NPDC001678. The sequence goes on along the minus strand of NZ_JBIAUP010000006.1, from coordinate 208,115 downwards.
TCCGTCGTCCCGATGATCCAGTGCCGGCCCCACGGGATGACGAAGAGCACGCTCTTCTCGGTGCGCAGGATGAGCCCGGTGGTGGAGTGGATCCGGTCCTTGGGGACGACCAGGTGGATGCCCTTGGACGCCCTCACGTGGAACTGGCCGCGCTCGGCGATGAGCTGCTGGGTGTCGTCCGTCCACACCCCGGTGGCGTTGACGACCTGCCGGGCGCGGATCTCGAACTCGCCGCCCTGCTCCAGGTCCCGCACCCGGGCGCCGACCACGCGCTCGCCCTCGCGCAGGAAGCCCACGACCCGCGCCCGGTTGGCGACGTCGGCGCCGTAGGCGGCGGCGGTGCGCACGAGGGTGGTCACGTAGCGCGCGTCGTCCATCTGGGCGTCGTAGTACTGGAGGGCGCCGACCAGCGCGTCCTTGCGCAGGCAGGGCGCGACCCGCAGCGCCTTCCGGCGGGTGAGGTGGCGGTGGGCGGGCAGTCCCCTGCCGTGGCCCGAGGAGAGGGACATGGTGTCGTAGAGCGCCACGCCCGCTCCGGCGTAGACCCGCTCCCAGCCTCTGTGCTGGAGCGGATAGAGGAAGGGCACCGGCCTGACCAGGTGCGGAGCCAGCCGCTGGAGCAGCAGCCCGCGCTCCTTGAGGGCCTCGCGCACCAGGGCGAAGTCGAGCATCTCCAGATAGCGCAGCCCGCCGTGGATGAGCTTGCTGGACCTGCTGGACGTGCCGGCCGCCCAGTCCCGCGCCTCGACGAGGCCGGTCACCAGGCCGCGGGTCGCCGCGTCCAGGGCGGTGCCCGCGCCGACGACGCCCGCGCCGACCACGAGGATGTCCAGTTCCCGCTCCGCCATTCGGGCGAGAGCCTCGCCGCGCTCGGCCGGGCCGAGTGTCGCTGTCCTCACCACTGCCTCCCGCCTGGCCGCTCCCGCCGTCGCCGCCGCCAACGCTGCCGGTGACCGCGCGGACGGAGCCGAGACCGTATGTCGTGACGCGTCCTCCTTCGATGCTGCCCCAGATCGGGCGCTCCGGCCGGGCCACGGACGGACGCACCGCACCCCGGCCCCGGACACTCACCGCGACGCGGCCCCACCGGGAAAGACCGAGAAATGCCGGATAGCAGTCATATACCGGATAACAGTCATATATCCGCCTAAGCTGATGTACCGGACCGTTTTCGCCGGGCACCCACCGGCCACCGGCCATCGCCTCCGGACGCCGCCTCCGGGAAGGACCGCATCCCGCCATGCCCGCCATGCCCGCAGATCTCGCCGTCATCGGCCTCGGTCACCTCGGGCTCCCCCTCGCCCAGGCCGCCACCGCCGCCGCCATCCCCACCGTCGGCTACGACACCGACGCCCGCACCGTCGCCGAGCTCCGCGCCGGACGGCTGCCCCCGGAGGGCGCCGACGGCATCACCGCGGGCCTGATCCGCCGCATGGTCTCCGCCGGTTTCCGCGCCACCACCGAGGACGCCGAGCTCGGCAGGGTCCGTACGGCCGTGATCTGCGCCCCCACCCGGCTGGGCGAGGACCGGGCACTCGACCTGAGCGCCGTCGTCGCGGCGGCCCGCGCCCTGGCGGCCCGACTCCGGCCGCACACCACCGTGATCCTGGAATCCGCCGTCTACCCCGGCACCACCGAGGACCTGCTGCGCCCCCTCCTGGAGTCCGGCTCCGGGCTGCGCGCCGGCCAGGACTTCCACCTCGCCTACTCCCCCAGCCGCCTCGACCCCGGCAACCGCCGGTACGGCCTGGCCAACACCCCCAAGGTCATCGGCGGCCTCACCCCCGCCTGCACCGAGGCCGCCGCCGCCTTCTACGGACGGATCTGCGAGAAGGTCGTCCGCGCGCGCGGCCCCCGCGAGGCCGAGGCCGTCAAGGTCCTGGAGACCAACTACCGGCACGTCAACATCGCGCTCGCCAACGAGATGGCCGTCTTCTGCCACGACATCGGCGTCGACCTCTGGGACGTGCTGCGCTGCGCGGAGACCAAGCCCTTCGGCTTCCAGTCCTTCCGCCCCGGCCCCGGGGTCGGCGGCCACGGCGTCCCCATCGACCCCAACTACCTCTCCTACAAGGGCCGCAGCCTCGGCTACCCCCTGCGCATGGTGGAGCTGGCGCAGGAGGTCAACGGACGGATGCCGCGCTACGTCATCCAGCGCTGCGCCACCCTCCTCAACGAGCACGGCAAATCCGCGCGCGGCGCCCGGGTGCTGCTGCTGGGCGTCAGCTACAAGGCCGACGTCGCCGACCAGGAGGGCTCACCGGCGCGCGAGATCGCGTCCCGGCTGATGGAGATGGGCGCCCTGCTCAGCTATCACGACCCCTACGCCGCCCAGTGGCGGGTCATGGGCCAGCCCGTACCGCGCGCCGACTGCCTCTACGAGGCGGCGGCGGCAGCCGATCTGACGGTGCTTCTCCAGCACCACCGCACGTACGACCTCCAGGGGCTCGCGGTCAAGGCCCAGCTGCTGCTGGACACCCGGGGCGCGAGCCCCACCGGAGCGGCGCACCGGCTGTGACGTACGCGTTCCCGCGGCGGTCCTTCGACTGCGGGCCGTCGGTGGCCGGTCGCGCCCACGCGGCGACAGCCGCATATCGACGCTGTCCCGCGCCCCTTCGGGGCGCGGTACCGCACCGGACTCCCATGAGTCCGCTCAGAGCCGGCCCGACAGCAGGCGCGGCTGGGCGTCCAGCACCGTGCGCATCGAGGCGAAGTTCTCCACGCAGCGGCCGGTGCCGACGGCGACGCAGTCGAGCGGCTCGTCCGCGACGAGCACGGGGATGTCGAGCTCCCGGCTCAGCCGGACGTCCAGGCCGCGCAGCAGCGCGCCACCGCCGGTGAGCACGATGCCCCGGTCCATGATGTCGCCGGAGAGCTCCGGCGGGGTCTCGTCGAGCGTCTGGCGCACCGCCATCACGATGGCGTCCACCGGCTCGGTGAGCGCGTGGCGGATCTCGTCGGCCGTCAGCTCCAGCGTCTTGGGCAGACCGCTGACCTGGTCCCGGCCGCGCACCGTCAGCCGGTCGCCGGGGCGCAGGCCCTGGGTCTCCTCCGGGTCGCCGCCGCCCGCGTCCGCGTAGCCGGTCGGCGAGGCCGAGCCGATGGTCAGCTTGATCTCCTCGGCGGTGCGCTCACCGATGGCGAGGGCGTACTCCTTCTTGACGTAGGAGATGATCGCCGTATCCATGGCGTCGCCCGCCGTGCGCACCGAGCGCGCGGTGACGATCCCGCCCAGCGAGATCACCGCGACCTCGGTGGTGCCGCCGCCGATGTCGACGACCATGCAGCCGGTCGGCTCGCTGACCGGCAGCCCCGCGCCGATCGCGGCCGCCATGGGCTCCTCGACCAGGTGCACCTGCCGGGCACCGGCCTGCGACGCGGCCTCGATGACCGCCCGCCGCTCGACGCCCGTGATGCCCGAGGGCACACAGACCACGACGCGCGGGCGGGAGAAGCGGCGGTTGCCCATGACCTTCTTGATGAAGTGCCGCATCATCCGCTCGGCTATCTCGAAGTCCGCGATGACGCCGTCCCGCATCGGCCGGATGGCGACGATGTTCGAGGGGGTACGACCGATGGTCTCCTTGGCCTCGGAGCCGACCGACAGCACACTGCCGTCCTCGGCGTTGACCGCGACGACCGAGGGCTCGTTGAGCACCACTCCCTTCCCTCGCACATACACCAGCGTGTTCGCGGTGCCGAGGTCGATACCCATGTCCCTGCCGCTGAACGACTTGCTTTGCGCCATAAGTCGCCAGTATTCCCTAAGATCGAATGCTTATACGGCACTAACGGCGGCGGCAGGCCATGCGAAAGGCCCGGCCTGCCGAAACAGACCGGGCCTTCGGAAAAGACGAAGCGTCAGCGCTTGTCGTGCTGCGACGGCGCGACCGTCACCTCGACGCGCTGGAACTCCTTGAGCTCGCTGTAGCCCGTGGTGGCCATCGCCCGGCGCAGCGCGCCGAAGAAGTTCATCGAGCCGTCCGGGGTGTGCGAGGGGCCGAGGAGGATCTCCTCGGTGGAGCCCACGGTGCCCAGGTTCATCCGCTTGCCGCGCGGCACGTCCTCGTGGACGGCCTCCATGCCCCAGTGGAAGCCACGGCCGGGGGCGTCGGTGGCGCGCGCCAGCGGGGAGCCCATCATCACGGCGTCGGCACCGCAGGCGATGGCCTTCGGCAGATCGCCGGACCAGCCCACGCCGCCGTCGGCGATGACGTGGACGTAGCGGCCGCCGGACTCGTCCATGTAGTCCCGGCGGGCGGCGGCCACGTCGGCCACGGCGGTCGCCATCGGGACCTGGATGCCCAGGACGTTACGGGTGGTGTGCGCGGCGCCGCCGCCGAAGCCGACGAGGACACCGGCCGCGCCCGTGCGCATCAGGTGGAGGGCGGCGGTGTAGGTGGCGCAGCCGCCCACGATCACCGGGACGTCGAGCTCGTAGATGAACTGCTTGAGGTTCAGCGGCTCGGCGGCGCCGGAGACGTGCTCGGCGGAGACGGTCGTACCGCGGATCACGAAGATGTCCACGCCGGCGTCGACGACGGCCTTGGAGAACTGCGCGGTGCGCTGCGGGGAGAGCGCGGCGGCGGTCACGACACCGGAGTCGCGGACCTCCTTGATGCGCTGCCCGATCAGCTCCTCCTTGATCGGAGCGGCGTAGATCTCCTGGAGGCGCTTGGTCGCGGCGGTCTCGTCCAGCTCGGCGATCTCGGCCAGCAGCGACTCGGGGTCCTCGTAGCGGGTCCACAGGCCCTCGAGGTTGAGCACGCCCAGGCCGCCCAGCTCGCCGATGCGGATGGCGGTCTCGGGCGAGACGACCGAGTCCATGGGGGCGGCCAGGAACGGCAGCTCGAAGCGGTAGGCGTCGATCTGCCAGGCGATCGAGACCTCCTTCGGGTCGCGGGTACGGCGACTCGGGACGACGGCGATGTCGTCGAACGCGTACGCCCGGCGGCCGCGCTTGCCGCGCCCGATCTCGATCTCAGTCACGTGTGTGGCCTTTCACTTTCCTTGGCGCTCCGTCTGCCGCATACCAGTATCCCCGACGCGGCGGAGCCCGCGGCCTGACGACCGCGGGCTCCCGAAGCGATGTATGAAGCTCCGCTGTACGAAGCTCCGACTACTACCGGCGGGAGTAGTTCGGCGCTTCCACCGTCATCTGACGGCACTGTCCGGGGGGCGACCCCCGGACCCCCGGCCGGGGGTCCGGCGTCAGCGACGCGAGTAGTTCGGCGCTTCCACCGTCATCTGGATGTCGTGCGGGTGGCTCTCCTTGAGGCCCGCGGACGTGATCCGCACGAAGCGGCCCTTGTCCTTGAGCTCCTGGATGTCGGCCGAGCCGACGTAGCCCATCGAGGCCCGCAGGCCGCCGACGAGCTGGTGGGCGACCGAGGACAGCGGGCCGCGGTAGGGCACCTGGCCCTCGATGCCCTCGGGCACCAGCTTGTCCTCGGAGAGGACGTTGTCCTGGAAGTAGCGGTCCTTGGAGAAGGACCGCGCCTGGCCGCGGGACTGCATGGCGCCCAGCGAGCCCATGCCGCGGTAGGACTTGAACTGCTTGCCGTTGATGAAGACCATCTCGCCCGGCGACTCCTCGCAGCCCGCGAGCAGCGAGCCGAGCATCACCGTGTCGGCGCCGGCGGCGATGGCCTTGGCGATGTCGCCCGAGTACTGGAGGCCGCCGTCGCCGATCAGCGGGACGTCCGCCGCGTGGCACGCCTGGGCGGCCTCGTAGATCGCGGTGACCTGCGGGACGCCGATGCCGGCGACGACGCGGGTGGTGCAGATCGAGCCCGGGCCGACACCGACCTTGACGCCGTCCACGCCCGCGTCGATCAGGGCCTGGGCGCCGTCACGGGTGGCGACGTTGCCGCCGACGACATCGACGTTGATGTTGGACTTGATCTTGGCGATCATGTCGAGGATGCCCCGGCTGTGACCGTGGGCGCTGTCGACGACCAGGAAGTCCGCGCCGGCCTCGACGAGCGCCTGGGCGCGCTCGAAGGCCTCGGCGCCGACGCCCACCGCGGCGCCGACGACCAGTCGGCCCTCGGCGTCCTTGGCGGCGTTCGGGTACTTCTCGGCCTTGACGAAGTCCTTGACCGTGATGAGGCCCTTGAGCACACCGGCGTCGTCCACCAGCGGCAGCTTCTCGATCTTGTGGCGGCGCAGCAGCTCGATGGCGTCCTCGCCGGAGATGCCGACCTTGCCGGTGACCAGCGGCATCGGGGTCATGACCTCGCGCACCGCGCGGCCGCGGTCCATCTCGAAGGCCATGTCACGGTTGGTGACGATGCCCAGCAGCTTGCCCGCCGGGTCGGTGACCGGCACACCGCTGATGCGGAACCGGGCGCACAGCGCGTCGGCCTCGGCCAGCGTGGCGTCCGGGCGGACGGTGATCGGGTCGGAGACCATGCCGGACTCCGAGCGCTTGACGAGGTCGACCTGGTTGGCCTGGTCCTCGATCGAGAGATTGCGGTGGAGCACGCCCGCGCCGCCCTGGCGGGCCATGGCGATGGCCATGCGCGCCTCGGTCACCTTGTCCATGGCGGCGGACAGCAGCGGGATGTTCACCCGTACGTTGCGCGAGACCCGGGAGGCGGTGCTCACGCCGTTCGGCAGGACCTCGGAGGCGCCCGGCAGCAGCAGGACGTCGTCATATGTCAGACCGAGCATCGCGAATTTCCCGGGCATTCCGTCGACGTTGTCAGTCATGACACCTTCCCAAATGGTCTTGCCCCAGCGAGGACTACCATGCTAACGGCCGTGGCGGGTGTCCCATTCCACGAGCTCTGAGGCTCACGTCACTTGGATGTTCCTATAAAAGGACCGCCGGTCGGCGCGTCCGTGCGGTGTGCGCGTCCCGGTGGGCCGGGACGCGCACACCCCGCGCTCACTGTTCCGCGAGCGCCCTGAGCCTGCTGAGCGCGCGGTGCTGGGCGACCCGGACGGCGCCGGGTGACATTCCCAGCATCTGTCCGGTCTCCTCGGCCGTCAGCCCGACGGCGACGCGCAGCAGCACGAGCTCGCGCTGGTTCTCCGGAAGGTTGGCGAGCAGCTTCTTCGCCCACTCGGCATCGCTGCTGAGCAGCGCCCGCTCCTCGGGCCCGAGCGAGTCGTCGGGCTGTTCCGGCATCTCGTCGGAGGGCACGGCCGTGCTGCCCGGGTGGCGCATGGCGGCGCGCTGGAGATCGGCGACCTTGTGCGCGGCGATGGCCACGACGAAGGCCTCGAAGGGGCGCCCCGTGTCGCGGTAGCGCGGCAGGGCGCACAGAACGGCGAGACAGACCTCCTGGGCGAGGTCGTCCACGAAATGGCGGGCGTCGCCCGGCAGCCGCGACAGGCGCGTACGGCAGTAGCGCAGGGCGAGGGGGTGCACCAGGGCGAGCAGATCGTGGGTGGCCTGCCGGTCGCCCTCCACCGCGCGGGCGACGAGCGCGCCAATGGCGGTGGTGTCGTCGTCGCGCATCGGTCCATGGTGCCCCGGCGCCGGATTCTCCGTGGCACCGCCCTCGTGGTTGTGCATCGAACCGTTACGCGTCGGTGTCCTCGCACTCACGTCTAGCGCCTCCCCCTTTCGGGTATGCCCGCCCCAGCACTCACGACTCCACCGATAGCTTGCACCCGTGCCAGAGGGCACGTGGCAGGGCTTGTCCGTCATGAGGTCTCTTCTGGCCGAGCGAGAAACCTCGGCCTCCGCCGGGGAGGAGTCACACCTCAAGGATGCGGCATCCCTCGAGCTTTCGGCGTCGGGCCGGCGACGCGACGAGGTCGCGGTGCGCACCACGGGGGTCGCGGTGGGCACCACCCGCCCGGGTGGCGCGCACCGCGACCTCGAGACGCTGCGCGCCACACCGCCTCAGCGGACCAGGCCCCAGCGGAAGCCGAGGGCCACCGCGTGCGCCCGGTCCGAGGCGCCGAGCTTCTTGAACAGCCGCCGCGCGTGGGTCTTCACCGTGTCCTCGGAGAGGAAGAGCTCCCGGCCGATCTCCGCGTTGGAGCGGCCGTGGCTCATCCCCTCCAGCACCTGGATCTCCCGCGCGGTGAGCGTGGGCGCGGCGCCCATCTCCGCCGAGCGCAGCCGCCGGGGGGCGAGCCGCCAGGTCGGGTCGGCGAGCGCCTGGGTCACGGTGGCGCGCAGCTCGGCGCGCGAGGCGTCCTTGTGGAGATAGCCGCGCGCCCCGGCGGCGACCGCGAGCGCGACCCCGTCGAGGTCCTCGGCGACCGTGAGCATGATGATGCGGGCGCCGGGGTCGGCGGAGAGCAGCCGGCGCACGGTCTCCACACCACCGAGTCCGGGCATGCGTACGTCCATCAGAATGAGGTCCGAACGATCGGCGCCCCAGCGGCGGAGGACTTCCTCGCCGTTGGCCGCCGTCGTCACGCGCTCGACGCCGGGCACGGTCGCCACCGCGCGACGGAGCGCTTCTCGGGCAAGCGGGGAGTCGTCGCAGACGAGGACGGATGTCATGGCCGCCCTCCGCAGCTGATGCGCGTCACCTTGAGCCTCCAGAGGCTGGTACTGGTCGTCACCTTGTGCGGTCGACGGCACCCGGGCCCTGCCACCCGCCCGACTGCTTCACGCGTCAACCGCCTCCGCACTCTCAACGACGGTCACCCGAAAGAGTTACGGGCTTGGTCGGCCGTGTTCGGCACTCTACGTGAGGGCGCGGACACGGAGCAGGGCGCACGGGGGGCGCCCGGCTCACCAGCCAAGCTATGCACCATTTGCCCAGTCGGACCCGTATTTCTTCCCATTTGCTGGTAACTGTGGCTAGATTCGCAATGAGTCATATTTTCATCTGCTCACACGACAGTCACGACGGATGTACGGACACGGGCACTGCATCGGACAGATCGTTTCGAGGGGATAAGCAATGGCAGATTTCTCCCGCCTTCCCGGTCCCAACGCCGACCTGTGGGACTGGCAGCTCCTGGCGGCGTGCCGAGGGGTCGACAGCTCGTTGTTCTTCCACCCCGAGGGCGAGCGCGGCGCGGCGCGCAGCGCCCGTGAGACCTCCGCGAAGGAGGTGTGCATGCGCTGCCCTGTACGCGCCGAGTGCGCGGCGCACGCGCTGGCGGTGCGGGAGCCTTATGGCGTCTGGGGCGGCCTGACCGAGGACGAGCGCGAGGAGCTCATGGGGCGCGCGAGGCACCGGCCCATCTCGGCGAGCGGCGCGGGCGCCGGCGCGATGACCGCGTGAGCGCCTGCGGCTGCGCTTCCACTGACGACCGCGCCCCCGTACGCCCCTGCACGCCCGGCCGTCGCCGCATTGGTGGGCGCTCCCGCGCCGACCGACAGCGTGTTCCGGCCGGTCCCACGCCCGCGCCCACGGACGGGACCGCGCCCGTACACCCGTCGCCCCGCTTCGGGCCGTGCCCTCGCGGCAGGCGCCCGGTGCCGGCGCTCAGCGGGTCGCGGCCGCCGCGAGGCGGTTCAGCATGGCCCCGACCGCCGGCACCCTGGCCAGGTCCGGGAGGGTGAGGGCGACGATCTCCCGTTGCACGACCGGCTCCACCGGCACCGTCCGCGCCCCCTTGGGCCGTACCGACTCCAGCGCCAGCTCGGGCATGACCGCGACCCCGAGCCCCGCCCCGACCAGGCCGAAGACCGCCGGGTAGTCGTCCGTCGCGAAGTCGATGCGCGGGGTGAAGCCCGCGCTCTCGCACACCTCCACCAGATGCCGCCGGCAGCGCGGGCAGCCCGCGATCCACGGCTCGTCCTCCAGCTCGGCGATCCCGATCCGCTCCGCCCCGGCCAGCCGGTGCCCCTCGGGCACCACACCGATGAGGCGGTCGGTCAGCAGCGGCCGGACGACCAGGTCGTCCCACTCCGCGCCGGCCGCCGGGTCCGCGCCGCGCACCTCGGGGTAGCGGAAGGCGAGCGCGATCTCGCAGTCGCCCTCGCGCAGCATCTCCACCGAGCGCGGCGGCTCCGCCTCGACGAGGGAGATCTGGGTGCCCGGGTGGGCGGCGCGCATCTCCGCGAGCGCGCTCGGCACGAGCGTGGAGCTGCCACTGGGGAAGGACACCAGCCGCACCCGGCCGGCGCGCAGCCCGGCGATGGCGGCGATCTCCTCCTCGGCGGCGGTCAGCCCGGCCAGGATTCCCGTGGCGTGGCGCACCAGGGCCTCGCCCGCCTCGGTCAGCCGCATCTCCCGGCCCGTACGGACCAGCAGCGGCGTGCGCGCGGACTGCTCCAGGGCCTTCATCTGCTGACTGACGGCGGGCTGGGTGCAGCCGAGCTCCCGGGCCGCGGCCGAGAACGAACCGGTGGCGGCCACCGCGCGCAGCACCCTCAGATGACGTGCCTCGATCATAGAACCGAGCATAAGGCCACCTTGGGGTTGGCGTGAAATATTCACTCGCCGCTTTGAGCGTGTGCCTCTTAGGCTTGATCCATGGATCGCGCCACGGCTTCCCCCATGCGTCTGCTCTCCCTCAACGTCGGCCGGGCCCGGACCTCGGGCGATCGCCCGGGCCACGAGGGCGCCTTCGCCGACGGGCTGGCGAGCGGCATCGACAAGCGCCCCGTCCCCGGCCCGGTCGCCGTGGCCGCCCCCGGCCCGAAGGGCACCGCGGGCAGCGGCCTCGCGGGCGACGCGGTGGTCTCCCTGCGCCACCACGGCGGGAACGACCAGGCGGTCTACGCCTTCGCCCGGGAGGACCTCGACGACTGGGAGCGGGCGCTGGGCCGCCCGCTGCCCCACGGCGCCTTCGGGGAGAACCTCACCACCCTCGGGGTCGACGTCAACGGCGCGCGCATCGGAGAGCGTTGGCGCATAGGTACGGATCTGCTGCTGGAGGTCACCTCTCCGCGCATCCCCTGCCGGGTCTTCGCCGACTGGCTGGGCGAGTCGGGCTGGATCCGCCGCTTCACCCAGGAAGCCGCGCCCGGGGCGTATCTGCGTGTCATCCAACCCGGTGAGATCCGCGCGGGCGACCCCATCACCGTCGTCCACCGCCCCGCGCACGAGGTGACCGTCTCCTACGCCTTCCGCGCGCTGACGACCGATCAGCCGCTGCGGGCCGGTCTCCTCGCGGCGGGCGACGCGCTCCACCCCGAGCTGCTGGAGAAAGCCCTGGCGTACAGAGAGCGTCAGAATCGCGCCACCGGGCGTCCGAAGACGCGGCCGGAGGCAGGAGAGGGCAGCCGGGAGGGTGTGCCGAGCACTAACGTTCCCGTATGACGACTGCACTGATCACGGGAGCCACCGCGGGCATCGGCGCGGCCTTCGCCCGGCGGCTGGCGGCCGACGGACACAATCTGGTCATCGTGGCCCGCGACGAGAAGCGGCTGAGCGAACAGGCGACGGAGCTCCATGACCGCCACCGCGTGGAGGTGGAGGTGCTCCGCGCCGACCTGTCGCGGGAGGAGGACATCGCGGCGGTCGAGGCCCGGCTCTCTGATCGCAAGAACCCGGTCGACCTGCTGGTCAACAACGCGGGCTTCGGCAACAAGGGCCGTTACCTCGAGGTCGCGATGGCCGACGAGCTGACGATGCTCAAGGTGCACTGCGAGGCGGTGCTGCGGCTGACCTCGGCCGCGGCGGCCGGCATGCGGGAGCGCAGACGCGGCGGTGTGGTCAACGTGGCCTCGGTCGCCGCGTTCGTCCCCCGGGGGACATACGGGGCGAGCAAGGCGTGGGTGGTGCAGTTCACCCAGGGCGCCGCGCGGGATCTGGCGGGCAGCGGGGTGCGGATGATGGCGCTCTGCCCCGGCTTCGTCCGGACGGAGTTCCACCAGCGGGCCGGCATGGGCACGGACAACGTGCCCGGCTGGATGTGGCTGGACGCCGACAAGCTGGTCGACGCGGCGCTGAAGGACCTCGCCCGCGGCAAGGCGCTGTCCATCCCCGACCCGCGCTACAAGGCGCTGACCGGTCTGCTGAAGCTGGCCCCCCGCCGCGCGGTCTCGCGTGCCGGCGCGACGACGGGCCGCCGCTACGGGCCCAACTGACGGCGCCGTACCCGACGACGCCGTACCCGACGGAAACGGACCGGGGCCCGGCCTCCCCACGAGGGAAGCCGGGCCCCGGCCGTATCACCCGAACGGGCGAAGGGTTGTGTCAGTGGGCGTGGCCGTGACCGTGACCGGCCTCGGCGGGCTCCTCTTCCTTCTTCTCGACGACCAGGGTCTCGGTCGTGAGCAGCAGGGAGGCGATGGACGCGGCGTTCTCCAGGGCGGAGCGGGTGACCTTGACCGGGTCGATGACGCCGGCCTTCACCAGGTCGCCGTACTCGCCGGTCGCGGCGTTGAAGCCCTGGCCCGCCTCGAGCTCCGCCACCTTGGAGGTGATGACGTAGCCCTCGAGGCCGGCGTTCTCGGCGATCCAGCGCAGCGGCTCGACGGCGGCGCGGCGGACGACGGAGACACCGGTGGCCTCGTCGCCGTCCTTGCCCAGGTTGCCCTCGAGGACCTTGACGGCGTGGACCAGAGCGGAGCCACCACCGGAGACGATGCCCTCCTCGACCGCGGCGCGGGTCGCGGAGATGGCGTCCTCCAGACGGTGCTTGCGCTCCTTGAGCTCGACCTCGGTGGCCGCGCCCACACGGATGACGCAGACGCCACCGGCGAGCTTGGCGAGGCGCTCCTGGAGCTTCTCGCGGTCCCAGTCCGAGTCGGTGGACTCGATCTCGGCCTTGATCTGGGCGACGCGGCCCTGGACGTCACCGGCGTTGCCGCCACCGTCGACGATGGTGGTGTCGTCCTTGGTGATGGTCACGCGGCGGGCGGTGCCCAGCACGTCCAGACCGGCCTGGTCGAGCTTGAGGCCGACCTCCTCGGCGATGACGGTGGCACCGGTGAGGGTGGCCATGTCGCCCAGCATCGCCTTGCGGCGGTCGCCGAAGCCCGGGGCCTTGACGGCCACGGCGTTGAAGGTGCCACGGATCTTGTTGACGACCAGGGTCGACAGGGCCTCGCCCTCGACGTCCTCGGCGATGATCAGCAGCGGCTTGGAGCCACCCGCCTGGATGATCTTCTCCAGCAGCGGGAGGAGGTCCTGGATGGAGGAGATCTTGCCCTGGTGGATCAGGATGTACGGGTCGTCGAGGACGGCCTCCATACGCTCCTGGTCGGTGACCATGTACGGCGAGAGGTAACCCTTGTCGAAGGCCATGCCCTCGGTGAAGTCGAGCTCCAGGCCGAAGGTGTTGGACTCCTCGACGGTGATGACACCGTCCTTGCCGACCTTGTCCATGGCCTCGGCGATCAGCTCGCCGACCTGCTTGTCCTGCGCGGACAGCGCGGCGACGGCGGCGATGTCGGCCTTGTCCTCGATCGGACGGGCGGTGGCCAGGAGCTCCTCGGAGACGGCCTTGACGGCGGCGTCGATGCCCTTCTTCAGGGAGGCCGGGGAGGCGCCGGCGGCGACGTTGCGCAGACCCTCGCGGACCAGCGCCTGGGCCAGCACGGTGGCGGTGGTGGTGCCGTCACCCGCGATGTCGTTGGTCTTGGTCGCCACCTCCTTGACGAGCTGGGCGCCCAGGTTCTCGTACGCGTCGTCGAGCTCGACCTCGCGGGCGATGGTGACACCGTCGTTGGTGATGGTGGGGGCGCCGAACTTCTTGTCGATGACGACGTTGCGGCCCTTGGGGCCGATCGTCACCTTCACGGTGTCGGCAAGCTTGTTGACGCCGCGCTCAAGGGCGCGACGGGCGTCCTCGTCGAACTTCAGGGTCTTGGCCATGGGGTACGTATCCTTCGCCGGGTCTCAAAACGAACCGCGCCCCCGGCGCCCGGCTGTGCAGGCACGGGAACCAGGGGCGCTGTTCACAAGCTGTTCAAGCTTCGAAGGCTCACTGAGCCTCGGGTGAACTACTTCTCGATGATCGCGAGCACGTCGCGAGCCGAGAGGACGAGGTACTCGTCACCGTTGTACTTCACCTCGGTGCCGCCGTACTTGCTGTAGAGCACGACGTCGCCGACCTTCACGTCGAGCGGCAGGCGCTCGCCGTTCTCGAAGCGGCCCGGGCCCACGGCCAGGACAGCGCCCTCCTGGGGCTTCTCCTTGGCGGTGTCCGGAATGACCAGGCCGGAGGCCGTGGTCTGCTCGGCGTCGAGCGGCTGGACCACGATGCGGTCCTCGAGCGGCTTGATGGCAACCTTGGAGCTGGCGGTCGTCACGATCCGACCTCCCCCTTCGGAGATCTCACGGGGTTAACTGTCTGAGGTGGCGACCAGGAGGCCCGTCGTCGCGGGTGCCGGAACCTGCCCGTCGCTGTGTTTGGCACTCACCGGTGGAGAGTGCCAACGGAGCCGAGACTATGACGCGGTTAGCACTCGGTCAAGCGGAGTGCCAATTCGGCGTGCGGCGAGCTTTGATCTACCCCGTGGGCGGGGGCGTACTCCTGAGCCCTCCGAGTCCTCACAGATAGTCCTCCAGGCGGGCCACCGTGAAGCCCTGCGCCTGGATGCTGCGCAGCATGTTGGTCACCATCCTGGTCATCGTGGTGCCCTTGAGCTCCTGGGGCCCGCGGAAGTGGGCCAGGACGATGTCGCCGGGCCGGAGCCCGCCGCCCTCCGCGTAGCGCATGTCGTTGATCTGCATCGTCGCCTCCCACAGCACGACCGCGCGCACCCCGCAGCCGGCCGCGGCGGTGAGCGTGGCGTCGTTGTAGTTGCCGTAGGGCGGGCGGAAGAGGGCCGGGCGGCCGCCGAGCCGCTTCGCCAGGGCGTCCTGCTGCCCGCAGATCTCGCGCTTCTGCGCCTCGGCGGAGAGGGTGCGCAGATTGGGGTGGGAGAGGGTGTGGTTGTCGATGCCGTTGCCGAGGGCCCGGAGCTTCTCGAAGTAGCCGTAGCCCGCGCCCGCGCGGGCGATGTCGTCCGTCAGGAACATCGTGAACGGCACCTTGAGGTCCGCCGCCATCCTCAGGAACTCCGGGTCCTTCTCGGCCCCGTCGTCGAAGGTCACGAAGACGACCTTGTCCCGGGTGGGCACGCGCCGGATCACCTGCGGCGTCGCGCCCGGCTTGAACCCGTCGGTGAGCTTCTTCGCGGGCGGGGCCGGGGGCGCGGCCAGCGGCTTGTCCAGGCCCCAGCGGCGGTACGCGTCGGGGGCCGCCGGGGAGGCGGGGGCGGAGGAGGGCGCGGCGGGCGTCCCGGCCGCCCTGTGCGGCTTCTCCGGGCCGCCGGAGGAGGAGCCGGAGCATCCGGCGAGGACGCCGGTCAGCAGCAGTGCGGCGGAGGCGAGGGCGGCGGCGCGTATTCGGCCGGAAACAGACGGGCTCACATACACGATTCTTGTTCACTCGTTCGAGTACCGCACGGGCCCCCTCACCCTCCTCCGGCTGCCCGCGCCACGAGAGGTGGCGGGAGAATGAGACACGTGCCCGCACCGAACGCCCCCGCCACCGATGCCTTCGTCGCCCTCCTGACCGACGAGGGCCGCGCCCTCCTCGACGAGCTGCGCGACTTCGACCCCGCCCAGGAGCTCGCCACGGCGACCCGGCTGCGCCGCGACCACCCCGCCGAGCTGGTGTCGGCGGCCCTCGGACAGGCCCGGCTGCGGCAGCGCGCGGTCGCCAAGTTCGGCGCCGAGGACGCGTACCGCATGTTCTTCACCCCGAACGGCGTCGAGCAGGCCACGCGGTCGAGTGTGGCCGTCTACCGGGCACAGCGTTTCTCCGCACTCGGCGTGCGCCGCCTCGCTGATCTGTGCTGTGGCATCGGCGGCGACGCGATCGCGCTGGCCCGCGCCGGCATCGAGGTGCTGGCCGTCGACCGCGACCCGCTGACCTGCGAGGTCGCCCGCGCCAACGCGGCCGCGCTGGGCCTGTCCGAGCTGATCGAGGTGCGCTGCGCCGATGTCGCGGAGGTCGACACGTCCTCGTACGACGCCGTCTTCGTCGACCCCGCGCGGCGCGGCGGCCGGGGCCGGATCTTCGACCCGGAGGCGTACTCGCCCCCGCTGTCCTGGGCGATCGAGGCGGCCCGTACGGCCCCGCACGCGGCCCTGAAGATCGCCCCGGGGGTGCCCCACGAGGCGGTCCCCGAGGACGCGGAGGCCGAGTGGATCTCGGACGGCGGCGATGTGAAGGAGGCCGTGCTGTGGTTCGGCACGGACCCCGCCGCGCGGCGGGCGACCCTGCTGCCGGGCGGCGCGTCCCTGGTGGGCCGGGGTCTGCCGGACCCGGCCGTCCGGCCCGTGGGCCGCTACCTCTACGAACCCGACGGCGCGGTCATCCGCGCCCACCTGGTGGCGGAGGCCGCGGCGGAGCTGGAGGACGGCGGGCTGATCGACGAGACGATCGCGTATGTGACGAGCGACGGGCTGCGGGATTCCGCCTACGCGGCCGCGTACGAGATCACGGACGTGCTGCCGTTCAACCTGAAGAAGCTCAAGGCGATCGTGCGGGAGCGCGGCATCGGGGTCGCCGTCATCAAGAAGCGGGGCTCGGCGGTGGAGCCGGAGGAGCTGCGCAAGAAGCTCAAGCTCTCCGGCCCCCACTCGTGCGTCATCGTGCTGACGCGGGTGGCGGGCGCGCCGGCCATGCTGCTGGGGCGGCCGGCCCGGGCGTGACCCGGACCGGCGGACCCTCACTCGTAGAGGTTCTGCTTGCTCAGCTCGTGCACGTGGTCGTGGTCGTGCGCGTGGCCGTGGTCATGACCGTGACCGTGCTCATGGTCGTCCCCATGAGCACCCGGCACGTGCGTCTCCGTCACCGGCAGCGACGAGTCCGCCGACAGGTCCCACGACGAGGCCGCGCGGCCCCGGGCGACCATCTCGGCGCCCAGCGCCGCCACCATCGCGCCGTTGTCGGTGCACAGCTTCGGGCGCGGCACGCGCAGGGTGATGCCCGCGTCCTCGCAGCGGCGCGCGGCCATGGCGCGCAGGCGGGTGTTGGCGGCGACGCCGCCGCCGATCATCAGGTGGTCCACGCCGTGGTCCTTGCAGGCGCGGACGGCCTTGCGGGTCAGGACGTCGACGACCGCCTCCTGGAAGGAGGCCGCGACGTCCGCGACCGGCACGTGCTCGCCGGCCGCGCGCTTGGCCTCGATCCAGCGGGCGACCGCGGTCTTCAGGCCGGAGAAGGAGAAGTCGTATATGGGGTCGCGGGGGCCGGTCAGGCCGCGGGGGAAGCGGATGGCGTCGGGGTCGCCCTCGCGGGCGTAACGGTCGATGACCGGGCCGCCGGGGAAGCCGAGGTTCAGCACCCGGGCGATCTTGTCGAAGGCCTCGCCCGCCGCGTCGTCGATCGTCGAGCCGAGCGGGCGGACGTCCGAGGTGATGTCGGGCGCCAGCAGCAGGGACGAGTGGCCACCGCTGACCAGCAGGGCCATCGTGGGCTCGGGCAGGGCGCCGTGCTCCAGCTGGTCCACGCAGATGTGCGAGGCGAGGTGGTTGACGCCGTAGAGGGGCTTGCCCAGCGCGTAGGCGTACGCCTTCGCCGCGGAGACGCCGACGAGCAGGGCGCCCGCGAGGCCGGGGCCGGCGGTGACCGCGATGCCGTCGAGGTCCTTCGCGCTCACGCCCGCCTCCTTCAGCGCGCGCTGGATGGTCGGGACCATGGCCTCCAGGTGGGCCCTGCTGGCGACCTCGGGGACGACGCCGCCGAAGCGGGCGTGCTCGTCGACGCTGGACGCGACCGCGTCGGCGAGCAGCGTGTGGCCGCGGACGATACCGACGCCGGTCTCGTCGCACGAGGTCTCGATGCCGAGGACGAGGGGTTCGTCAGTCTTGCGAGCCATGGGACATTCCTTGCACTGCGGACAGGGGATCGGAGAGGCGCATCACGAGCGCGTCGATGTTGCCGGGCTGGTAGTAGCCGCGGCGCACGCCCACGGGCTCGAAGCCGAAGCGTTCGTAGAGGCGCTGGGCGCGGGTGTTGTCGACGCGCACCTCGAGCAGCACCTCACGGCACTCGAAGGCGTTCGCGGTGGTGAGGAGCTCGGTCAGCAGGCGGGCGCCGAGGCCCGTGCTCCAGTACTCCTTGGCCACGGCGATGGTCTGGACGTCGCCGGTGCCGTCGACGGCGGCGAGGCCCGCGTAGCCGACGACCCTGACCGCCCCGGCCTCGTCCAGGACCTCCGCGACGACGTAGCGGCGGTTGGCGTTCGCCCCGCGCGCGTGGGCGAGCTCCGACCAGAACAGGCCCTTGGACCAGGCGTCGTGCGGGAACAGCGCACGCTCCAGCTCCAGCACGGGAGCGATGTCCCACCAGCGCATCTCACGGACGCGGACGGTGGCTGCTGCTGCGGCGGCGGCCGCTTCTGCCGGCCCGGTCACTGCGGGGTGACCACCTTGTAGTTGGCCGGCACCTGGGCGTCGGGGCGGCGCAGGTACAGCGGCTGGTCCGGCAGGAACTCCCCGCCCGTGCGGAGCTTCTCGGCGGCCAGCGCCGCCAGCGCGGCCGCCGACTGGTGCTGCGGCAGCTCCTCGCGCACGTCCGAGAAGGCGTCCCGGTAGAGCACCGCGCCCGCGCCGACGGCGGTCAGGCCCGCCAGGCGCTCGGTGAGCTCGGCGGGGCGGTCCACGGCGGGCTCGGTGATCCGGGTCCGGGCGTCCGCGTAGCGCGCCCAGTAGACCTCCTTGCGGCGGGCGTCCGTCGCCACGACGAACTCGCCCGTGAGCCCCTGCTGCCCGGCCGCGTACGCGATGCCGTCCAGCGTGCACAGGCCGTGGACGGGAACGGACAAGGTGGCGCCGAAGGTGGCGGCCGTGACGATGCCGACGCGCAGACCGGTGTACGGGCCGGGGCCCACGCCCACGACGATCCCGGTGACGGCGTCGAGCTTGGTGCCCGCCTCACGGAGGACCCGGTCGACGGCGGGCAGCAGCAGCTCCCCGTGCCGGCGGGCGTCCACCTGGGTCGACTCGGCGACGACGGACTCGCCGTCGTGGAGGGCGACGGTGACAGCGGGGGTGGCGGTATCCAGAGCGAGCAGCAGCACGTGACAAGCCTACGGCGCACCGAGGGGCGGGCGGCGCGCGCATGGGCCCCTGGCCGGGGGCGCGGCGGGGGCGCGAGCGGGTGCTACGGTCAGCCGCATGGCCGTACGAAGCCGCGATACGGCGGGCCCGCACAGGCCGGCACGGCAGCGCCGGGACGGCGGCGGGGCAGCGGCGACAGCACACGGCAGCACAGCGGTACTAGCAGCACGCGGGACGAAAGGTGCGCAGCGTGGCACGTAGCAGCTCGGGGATCATCGTGGCCACGCTCACGGCGGCGGCCCTGGCCGGGGTCGGTTTCCTCGCCTTCCAGGCGGAGGCCGCGCCCGACCACCCCGCCGCGCACGCCTCGGGCCAGGCCGCAGGCAAGGCGAAGGACGGCGAGCAGGGCAAGGACAAGGCCGCCGGCGCCGGCGGGCAGGAGCAGGGCAAGGCGCCGAACGCGGTCCCGGAGAACTCCGGCACCGGTCTGCGCGTCGTCTACGGGCTCGCGCAGAAGCGGGTGTGGCTGGTCGGCTCGGACGGCAAGGCCACCCGTACGTTCGAGGTCGCGCCCAGCACCGTGAGCCCGCCTCCGGGCAGCTACGTGGTCACCTCGCGCACGCCCACGGTCACCGGCTCGGACGGCGTCCCCATCGAGCACGTGGTGCGCTTCCACCGGGACGCGGCCGGGGTCGTCTTCGGCTTCAGCGCGGCCGTGGACGGCTCCTCGCCCAACCCGGACTCGACGAAGAAGACGGGCGGCATCCGCGAGCAGCCGGCCGACGGGCGGGCGATGTGGGAGTTCGCGGTGAACAACACGCCGGTCGTCGTCGTCCCGTAGCTCTTCGAGCTCTTCGGCTCCTGGCTCTTTCAGGCGGCGTCGCGCGCGGCGCCGCCTTCGTCGTCCACGTCCACGTCCCCCGTGGCGGGCTCCGGCGCCCTCGGGGGCGTGGAGACGGCGTCGGCGGCGGCACAGGCCGCCAGGAGGTCGCGCACCGACAGGGGGCGCTGCTCGTTCGTCCCGGTGGCGGCGGTGGGAGTGGGCTCGGGCTCGTGGGCCGACATGCATGCCTCCTGGGGCGGCTCGGGCCGGTCGGAGGCGCCACGGCCCACCTTCTACTTAGGCAGACCTAACCGACCCTCCTGCCCTCCATGTGACCACGCCCGGCATCGCGCGCGCAACATCTTGCCGACGGCCTGTCGGAACGAGCTCCGTCCGCTACCCCAGAGGCGCGAGATCCACGCCCGCCCAGCGGGCACCGATGCCGCTGACGGTCACGCTGCGTACGTCATCGGCGTCCTCGTCGCCCCCGGCCGGGGCGTCCGCACCCACCGCGCGCTCGATCACGACCCGCAGGCGGTCCTCGGACAGCTCCTCGACCTTGCCGTCGCCCCACTCCACGACGATCACCGACTCGGGCAGCGAGACGTCGAGGTCCAGGTCCTCCATCTCGTCCAGCCCGCCGGACAGCCGGTAGGCGTCGACGTGGACGAGGGCCGGGCCGTCGCCCAGCGGCGGGTGGACCCGGGCGATGACGAAGGTCGGGGACGTGACGGCACCGCGCACGCCGAGCCCCTCGCCGAGCCCCCGCGTCAGCGTCGTCTTGCCGGCGCCCAGCTCCCCGGAGAGCAGCACGAGATCACCGGGCCGCAGCAGCGTGGCGAGTCTGCGGCCCAACTCCCGCATGTCTTCGGCGGACTTGACCGTGAGCGTCGCCGCGGTGGCGGCGGATGGAGTGTGCGGGGCGTTCATATCCGCCGATGGTAACGCCCGCGTTGTGGGCAATCGTTCCGCCTAGGGCGGAACGGGTGGGCACAACGCCGAACGACGGCGTCGGCCACCCCGTACCTCAGCCCCGGTGCGGGGTGCCCGGAAAGCTATTCGGGTGCCGCCCGGTGGGCGGTTGGTGCCCACCCGTTCCGCCCTGCGGAACGACTGCCCACCAACCGCGCGAGGTGCCCGGACACCAGGTCCGGAACCTCGAGCATCACCAGATGCCCCGCCCCCGGCACGATCACCAGCTCCGCCTCCGGCAGCGCCTCCCCGATGGCCCGGCTGTGGTCGCTCGGCGTGACCATGTCCTTCTCGCCCGCCAGGACCAGCACCGGCCGCCCCTCGAACGCCGCCAGCGCCGCCGCCTTCTCGTGCTCCGCGAAGGCCGGATAGAACTCGGCGACCACGTCCACCGGCGTCGCCTCGATCAGCCGCTCGGCGAACCGCGCCACCGCGGGGTCGACGTCCCGCGCCCCGAACGAATAGCGCTTGATGATCCCGCCGATGAGCTCGGCGGCCGCCCGCCGACCCTTCTCCACCAGATCGGTCTGGGTCAGCATCAGCCTGAACGCGCCCGGCAGGACCGTCCGCCGCAGCACGTTCATCCCCATCGGCGGCAGGCCGTACGTCACCTCGCCCATCCGGCCCGAGGACGTGCCGACGAACGCGGCGGCGACCACGCGCCCGGCGATCAGCTCCGGGTACTGGGCGGCGAGGGCCATCGTGGTCATGCCACCCATCGAGTGCCCCACCAGCACCAGCGGCCCCTCGGGGGCGGCGGCGTCGACGACGGCCTTCAGATCGCGGCCGAGGAGGTCGATGCTGACCGGCTCGCCCGCCTCGCGCTGGCCCTTGCCGCGCGCGGAGCGGCCGTGGCTGCGCTGGTCCCAGAAGACGGCGCGCACACCGGCGGCGCGCAGGGCGGCGCGCTGGAAGTGCCAGGAGTCCTGGCTGAGGCAGTAGCCGTGGCTGAAGACGACGGTGAGCGGCGGTTCCGGGCGGCGCCCGAAGAAGCCCTTGCCCTTACCGGAAGCGGGGGCCTCGGGCTCGTCCACCTCGTAGTGGAGCTCGGTGCCGTCCTCGGCGAGGGCCGTGCCCGGGGTGCCGCGCAGCGTCCCGTACGGGCCGGCCGAGTCGAGGGCGAGGCGTGCCTTGCGGCGCATGCCACGCCCGACGGTGAGCCGTTCCACGGCGACCCCGACCGCGGCCCCGGCGGCGACGACCCCGACGGCCGCGCCCGCGATGCCCGCTCCCCGCCGCCAGGCGGCGCCGCCCAGGACCTCCACGGCCCCCGCCGCCACCGTGCCCGTACTGTCGCCGCCGCCCTCGCTCATGTCAGGCCCCCGTGTCCTCGAACGTGTCCTCGACGTCGTTGTCTCCGACATAGACGCGCGGCACACGCGCGGAGATGCGCGTGACGACTTCATAGGCGATGGTTCCGGTCGCCCGCGCCCAGTCCTCGGCGGTCGGCTCGCCGTCGTCGCCGGGGCCGAAAAGCACCGCCTCGTCGCCGGGGGCCGCGCTGTCGCCGCCCAGGTCGACCACGAACTGGTCCATCGCGACCCGCCCGGCCACCGTGCGCCACTTGCCGCCCACCAGCACCGGGCCGGTGCCGGAGGCCGCGCGCGGGATGCCGTCCGCGTAGCCGACGGGGACGAGCGCGAGGGTCGTCTCACCGGGGGTGGTGTACAGATGGCCGTACGAGACCCCGTGCCCGCCCGGCACCCGCTTCACCGAGGCGAGGGACGCGGAGAGGGTCATCACCGGCCGGATCCCCAGCTCCTCGGGGGTGCCCAGCTCGGGGCTCGGGGATATCCCGTACATCGCCACGCCGGTGCGGACGAGGTCGAAGTGGGCCTCGGGGAGGGTGAGGGTGGCCGGGGAGTTGGCGATGTGCCGGACCTCGGGGGTCAGGCCCTGGGCCTCCGCGTAGGCGATGGCGTCCTTGAAGACGTTCAGCTGGGCCCGGATGGAGGGGTGGCCCGGCTCGTCGGCGCAGGCGAAGTGCGACCAGATGCCGGTGGCCTTGATCAGCCCGGCCGTCTCGGCGTCGCGCGCGGCGGCGACGAGCCGCTCCCAGTCGCCGGGCTGGCAGCCGTTGCGGCCGAGACCGGTGTCGATCTTCAGCTGGACACGGGCGACACGGCCGGTCGCGCGGGCGGCGGCGGTGACCTCCTCCAGCGCCCACAGGCCGCTGACGGAGACGTCGATGTCGGCCTCCAGGGCCTCCCGCCACGGATCGCCGGGCGTCCACAGCCAGCACATCAGCCGGCCGGTGTCACCGGCGGCGCGCAGGGCGAGCGCCTCGTGCGGCGTGGCCGTGCCGACCCACTCGGCTCCGGCCTGACGGGCGGCCCTGGCGCAGGGCACCGCGCCGTGGCCGTAGGCGTTCGCCTTGACGACGGCCATCAGCTGCGCCCGGGGGGCGCGGGCGCGCAGAGCGCGTACGTTGGCCCGCAGGGCGGCCAGGTCGACCACGGCTCGGGCGCGCATCGGTGTCTCAGTCATCGCAGCCAGTCTCTCAGGCCGGGGCCGGAGGAGCCCCCTGCCCCGCCCTTTCACCGTTTCCCGGGGCTCCGCCCCGGACCCGGGGGGGCTGGGGGCGGAGCCCCCAGTTCCGGGAAGTGGGGGCACCTCCCAGCGGTAGCTGGGGGAGGGATCGGGGAAAGGATTCCCGCCGTGGCGGCGACCGGCCACTGCCGACGTGACCGGCGGTGCCGAACCCGCCTCCGCCCGGTGTCGCACAGGGCAGTACTGCGGCAGGCTGGCCCCTATGAGGACCGCCTACAACGTAGAGACCGTACGGGCCGCCGAGCGCGCCCTCATGGCAACGCTCCCGGACGGCGCGCTGATGCAGCGCGCCGCCGCGGGCCTGGCGGCCGCCTGCGCCGACCTCCTGGGCCGCCGCGTCTACGGCGCCCGCGTCGCCCTGCTCGTCGGCAGCGGCGACAACGGCGGCGACGCCCTCTACGCCGGCGCCCGCCTGGCCCGCCGCGGCGCCGGGGTGACGGCCGTGCTGCTCACCCCCGACCGCGCCCACCCCGGCGGCCTGCGAGCGCTCCGCGGCGCAGGCGGCCGCGCGGTCGCGGCCGACGGAGAAGCCGGCGTACGGGCCGTCCGCCGCGCCGACCTCGTCGTCGACGGCATCGTCGGCATCGGCGGCAAGGGCGCCCTACGGGAGCCCGCCCAGGAGCTCGTCGCGGCGGCCGAGGGTGCCCTGATCGTCGCCGTCGACCTCCCGAGCGGCGTCGACGCCGACACCGGCGAGGTCCCGGGCGCGGCGGTACGCGCCGACGCGACCGTCACCTTCGGCACGTACAAGCCGGGCCTGCTCATCGACCCCGCCCGCGAGCACGCGGGCGCGCTGCGCCCGGTCGACATCGGCCTGGGACCATGGCTGCCGGCCGAGCCGGACGCCGAGGCCCTCCAGCACGCGGACGTGGCCGGTCTGCTCCCCCGCCCCGAGGCGGAGAGCGACAAATACCGCCGCGGCGTCGTGGGAATCGTGGCCGGATCGGCCCGCTACCCGGGAGCGGCCGTGCTCGCCGTGGCGGGCGCGCTCGGCGGCGGCGCGGGCGCCGTGCGCTACGCGGGCCCGGCCACCGACGCCGTGATCGCCCGCTTCCCGGAGACGCTGGTGACGACGGGCCCGCCGGCGAAGGCCGGGCGGGTGCAGGCCTGGGTGATCGGCCCGGGCCTCGGGGACGGCGCCGAGGCGCGCCAGGCCCTGGTGGACGTCCTGACGTCCGACGTGCCGGTCCTCGTGGACGCCGACGGCCTGCGGCTGCTCGACCCCCAGGCCGTACGCGCGCGCCAGGCCCCGACCCTGCTGACCCCGCACGCGGGAGAGGCGGCGGCGCTGCTCGGCCTGTCCCGGGAGGAGGTCGAGGCGTCCCGCCTGTCGTCGGTACGGGCGCTGGCGGACCGCTTCGGGGTGACGGCCCTGCTCAAGGGCTCGACCACGCTCGTCGCCGACGGCGCCCACGCCGTGCGGGTCAACCCGACGGGCACGCCGTGGCTGGCCACCGCCGGCAGCGGGGACGTCCTGTCCGGCCTGACCGGCTCCCTGCTCGCGGCCGGGCTGAGCGCCCGCGACGCCGCCTCGGTGGGGGCGTACCTCCATGGCCTGGCGGCGCGCGAACTGGGGAACGCGCCGATCACGTCGCTGGGGGTGGCGGAGGAGCTGCGGCGGGTGTGGCTGGACGTCGCGGCGGGGTGACACGCCAGCGTCCGAGAAGCCGCTCCGCCACGCTCCACCTGTCGCTCACCTCCCCGCCGACCCGTACCCGCGGCCTGCCGCCCAGCCGTAGGAGCGCGTCGACGTGGTCGTCCGACTTCACCACGAATTCGAGCTCCCCCTCCCCCGCGTCCTCGTACGCCAGTCGCCCGATCACCGCGTCCGCGTAGTGGTCCGTGTCGAACCGGTCCCAGGCCCACGCCAGCTGGGCCCGCACCCGCAGTGACGGGTGGGTGGCGTAGCGGGCCAGCAGGGGGATGGCCCGGTCGTCGCCGAGCATCGTGGCCGTCACGACCACCGCGTGCGCCACCTCGTCCGGCAGGCCCTCGGGCCCCGGCAGCAGATCCAGGACGGCGCTGCCCGCCCCGGCGAGCGCCCGCGCGGCCTGCACGTCGCGCGGCGGGACGAGTTCCGCCGCCGCGTGCTCGACCCGGGCCCGTACGTCCGGGGCGATCTCCGGCGCCTGCTCCAGGCAGGCCGCGGCCAGCAGATGGAGCCGGTGCCGGTGGAGCTCCTCCTTGTCGCCCCGCTCCAGCAGCATCGCCAGCAGCTCCGCCCGGGCGCGCGGCGGTGCGTGGCCGACCGCCATGCGCAGGACGTCCTCCCACTGGTCGTCGTGGGCGTGGTTGACGAGCAGGTCGAAGTCCCAGTCGTCGACGGCGGCCCGGGCGCCCAGGTAGTCCTGGAACGTGCGGTGGATGAAGTCCAGCGTCCCGCTGGTCGGTTGCCGCAGCACACCGCTGCGGACGACCAGGTGGCGCAGGATCTCCTCCGCGCTGCCGCGCGCCGCCACGGCCGGCATCGCGGGCAGGGCGCGTTCGAGGATCTCCACCGCCTTGTGCCACTCGATCTCCGAACGGCCGTTCCTGATCAGCCAATAGGCGATCTTCTGGAGGAGCGCGGTCTGCGCCTGCTCCAGTTCCGGGCCCTCCAGGCCGACCGTGATCTCGCGCTCGCGGTCCCGCCGGATCAGCAGCAGGTCCAGGGCGGCGCGGTAGAGCTCCATGCGGCCGTGCGGCAGATGGCCGCGCCGGGAGCGGTTGAGGGCGCAGATCATCGCGCACATCAGCGGGTTGGTGGCCAGCCGGCCGAGGTCCCGTTTGGCGACCACGGCGGCGCTCAGCGACTCGCCGAACGCCCGTAACCGCTCGTCCTCGCGCTGGCCTGCCGCGTTGTGCCACCGCTCGATGAAGGCCAGGACGTCGGCGCGGCTCATCGGGAGCAGTTCCAGCTCCGCGAAGCCGGCGTCCGCGAGCCAGCCCTCGCGGACCGCCGAGGGGCGGGTCGTGATCACGTAGTGGGCCTCGGGGTAGGCGGCCAGTAGGTCCTTCACCCAGGCCAGGGTGCG
The DNA here is from genome assembly GCF_042892945.1 of Streptomyces sp. NPDC001678. Classification (NCBI taxonomy): domain Bacteria; kingdom Bacillati; phylum Actinomycetota; class Actinomycetes; order Kitasatosporales; family Streptomycetaceae; genus Streptomyces; species Streptomyces sp. NPDC001678. The sequence goes on along the minus strand of NZ_JBIAUP010000006.1, from coordinate 181,881 downwards.
GCGCCGGTCCGCCTCGGGGACCTCGTCCACGCCGTCGATCAGCAGCAGCGCCGTGCCCTCGGCCAGCCGCCGGGTCACCCAGCCGCGCGCCGCGGGCAGCCCCGCGAGCGGCGCGGCCACGGCGGCCAGGAAGTCCTCCGGGCGGGGCAGTTCACCCTTTCGTATGAGGGTGCGCAGGGGCAGGGTCAGCGGTACGCAGCCGCTCAAGTGGCCCAGGCCGGGCGGCAGGTCGCCGCGTGCGGTGATCGTGGCCAGCCACTGCAGCAGCGTCGTCTTCCCGGACCCGGCGGCGCCGCGCAGCAGCACCCGTTTGTGCCCGGCCAGTGCCTCCTCGGCCCGCCGCGGGGAGGGCAGGGGGCCGCCCTCGGCGTCACGGGAGGCGCCGGTCAGCTCCAGGCTGAGATACGCCGCGTCGAGCGGCCAGGTCTCCGCCTCCCCGTCGCCCAGCGTCAGCCCGATGATGGTCAGCTCGCCGGACTTGCCGACGATGTAGTCCCGCAGCCGGCGCTCGAACGCCTCGGTCTCCAGCTGCCGGGGCGAGGCGAGCGAGCGCGAGGTGGGCTTGTGCCCGGCGATCAGGCACTCCTGGAGGAAGCGGAAGTCCTGCCAGAGCGTCTCGGACGGCGTCACCGTCAGCCGTCCGTGCCGCCAGCCGGCGGGGTCGGCGCAGACGACCCCGGCGAGCGCCCCGTCCACGAAGACGGCGGCCCCCGACATCCCCGCCCAGGGCGAGCCGCCGTCGCCGGGCGGCGCGGGCGCTCCGTGGTCGCTGTCGAGGGCGTACCGCCCGCTGAGGAGGTTGCTGCCGGGCTTCAGCGTGCCCACGATCTGCTCGGTGTCGAGGCCGTCCGCCCCGTCCCGCTGAACCTGCGGATAGCCGATGGCCTGCGCTCCCGGCCAGACGCGCAGATCGTACGAGCGCCCCCAGACCAGCGGCTCGAAGTCCGGGAGCGCCTGTTCCGTCACGACGTCGCGCTCGGCCGCCAGCAGCGCCACGTCGCAGCGCCGCCGGTCGTCCCGTGCCCACACCACCCGGCAGCGCACCCTGCCGACGCCGCCGGGTACGACGACCGTGGGGGCGTCGCAGTCCGCGACCACATGCGCGGCGGTCAGGATCAGGTCCGGCGTCAGGAGGTAACCGCTGCCCTGACTCCGCCCGAACACCGCCGCGACGCGTTCCCTCGCCGGGTGCACGCCCGAACCGCCCCCTCCGCCTCCACCCCTGGTCTGACGAGCACCTGACGATACGCCAGTGCTCGGAGCGGAGGCGGGGGAACTGCTGGTTTACGCGTCGTACGCCCGCAGACCGGCGATCAGCCACTTCACGGCGGGGCCCATCCGCGGCTCGGGCCAGCCGTTGATCGCGGAGACGAGCTGCCAGTACCGCTCGTAGCCCGACTCGTCACCGATCTCCAGCCGCTCCAGCAGCCAGGCCCGGAACGCGGGCCCGTCCGCCCGGCCTGCGAGCTCCGCGTAGGCCCGCGTCAGCTCGTCGACGACCGGCCGCGCGGCGGGCGAGTCCGGCTCGGTCCCGGCCTCCCGGGCCGCTGCCGTACGCGTCCGGATCAGCTCGGCGAGCTGCCATCCCGCGTGCGGGTCCAGCTCCCCGGCCTCGTCACGGGCCCGCACCTGGTCGGCCGCCGCCCTGCGCAGGGCGGCGCGGAAACCGTCGTCCTGGACGAGCCCGGCCAGCTCGATCCAGGCGTCGACCTGCTCGGGCGCGGGGTCGTCCGGCAGGACGGGCATCGCGTCGCGCAGCATGGCCAGGAAGTCCGGGCCGACGTCGACGCCCTCGAAGGCGTGGTCGATGAAGTCGTCGATCAGACGGCGGCGTTCCCGCTCGGAAAGGTTGACGAGCTTGTGCATGAGTTCCATCTCCTCGGGTGTCGACCCGCGTACGGCCACGGCTCGCAGCACGGCCCGGTGCATCCGCAGGGTGCGGATCTGCCGGTCCAGGGCCTCGGCGTGCACGGCCGCGATCCGGGCCACGGAGACCTCCCGCCCCAGCACGCGCCGGACGGCGGAGAGCCCGACGCCGAGTTCGCGCAGCGTGCGGACGAGGCCCAGCCGGGCCAGGGCGTCCGGTCCGTAGAGCCGGTAGCCCGCGGGTGTGCGGTCGGTCGGCGGCACGACCCCCGTGTCGGACCAGAACCGGATGGTCTTGACCGTCAGACCGGTCAGCCGGGCCAGTTCCCCGATGGAGTAGAGGGTGGTGTCGTCGTCCATGCCCGCCACCGTGGTGTCTCCCGTCGCTGGAGAGTCAACTCGGACCGCCGGAACCCGGATCAGAGGTCCCGGCGTCCCCGCCGACAACAGTCGATCACGCAACAGTCGATCACGGACTTCGCCGCAAGGAGGCCCCATGACCGTCATGACCGCCATGGCCGCGCGCTACCTCTACCTGGTCCGGCACGGCGAGGCCGTGCCGGACCAGAGCGCCCTGACCGAGGCGGGCCGCCGCCAGGCGGAACACCTCGGCGAGCGCCTCGCCTCCGCCCCGCTCTCCGTGATCCACCACAGCTCCCTGCCCCGCGCCCGGCAGACGACCGAACTGATCGCCGCACGGCTCGCCGGCGTCCCGCTGCGGAGCACGGAGACGGCGGGCGACTACATCCCGTACGTACCGCGCCGGGACGAGCTGCCACCGCAGTTCGCGGACATCCTGCTGGGCCGTCTCGCCGGCTTCCCGGAGGAGGAGCTGCGGCGGGGCCCGGCCCTGGCCCGCGAGGCGCTGGCGGAGTTCACGGGCCCGGTGGAGGGCACCGAGCCGCGCCACGAACTCGTGGTCACCCACAACTTCCTCGTGGCCTGGCTGGTGCGCGCCGCGCACGACGCCCCGGCCTGGCGCTGGATGGGCATGAACCAGGGCAACGCGTCCCTGACGGTCATCCGCTACGCCCCGGACCGCCCGGCGACGGTACTGATCCACAACGACATGGGCCACCTGCCGGAGGACCTGCGGTGGACGGGCTTCCCGCCGGAGCTGCGGGTGTGAGGCCCGACACCCTTGACCTCAAGCCGACTTGAGGTACCAAGATCGCGGCACGAGCACGGCAGAAGCCGGTCCGGGCGCGCCACGGGGGTGCGGGCCCGGACCGGACAGCGCCTTCCTCAAGCCCGCACCGCCGCCGGGCGCGGATTTCCGCTGCCGGTGGCGGGCACACGTACGGGCCCTTCCGGCCCGCCCCGCGTCACTTCTCCGCGATCACCACCGCCGAAGCCACCCCCGCGTCATGGCTCAGCGAGATGTGCCAGCTGCGCACCCCCAGCGCCTCCGCCCGGGCCGCGACCGTGCCCGTGACGACGAGGGAGGGCTGGCCGCTGGCCGCCGTGACGACCTCGGCGTCGGTCCAGAGCAGCCCTGGGGGCGCCCCCAAAGCTTTGGCCAAAGCTTCCTTCGCGGCGAAGCGGGCCGCCAGTGAGGCGATGCCGCGCCGTTCGCCGCTCGGCAGGTACAGCTCGCGCTCCAGGAAGAGGCGGCCCGCCATCCCCGGCGTCCGCTGGAGCGCGGCGTCGAAGCGGTCGATCTCCGCGACGTCGATCCCGACTCCCACGATCATTCGACGGTCACCGACTTCGCGAGGTTGCGCGGCTGGTCGACCTCGTTGCCGCGGGCCGTGGCGAGCTCGCAGGCGAAGACCTGGAGCGGGACGGTCGCGACGAGCGGCTGGAGCAGCACCGGCGTGGCAGGGACCTCGATCAGGTGGTCCGCGTAGGGGCGTACGGCCTCATCACCGCGCTCGGCGATGACGATCGTGCGGGCACCCCGGGCCCGGATCTCCTGGATATTGGAGACGATCTTGTCGTGGAGGACGGACCGGCCGCGCGGCGAGGGGACGACCACGACGACCGGGACGTCCTTCTCGATCAGCGCGATCGGCCCGTGCTTGAGCTCGCCTGCCGCGAAGCCCTCGGCGTGCATATAGGCGAGCTCCTTGAGCTTCAGCGCCCCCTCCAGGGCCACGGGATAGCCCACGTGGCGGCCGAGGAAGAGGACCGTGTTCTTGTCGGCGAGGGAGCGGGCCAGTTCGCGGACCGGCTCCATGGTCTCCAGGACCTCCTCCACCTCGCCCGCGATCTCCGACAGGTCGCGGATCACGGAGAGGATCTCGTCGCCCCACTTCGTGCCCCGCACCTGGCCGAGGTACAGCGCCACCAGGTAGCAGGCGACGAGCTGGGTCAGGAAGGCCTTCGTCGAGGCGACGGCGACCTCCGGCCCGGCGTGGGTGTAGAGGACGGCGTCCGACTCCCTGGGGATCGTCGAGCCGTTGGTGTTGCAGATGGCGAGCACCTTCGCGCCCTGCTCGCGCGCGTGCCGCAGGGCCATCAGGGTGTCCATGGTCTCGCCGGACTGGCTGATGGCGATCACCAGCGTGCGCTGGTCGAGGATCGGGTCGCGGTAGCGGAACTCGCTGGCCAGCTCCGTCTCGCAGGGGATGCGGGTCCAGTGCTCGATGGCGTACTTGGCGATGAGGCCCGCGTGGTACGCCGTGCCGCACGCCACGACGACGACCTTGTCGACCTCCCGCAGCACGGAGGCGGGGATGCGGACCTCGTCCAGCGACAGCGAGCCCGCCGCGTCGATGCGGCCCAGCAGCGTGTCGGCGACGGCCTTCGGCTGCTCGGCGATCTCCTTGAGCATGAAGTAGTCGTAGCCGCCCTTCTCGGCGGCCGAGGCGTCCCAGTCGACGTGGTACGTCCGCACGTTCGCCGGGGCGCCGTCGAAGCCGGTGACGACGACGCCGTCGCGGCGCAGCTCGACGACCTGGTCCTGGCCGAGCTCGACGGCCTCCCGGGTGTGGGCGATGAAGGCGGAGACGTCGGAGGCGAGGAAGTTCTCGCCGTCGCCGACGCCCACCACCAGCGGGGAGTTGCGCCGGGCGCCCACCACCACGTCCGGGTCGTCGGCGTGGACGGCGACGAGCGTGAATGCGCCCTCCAGCCGCCGGCAGACCTGGCGCATGGACTCGGCCAGGTCGCCGCAGGAGGAGAAGGACTCCGCCAGCAGATGGGAGACGACCTCGGTGTCCGTCTCGGAGCCGAGGTCGTGGCCGCGCTCGGCCAGCTCGGCCCGGAGCTCGGCGAAGTTCTCGATGATGCCGTTGTGGACGACGGCGACACGGCCCGCGTTGTCCAGGTGCGGGTGGGCGTTGGCGTCGGTGGGGCCGCCGTGGGTGGCCCAGCGCGTGTGGCCGATCCCGGTCGAGCCGGAGGGGAGGGGGCGGTCGGCCAGCTCCTTCTCCAGGTTCGCGAGCTTGCCCGCCTTCTTCGCCGCGGCCAGCCCGCCGTCGGCCAGGACCGCCACCCCGGCCGAGTCATAGCCGCGGTACTCCAGCCGCCGCAGCCCCGCCAATACGACTTCGAGGGCGCACTGCCCTCCCACATAGCCAACGATTCCGCACATGGACGGAAGCGTACGGCCCCGGTGTCAGCGCCCGTGGGTCAACGCCCGCGCTCGATCCGGTCGATGGCGTCCTGGACCAGCTCCAGATACTCGACCTCCTCGCAGCGCGGTTTGCTGCCGAGAACGTACCGGTCGAGGCAGTCGCCGAGGTCCTGGCCGAGGTCCTCGTCCGGCAGCTGGGCGGTCAGATCGCCGCGCACCCGGTCGGCGAAGGCGTCGCGCGGGGCCACGGCCCCGGCGGCGGGCGCGCCGACGGGCGCGTGGACACTGCGGCGGGGGCGTACGACACGTCGTACGCCCCTCCTGGCACGGCGGAGCACGAGCTGGAGAACGAACAACGGAACCCCCCGCGTGGGGAGAGGGACAGGGGGCTGGACGCTATTCCTGACTCGCGAGTAAGTACAGACCCCAGCGCAAACTTCACCCACCAGCACCACATCACTCCCACCGGTCACGGTGTGAACACCACCCGGAGGTGATCGTCCCGTCACCGACGCGCACAATGGGCCCGTGCCGACCACGACCGACCAGCCGCAGCACCGACGCCGCGCGGACTCCTCCCCCTTCGTCGACCTCACCCGCACGGAGTGGAGCGCGCTGCGCGAGAACACCCCGCTGCCGCTGACCGCCGAGGAGGTCGAGCGGCTGCGCGGCCTGGGCGACGTCATCGACCTGGACGAGGTCCGGGACATCTACCTCCCGCTCTCCCGCCTGCTCAACCTCTACGTGGGCGCCACGGGCAGCCTGCGCGGCGCGCTCAACACCTTCCTGGGCGAGAAGGGGGCGCAGCGCGGCACGCCGTTCGTCATAGGCGTGGCGGGCAGCGTGGCGGTGGGGAAGTCGACCACGGCCCGGCTGCTGCGGGAGCTGCTGGCCCGCTGGCCCGAGCACCCGCGGGTGGAGCTGGTCACGACGGACGGCTTCCTGCTGCCCAACGCCGAGCTCCAGCGGCGGGGGCTGATGTCGCGGAAAGGTTTCCCCGAGTCCTACGACCGCCGGGCGCTGACCCGCTTCGTCGCGGATGTGAAGGCCGGGAAGGACGAGGTGGCGGCGCCCGTCTACTCCCATCTGATCTACGACATCGTGCCGGGCGAGCGGCTGACCGTGCACCGGCCGGACATCCTGATCATCGAGGGCCTCAACGTCCTCCAGCCGGCGCGCCCCGGCGAGGACGGCCGCACCCGGGTGAGCCTGGCCGACTTCTTCGACTTCAGCGTGTACGTGGACGCGCGCGCGGAGGACATCGAGCGCTGGTACTACGACCGCTTCAGGAAGCTGCGCGCCACGGCCTTCCACGACCCCGACTCGTACTTCCGCCGGTACACCCAGGTGTCGGAGGAGGAGGCGCTGGACTACGCGCGGCGCAACTGGCGGACGATCAACAAGCCGAACCTGCTCGAGAACGTGGCGCCGACGCGCGGCAGGTCCAACCTGATCCTGCGGAAGGGTCCGGACCACAAGGTGCAGCGGCTGTCGCTGCGCAAGCTCTAGCGAAAACGCCGGGCGGGCCGCGTGTGCGGCCCGCCCGGCGTCCTGAACGACCGGAGGATCAGCCCAGCGTCGTCTTCACGACGTCCGCGAGGTGCTCCGCGACCTTCCGCGCCTGATCGTGGTCCGCGGCCTCGACCATGACGCGCACCAGCGGCTCCGTGCCGGACGAGCGCAGCAGCACCCGGCCCGTCGTGCCCAGCTCGCGCTCGGCGGCGTTGACGGCGGCGGCCAGCTCCTGCGAGGTGCCCACGCGGGCCTTGTCGACGTTCCGGACGTTGATGAGGACCTGCGGCAGGCGCTCCATGACACCGGCGAGGTCGGCCAGCGAGCGGCCGGTGGCGGCGACGCGGGCGGCCAGCATCAGACCGGTGAGGGTGCCGTCGCCCGTCGTGGCGTGGTCCAGGACGATGACGTGGCCGGACTGCTCGCCGCCCAGGGCGAAGCCATTGGCCTTCATCTCCTCCAGGACGTAGCGGTCGCCGACGGCGGTCTGGACGAGCTGGACGCCCTCGCGCTCCATGGCGAGCTTGAAGCCCAGGTTGGACATGACGGTGGCGACGACGGTGTTCTTGCGCAGCGAGTCCGCCTCGCGCATCGCCAGGGCGAGGACGGCGAGGATCTGGTCGCCGTCGACCTCGTTGCCCTTGTGGTCCACGGCCAGGCAGCGGTCGGCGTCACCGTCGTGGGCGACGCCCAGGTCGGCGCCGTGCTCGACGACGGCGGCGCGCAGCTTGTCCAGGTGGGTGGAGCCGCACTCGTGGTTGATGTTGAGGCCGTCGGGCTCGGTGCCGATGGTGACGACCTCGGCGCCGGCGCGCGAGAAGGCCTCGGGGGAGACCCGGGAGGCCGCGCCGTGGGCGCCGTCGATGACAACCTTGATGCCGTCGAGGCGGTTGGGCAGGACGCCGATGAGGTGGGCGACGTAGTTGTCGAAGCCCTGGTCGTAGTCCTTGACGCGGCCGACGCCGGCACCGGTGGGCCGGTCCCAGGGCTCGCCGGAGGCGTGGGCGCGGTAGGTCTGCTCGATGCGGTCCTCGAGCTCGTCGGCGAGCTTGTGGCCACCGCGGGCGAAGAACTTGATGCCGTTGTCGGGCATCGCGTTGTGGCTGGCGGAGAGCATCACGCCGAGGTCGGCGCCGAGCGCGCCGGTCAGGTAGGCGACGGCCGGCGTGGGCAGCACGCCCACCCGCAGCACGTCGACGCCCGCGCTGGCGAGACCGGCCACCACGGCGGCCTCCAGGAACTCCCCGGACGCCCGCGGATCACGGCCGACCACCGCCATCGGGCGGTGTCCTTCGAACGTGCCCGCCTCGGCGAGCACGTGCGCCGCCGCCACCGACAGTCCGAGCGCGAGCTCGGCGGTCAGATCGGCGTTGGCCACGCCGCGCACACCGTCCGTACCGAAGAGTCGTCCCACTGGTGTCCTCCGAAAAACGCGGGAGTGCGGGGCCCGGTACGAGCCCCCTTGCTTGAGGTGTCGAGTCCTGGACCGGGGCGGCGCCTCCAGTCATCAGATATACGCCGCATCCGGCGCATTTACGCCTACGGCGCCTGTACGCCGCCTGCACGGCATCAACGCCGTATTTCGCCCCGGGCCGACAATGGCCGAACGCCCCGGCGGCACGGATCCGTGTCGCCGGGGCGTTCGAGCAGTGCAGCAAAGCCGCTGTTTAGCGCTTGCTGTACTGCGGAGCCTTGCGGGCCTTCTTCAGACCGGCCTTCTTGCGCTCGACCGCACGGTCGTCGCGCTTCAGGAAGCCGGCCTTCTTCAGCGGGCCGCGGTTGTTGTCCACGTCCGCCTCGTTCAGCGCGCGGGCCACGCCGAGGCGCAGGGCGCCGGCCTGACCGGAGACGCCGCCACCCGCGATGCGGGCGATGACGTCGTAGCGGCCGTCGAGCTCGAGCACCTTGAAGGGCTCGTTGACTTCCTGCTGGTGCACCTTGTTGGGGAAGTAGTCCTCAAGGGTGCGACCGTTGATCTTCCACTTGCCGGTGCCCGGAACGATCCGGACGCGGGCAATGGCGTTCTTGCGACGGCCCAGGCCGGCAGCCGGCTGCGGGTCGCCGAAGCGGGACGCGAGGGACTCGGAGGTGTACTCCGACTCAACGACCTCGGTCTCGGTGGTGTACTCCTCGACGCCCTCGACCGGCATCTCGGCGGTGGTCTCAGCCACGATTCTCCTCAGACTTTCTGGTTCGGCGGTGGCCGGGACTTAGCCCTGCTTGACCTGGGTGATCTCGAACGGAACCGGCTGCTGCGCGGCGTGCGGGTGCTCGGAGCCCGAGTACACCTTCAGCTTCGAGAGCATCTGACGGCCGAGGGAGTTCTTGGGCAGCATGCCCTTGATCGCCTTCTCGACGGCCTTCTCGGGGTTCTTGTCGAGCAGCTCGTCGTAACGGACGGAGCGCAGACCACCCGGGAAGCCAGAGTGGCGGTACGCCATCTTCTGGGTCTTCTTGTTACCGGACAGGTGCACCTTGTCGGCGTTGATGATGACGACGAAGTCACCCATGTCCATGTGCGGGGCGTACACAGTCTTGTGCTTGCCGCGCAGCAGGGAGGCAGCCTGAGAGGCCAGACGGCCCAGGACGACGTCCTGCGCGTCGATGATGTGCCACTGGCGCTGGACATCGCCGGGCTTGGGGCTGAACGTACGCACGGTCGTAGCCTTCGCTTCTTCAGTGAGTGGGTCCTGACACAATCCGCCAGAGGAGATCACACGGCGTGTGCCGCACAACGGGGACGCAACCCGTGCGCAGGCAGCCGATGATCAGCCCGGCAGATCAGCGTAAGGGCCCCTCGCGTGAGAACGACCAAGCCAATACGCATAACGAACTCGTAGAGTACCGGGACCCCACCGTCGGGGTCAAAACACACAGTCCGACCGGTGCTCCGCCCGGCCGTCCGGCTAGCGGGCCCGGGCCACCCGGGCCTCGTCCCACACCGGCTCCGGCACCTCCCGCACCCGCCCGTCCGAGCCGAACACCAGGAAACGGTCGAACGCGCGAGCGAACCAGCGGTCGTGGGTGACGGCCAGGACCGTCCCCTCATAGGCCTCCAGCCCCGCCTGGAGGGCCTCCGCGCTCTCCAGGTCGAGGTTGTCCGTCGGCTCGTCCAGCAGCAGCGCCGTGGTGCCGGAGAGCTCCAGGAGCAGGATCTGGAAACGGGCCTGCTGGCCGCCGGAGAGCTTCTCGAAGGACTGGTCGCCCTGCTTCTCCAGCTCGTACCGGCGCAGCACCGACATGGCGCCGCCCCGGTCCTTGGAGTGCTCGGTCCACAGGATGTCGACGAGCGTGCGGCCCATGAGCTCGGGGTGGGCGTGGGTCTGGGCGAAGTGCCCGGGGACGACGCGGGCGCCCAGCTTCCAGGCCCCCGTGTGCGCCACGTCCTCCCCCGCCAGTAGACGGAGGAAGTGGGACTTGCCCGAGCCGTTGCTGCCCAGCACCGCGACCCGCTCCCCGTAGAAGACCTCCAGGTCGAAGGGGTTCATCAGGCCGGTCAGCTCCAGCCCGGCGCAGGTCACGGCCCGGACGCCGGTGCGCCCGCCGCGCAGCCGCATCCGGATGTCCTGCTCGCGCGGGGGCTCCGGCGGCGGGCCCGCCTCCTCGAACTTCCGCAGCCTGGTCTGGGCGGCGGCGTAGCGGGAGGCCAGCTCATGGCTGACCGACGCCGCCTGCCGCAGCGAGATCACCAGCTTCTTCAGCTGGGCGTGCTTCTCGTCCCAGCGGCGGCGCAGCTCCTCGAAGCGGGCGAAGCGCTCCTTGCGGGCCTCGTGGTACGTGGCGAAGCCGCCGCCGTGCACCCAGACGTCGCTGCCGGCCGGGCCGGGCTCCACGCTGATGATCTTCTCGGCGGACCGGGCCAGCAGCTCGCGGTCGTGGGAGACGAAGAGGACGGTCTTCTTGGTCTCGCGCAGCCGCTCCTCCAGCCAGCGCTTGCCGGGGACGTCCAGATAGTTGTCCGGCTCGTCCAGCAGCAGGACCTCGTCCGTGCCGCGCAGCAGGGCCTCCAGGACGAGCCGCTTCTGCTCGCCGCCGGAGAGGGTGCGCACCTGGCGCCACTGGGCCTTCTCGTAGGAGACGCCGAGGGCGGCCATGGTGCACATGTCCCACGTGGTCTCGGCCTCGTAGCCCCGGGCCTCGGCCCAGTCGCTGAGCGCCTGCGCGTAGGCCATCTGCGCGGCCTCGTCGTCGCGCTCCATGATCGCGAGCTCGGCCTCGTCGACCGCCCGCGCGGCCTGCCGGATGCCCGGCTGGGCGACGGACACCAGCAGGTCACGGACCGTACGGTCGTCCCGGACGGAGCCCACGAACTGCGGCATCACGCCCAGGCCGCCGGAGATGGTGACCGAGCCGCCGTGCGGCTTGAGCTCGCCGGAGATCAGCCGCAGCAGGGTGGTCTTGCCGGCGCCGTTGGCCCCCACGAGGGCCACCGCGGCCCCTTCCCCCACCCGGAAGGACACATCGTCGAGCAACGGCCTCCCGTCGGGGAGGTCGTACTCCAGGTGTGCCGCTTCCACATGTCCCATGAGGACGATTCTCGCGGCTCCCGAGGTGGCGACCAACCGGTTTACGATTCACGCCATGAGCTTTGGGCAGGGTGGGCCGTACGGGGCCCAGGGGGATTCCGGGCCGCGCACCACGCCATGGGGGGCGCCGCCCCAGCAGCCCGGGCAACCCGGACAGCCCGGACAGCCCGGACAGCCCGGACAGTCGGCTCAAGCCCTGCCGCCGCAGCAGCCCGCTCAGCCCCATCCCGGGCAGCCCCAGCAGCCCGCGAACCCCGCGCCGGCGGCACCCCAGGCGGCGCCCCTCCCGCCCCAGCAGCCGTACCCGCCCACCCAGCTGCCGCCCCAGGCGCCGCAGGCCCAGCCGCAGCCACTGCTGCCGCTGCCGCCCCAGCCCCAGCCCTGGGCGCAGCCGCAGGGCGGCACGCCCGACTGGGCCGCGCTGGCCGACAACGCCGACCGGAACCGCCGCCGCAAGTGGCTGCTGATCGGCGGCGGTGCCCTGGCAACGGCCGCGGTCGCCGCGATCGTCGCCACGGCCGTGGTGCTGTCCGACAAGGGCGACAAGAACCTGCCCGCCGCCGAGAAGCTGCCCAGCGCCTCGGCCGGCAGCCCCGAGCCGACGTTCTCCAAGGCCGCGACCCCGCCGCCCAACCCGCGCGAGTTCATATCCAGCAAGGAGAAGGACACCGCGCCGCTCACCGTCAAGACGCTCTTCCCGCACTCCAGGCCGTCGCTGGACAAGCGCGCGTACAAGCGGGCGGCCCAGGACACCGCCACCGACTGCTCCACCGCCACCCAGGGCGGGCTGGGCCACGTCCTCGCCGCCAACGGCTGCCGCCAGATGCTGCGCTCCACCTACGTACGGGACGGGGTCGCCGTCACCGTCGGCGTCGCCGTCTTCGACACCAAGGCCGCCGCCGACAAGGCCAAGGAGCAGTCCACCGGCAACATCGCCCCCCTCACCGGGGACGACGCGGCGTCCTTCTGCCAGGGCACGGCCTGCCGGCTGAGCGCCAACGCCGAGGGCCGCTACGCGTACTTCACCATCGCCGGCTTCACCAACGGCTCCGCCGTCACCTCCGACGACACCAAGGCCCTCCAGGCCGGCCGGGACGTGGCGGGCTACACCTTCCGCCGCATCATGGCCCGCGCCAACGACCAGGCGGCCGCGGCGGCCCAGTCCAAGCCGTCCGAGAAGCTGTCGGCCAATCCCTCGGCCAACACCTCGGCCAAGCCGTCGGACTCGCCCAAGGCCTGATCGAGCCCCTGAGCCGCCGCGCCTGCACTCCTGTCACTCCTGGACGTCGCCGTCCTCCTCCGCGCCCTCGCCGCCCTCCGCCGGGTCGCCGTCCGCGGGCGGTGCGGTGGGCGGGCGCTCCGCCCGCAGCAGCCGCTCGACCTTCGCGACCTGCGCCGCCACCAGCGCCGGCGGGATCTCCACCGCCCCGGGATCGGACAGGTGCGTGGCGAAGAACATCGACAGGGTGGAACCGCTGCGCACCACCGTCACCAGACTCGGCGCCCCCTCGGCCGCGTTGACCATGCGGTACGCCAGCGCTTCCTCTCCCAGCCGGGGCGCGGGCAGCGCCGTCACCGCCTCGAACCACTGGGGCTGCCCCTCCCCCGTGCGCATCGCGAAGCCCCCGGCGCAGTCGGACACGGCCCGGCGCAGCTCCCGCAGCGTGACGCGCGCCCCGTCGTCCGCGTACGTCGAGACCCGGACCGTCCCCAGCAGCCCCTGGAAGCCGTGCTCCCGCGAGGACTTGGAGAACGTCCGTACGAGCGAGGCCACGGGTACGGGCTCCTGGCGCGGCCCCAGGGCCAGCACCAGCGGCCGGCAGTCGAGCCGGCCCGTACTGGGCAGCCTGTGCCCGGCGGTGCCCTCGGAGGCCCGTTCGAGGACGAAGCCGGGCACCTCCCGCGCCTCCAGCGCGACATGTTTGAGCTGATCGGCACTGAACACCCGTACGACCGGAGGCGCTTCGGCGCCCCGGACCTCGCCCTTGCCCTCGCCCGGCCTACCCCCACCGCCGCCGGAGCAGCCGGCCAGCAACAGCAGGGCCGCCAACACCCCTACGGGGGAGGCCGTCAGCTTCCGTTTGCCCTTCACCCTCTTCACGTCCACCCTCATGACGTCCGCCCTGCCCTCCAGTTCGCGGCGCCCGCCGAGCGGCGCCCCTCATGGCTCCTTGCGACGTGACCCAGGCCACAATGTAGGCTGCGCAGGCAACGGAAGCCTCTCCCTACGGTCTCACCGGCGGTTCGAGCCGCGCAGAGCCCCCGGCCGGTCGAGCCGAACACCCAAGGGCGCCATGAAGATCTCTTTCCTTTTGCAGAACGCCTATGGCATCGGCGGAACCATCCGCTCCACTTTCAATGTGGCGGGCGCCCTCGCCGCCCGCCACGACGTGCGGATCGTGTCCGTCATCCGCAGCGGCGAGAAGCCCCGGCTGACCCTCCACCCCGGGGTACGGCTGATCAATCTCATCGACCAGCGCGCCGACAAGGGCGCCGACGTCGACAACACCCTCCTCACCCAGGACAGTCACTACATCCCGTCCGTCGAGGCCAAGGGCGCGCACTTCAGCGCGCTCACCGACCAGCGGGTCGCCGAACACCTCGCCACGACCGACGCGGACGTCGTCATCGCCACCCGCCCCGGACTCGTCATGTACCTGGCCGAGTTCGGCCAGGACCGCTATCTGCGGATCGGCCAGGAGCACCGGATCTACGGCACCCACGAGGCCGCCATCCGCGCCTACCAGGACGCGTCCATCCCCCACCTCGACGCCCACACCACGGTCTCCGAGGCCGACGCCGTCACCCACCGGGAGCAACTCCCGGGCATCAAGACGAAGATCGTATGCATTCCCAACGGCTGCCCGCCGTCCGAGGTCGAAACCGCCGACCCCGACAGCAAGTTGGTGGTCGCCGCAGGACGGCTCATCCCCGTCAAGCGCTACGACCTACTGATCACCGCCTGGGCCGCCGTCGCCGCCGCGCACCCCGACTGGAAGCTGCGCCTCTACGGCCGCGGCCCCGAACAGGCCAAACTACGCGCCCAGATCGACAGGCTCGGTCTCAACGAGTCACTGACGCTCATGGGCGCCCACTCCCCCATCGAAACCGAATGGGCCAAGGGCTCCATCGCCGCCGTGACCTCCCGCGAGGAGTCCTTCGGCATGACGATCGTCGAGGCCATGGGCTGCGGCGTCCCCGTCGTCGCCACCGACTGCCCCCACGGCCCCGGCGAGATCATCAGTGACGGCGAGGACGGCCTGCTCGTCCCCGTCGGCGACAGCGACGCCATCGCCAAGGGCCTGCTCAAACTGATCGAGGACGGCGAACTCCGCCGCACCATGGGCGCCGCCGCCCGGATCTCCGCCCGGCGCTACGCACCCGAACGCATCGCCGACGCCTACCTCGAACTCATCGCCAGCCTCGGCGGCCCCCGCCACGCCGTCGACGACGCACAGGCCACCGCGACGAAACCGGCCCGGCCGCCGCTCGCCCGGCGCCTGCGCCGGACCGTCGGCAGGCTCGTACGACCACTGCGCCGCCAGCCGGCGCCTCCGCGTGAGAAGAAGGTCCTCAAGGACATCGTCGTCCGCAAACCGCTGCGTCCGCTCGCCTCCTGTCGCGTCAACTCCGAGGGAGACATCGTCGTTTCGGTGGACCCGAGGGGCGTCAGCGGGGAGAACCTCTCCCTGACCGTCACACGACGCAAGGAGAACAAGCCGGCCACGGCACCCCTGACGCCGCCTGCCGAGGCGGGCGCCCCCTGGACCGCCGTCCTGAAACGGTCCGAACTCCGCCTGGGCGAGGGCCGCTGGGACCTCCACGTGGTCCGCGCCGACGACCGCGCCCGACGACGGGTGACCGCCCATCTCCCCGAAGGCCGCCGCCTGTTGGCCCTCGAACCGCTCCCGGGCGCGCCCTTCACCTGGTGGATCCCCTACTCCACCGTCGACGGCTACCTCGCGCTGCGCGCCTGGCACCGCGACGGCCACGCGGAGGCGCGCGCGCTGAAGACGACGGAGGACACGCTCACGGTCGAAGGCACCCTGTACGGCGCGGAGTTCACCGGCGGTACGCCCCTGCTCGTCGGCACCCCGCGCGGCGAGACGGCATCGGAGGTGACAGCGGAAATCGAGGTCCTGGACGCCACGGCGTTCAGGGCGACGCTGCCGTACCAGCGGTTGCGCGAGGCGCGTGCCGGAGAGGAAGCCGCCACGTGGGACCTGGCGCTACGGACGGCCCCCGACGCGGCACCGATCCGGATCGGCCGCCTCGTGGGGGACATCGTCGACCGCAACAAGACGGACATCTATCCGGTGGTGGCGGGGGTGCGGCCGTACTTCACGGTGACGAGTGATCTGGCGGTGAATCTCCCCTGACCTCGAACGCCGGAGGGGCTGAGAATCAGCCCCTCCGGCGTTCGAGGAGTGGGTTACCCCGCTCTAACAGCAACCCGCCCCGGGCAGCGACCTCTTGTTCCGCGCCGCGAGATTCCGCGCCGCGAGCTCCGAGTCCGCCGGATACCCGACCTCCTCCAGCGTCAGCCCGTGCGGCCGCACCACATGCACCGCCGAATCCCGCACACCCGCCGCGAGCACCTGCCCCGGCCAGTCCACACCCCGGTGGCCGTCGCCGACGAACAGCAGCGCGCCCACCAGCGACCGCACCATGTTGTGGCAGAAGGCGTCCGCCCGCACGGTCGCCGTCACGACACCCGACGCGTCCCGCTCCCAGCTCAGCTGCTGAAGCGTACGGATGGTCGTCGCACCCTCGCGCTTCTTGCAGTACGCGGCGAAGTCGTGCTCACCCAGCAGCACGCGGGACGCCGCGTTCATCGCGTCCACGTCCAACGGCCAGTCGTGCCACAGCACATGCCCCCGCAACAGCGGGTCCACCCCACCGACGTGGTCGACGACCCGGTAGGCGTACCGCCGCCAGATCGCGGAGAACCGCGCGTTGAACCCGGCCGGGGCCTCGGCCACACGCCAGACCCGTACGTCGTGCGACAGCCGTCCGGCCAGCCGGCGCAACAGTTTGTCCTCGTGCTCGGCCCAAACCTCCGCCGGAAGATCGACATGCGCGACCTGGCCCCGGGCGTGGACGCCCGAGTCGGTACGGCCGGCGACCGTCAGCTCGTACGTCTCCTTGGACCGGGTCACGGTCCGGATCGCGGCCTCGAGCTCACCCTGCACGGTGCGCTGGCCCTCGCGCTGCTTGGCCCAGCCGGAGAAGTCCTTGCCGTCGTACGACAGGTCCAGCCGCACCCGTACGAAACCGGGCTCAACCTCGTCACTCACCGAGTGTTTCCTCTCAGAATGCGGGACGGGCCCGCCCCCGAAAAAGGGGCGGGCCCGTCACTGACACGTCAGACGCGTCAGGCGTCCTTCGACTCCTCGGCCGGAGCCTCGGCGGCGGCCTCGGACTCCTTGACCGCACGCTTGGTGGCGGCCTCGGCCTCGGCGACGGTCGCCTTCTTGGCGATCTCACCCTCGACCAGCTCGATCACAGCCATCGGGGCGTTGTCGCCACGACGGTTGCCGATCTTGGTGATACGGGTGTAACCACCCGGACGCTCGGCGAAGCGCGGAGCGATCTCGGTGAAGAGGGTGTGGACGATGCCCTTGTCGGTGATCGTCTGCAGCACCTGGCGACGGTTGTGGATGTCGCCCTTCTTCGCCTTGGTGATCAGGCGCTCGGCGACCGGACGCAGGCGGCGGGCCTTGGCCTCGGTCGTCGTGATGCGGCCGTGCTCGAAGAGCGACTTGGCGAGGTTCGCCAGCAGCAGACGCTCGTGCGCGGCGCTGCCGCCCAGACGGGCACCCTTGGTGGGACGCGGCATGGTGTTTCTCCTTGGTGTCTGCCCCGGCCGTATCAGGTACCGGAGTCAGTATCCGAGCAGGCGGTCGCCTGTCGGAGACCCGCGCCCCCGAAGGGGCGCGGGGAACTGCGCGATCGACCGAAGTCGACCCGCAGCCAAGATCGAGCCGTCAGGCCCGAGCTCTTAGTACTGCTCGGTCTCGACGAAACCCGCGTCCGCGTCGTCGTCCGCCCCAAAGGCGTCCGCGGCGGCGGTCGGGTCGAATCCGGGCGGGCTGTCCTTGAGGGCCAGGCCCATGCCGGCCAGCTTCGCCTTGACCTCGTCGATCGACTTCGCACCGAAGTTGCGGATGTCGAGCAGGTCGGCCTCGGAACGGGCGACGAGCTCACCCACGGAGTGGATGCCCTCGCGCTTGAGGCAGTTGTAGGAGCGAACGGTGAGCTCGAGCTCCTCGATCGGCAGCGCCAGGTCGGCGGCCAGGGCGGCGTCCGTCGGGGACGGGCCCATGTCGATGCCCTCGGCGTCGATGTTGAGCTCGCGGGCCAGA
This sequence comes from Streptomyces sp. NPDC001678, assembly GCF_042892945.1. Taxonomy (NCBI): domain Bacteria; kingdom Bacillati; phylum Actinomycetota; class Actinomycetes; order Kitasatosporales; family Streptomycetaceae; genus Streptomyces; species Streptomyces sp. NPDC001678. Next base: position 164,092 of record NZ_JBIAUP010000006.1, on the reverse strand, counting down.
CCGAACAGCTCGACCAGGGTCTTACCGGCGGACGCCATGGCGTCGCGCGGGCGCATGGCCTGCTTGGTCTCGACGTCGACGATCAGCTTGTCGAAGTCGGTGCGCTGCTCGACACGGGTGGCCTCGACCTTGTAGGTCACCTTGAGAACCGGCGAGTAGATGGAGTCGACCGGGATACGGCCGATCTCCTGGCCCACCTGCTTGTTCTGGACGGCGGAGACGTAGCCGCGACCGCGCTCGACGGTCAGCTCCATCTCCAGCTTGCCCTTGGCGTTCAGGGTCGCCAGGACCAGGTCGGGGTTGTGCACCTCGACGCCGGCCGGCGGGGCGATGTCCGCGGCGGTGACCAGACCCGGGCCCTGCTTGCGCAGGTACATCACGACCGGCTCGTCGTGCTCCGAGGAGACGACCAGCTGCTTGATGTTCAGGATGAGGTCGGTGACGTCCTCCTTGACGCCCGGCACGGTGGTGAACTCGTGCAGGACACCGTCGATGCGGATGGACGTGACCGCCGCACCCGGGATCGAGGAGAGGAGCGTACGACGCAGGGAGTTGCCGAGGGTGTAGCCGAAGCCCGGCTCCAGCGGCTCGATCACGAACCGCGAGCGGAACTCGTCGACGACCTCTTCGGTCAGCGAGGGGCGCTGAGCGATCAGCATGCGATGAATCCTTCAGTCATGGACACCCACTATTTGATGTCCTCTGCTACTGCAAGGGTACGGGCGGCACGGCCCCCGAGAGAGGAGCCGTACCGCCCGAACACCTACGAACAACCGTGCGAAACGGCGCAGCGTCAGACGCGGCGGCGCTTCGGGGGACGGCAGCCGTTGTGCGGGGTCGGGGTGACGTCCTGGATGGAGCCAACCTCGAGGCCGGTCGCCTGGAGCGAACGGATGGCGGTCTCACGACCGGAGCCCGGGCCCTTGACGAAGACGTCAACCTTGCGCATGCCGTGCTCCTGCGCGCGGCGGGCGGCCGACTCGGCGGCCATCTGCGCGGCGAACGGGGTGGACTTGCGCGAGCCCTTGAAGCCGACGTGGCCGGCGGAGGCCCAGGAGATCACGTTGCCCGTGGGGTCGGTGATCGAAACGATGGTGTTGTTGAACGTGCTCTTGATGTGCGCGTGGCCGTGAGCGACGTTCTTCTTTTCCTTGCGGCGCACCTTCTTGGCAGCGCCCTGACGACCCTTGGGGGGCATGTCTTACTCCTGAATGGAGAGGGAGGTGGTCGGTCCTACAGCGAAGACCGCTGATGAGCGTCCGCTGTGGACTACTTCTTGCCCGGCTTCTTCTTACCGGCGATGGCGCGACGCGGGCCCTTGCGGGTACGAGCGTTCGTGCTGGTGCGCTGACCGTGGACCGGCAGACCGCGACGGTGACGCAGACCCTGGTAGCAGCCGATCTCGACCTTGCGGCGGATGTCGGCCTGAACCTCACGACGGAGGTCACCCTCGGTCTTGATGTTGGCGTCCACGTACTCGCGGATCTTGACCAGGTCCTCCTCGACCAGGTCGCGAACGCGGGTGTTCGGGTTGACACCGGTGGCGGCGAGGGTCTCCTTCGCCAGCGTGCGGCCGATGCCGAAGACGTAGGTGAGTGCGACCTCCACACGCTTTTCGCGCGGGATGTCAACACCGGAAACGCGTGCCATTGAATGGCTCCTGTTTGGTGTTGGGGGTCTTCCGCAGGGTCATTCCCGGCCGCCGTACCAGGTACGTTCCGGGTCCCCGGCCCCCGCCGGAGGTGTCGCCGACCCCATCAGGGCCGGACGGACTCTGCGTATGTACATGTACTGCTCGCGTCGCGCGAAGAAACTGCGGAGTGCAGGTTCTGCGATCAGCCCTGGCGCTGCTTGTGGCGCAGGTTGTCGCAGATGACCATGACCCGACCGTGGCGGCGGATCACCTTGCACTTGTCGCAGATCTTCTTGACGCTCGGCTTGACCTTCATGGGATGTGAGGTTCTCCGGGTCAGTGCCGTCGCCCCACCGGAAGCGGGGACGTCGACAAGATCTACTTGTAGCGGTAGACGATCCGGCCACGCGTCAGGTCGTAGGGAGAAAGCTCCACGACGACCCGGTCATCCGGGAGGATACGGATGTAGTGCATCCGCATCTTGCCGCTGATGTGCGCGAGGACCTTGTGACCGTTCTGGAGCTCTACCTTGAACATGGCGTTCGGCAGAGACTCGATCACGGTGCCCTCGATCTCGATGGCACCTTGCTTCTTGGCCACGCTTCGCCTTTCGAATCGGCTACCTTGATCGACTCCCCCATATGCACGCAGGCATGCGGATACACGAGAGCCGACGCATCAGTCTACGTCAGGGCAAACGAAAAGCCTAATCCAGGGTGCTTGCCCGACCACGGAGATCCTTACGCCAGCGGGTCGGGTGCGGCAGTCACGCCGTACTCCGCCAGCTTCGCCCGGCCGCCGTCCACGGCCGTCAGGACCAGCGGGCCCTGCTCCGTCAGGGCGACGGAGTGCTCCCAGTGGGAGGACCAGCTCTTGTCGTCCGTGAGGACCGTCCAGTCGTCCGCCAGGACGTGCGTCCTCGCCGTGCCCAGGCTCACCATGGGCTCGATCGCGATGCAGAAGCCCGGGACCAGCTTCGGGCCCTTGCCGCGCTTGCGGGAGACGTAGTTCAGCAGGTGGGGGTCCATGTGCATCTCGGAGCCGATGCCGTGCCCGCCGTAGTCCTCGATGATCCCGTACTTGCCGGAGGACGGACGGGGCTGGCGGCGGATGTAGCCCTCGATCGCCTTGGAGATGTCCACGAGCCGGTTGCCGTTGCGCACGGCCGCGATACCGGCCCACATGGACTCCTCGGTCACCCGGGAGAGCTCGATCAGCTCCGGAGCGTGACCGGTGCCCACGAAGGCCGTGAAGGCCGCGTCACCGTGCCAGCCGTCCACGATCGCGCCGGCGTCGATGGAGATGATGTCGCCGTCCTTGAGGACGGTCTTGTCGTCCGGGATGCCATGGACGACGACCTCGTTCACCGAGGTGCAGATCGTGGCGGGGAAACCGCCGTAACCGAGGAAGTTCGACTTGGCGCCGTGCTCGGCGATCACCTTGCGGGCGACCTCGTCCAGGTCCTTGGTGGTGGCACCGGGCACCGCGGCCTCCCGGGTGGCCGCGTGGATGGCGGCGACGACCAGCCCCGCCTCGCGCATCTTCGCGATCTGCTCGGGGGTCTTGATCTCGACCATGACGACGCCTTCCTGGCTGTTCCATCGAAACACTGCATCGAAAACTGCATCGAAATACTGCTCGGACAAACACTACGGCCGCGACGCCCCGAGGGGCATCGCGGCCGTGGCGAGAGGAATCACGCCTCCCGGGACGGGAGGGCCTCCATCGCGCGCTGAGTGACCTCGGCGACCTTGCCGAGGGCCGAGATCGTCACCACCAGGCCCTGGGCCTTGTAGTAGTCGATGATCGGCTCGGTCTCGCTGTGGTAGACCTCGAGGCGCTTGCGGACCGTGTCCTCGGAGTCGTCCTCACGCTGGTACAGCTCGCCGCCGCAGGCGTCGCAGACGCCCTCCGCGGCCGGCGGGTTGTAGATCACGTGGAAGATGTGGCTGCTGTCCTTGCGGCACATCCGGCGGCCGGCGATGCGCTTGACGACCTCGTCCTCCGGGACCTCCAGGTCCAGGACGGCGTCGAGCTTCAGCCCGTCCGCCTTGAGGACGGTGTCCAGCGCCTCGGCCTGGGCGAGGTTGCGCGGGAAGCCGTCGAGCAGGAAGCCCTCGGCGGCGTCCTCCTGCTGCATCCGGTCCTTGGCCATCCCGATGGTGACCTCGTCCGGCACGAGCTGGCCGGCGCGCATGTACTCCTGGGCCTTCTGGCCGAGGGGCGTGCCCTGGCTGATGTTCGCCCGGAAGAGGTCGCCCGTCGAGATGTGCGGGATCGCGAGATTCTTGGCGAGGTACGCGGCCTGCGTACCCTTGCCGGCGCCGGGCGGCCCGACGAGGACGATTCGCATCAGCGGAGGAACCCTTCGTAGTTGCGCTGCTGAAGCTGGCTCTCGATCTGCTTCACAGTCTCCAGACCGACACCCACGATGATCAGGATGCTGGTTCCACCGAACGGGAAGTTCTGGTTTGCGTTGAGTGTGACCAGTGCCACGGTCGGCACCAGCGCGATCAGACCCAGGTACAGCGACCCCGGCCACGTGATGCGGTTCAGCACGTAGCTCAAATACTCCGCGGTGGGACGGCCAGCCCGGATCCCCGGGATGAAACCACCATACTTCTTCATATTGTCGGCAACTTCTTCGGGGTTGAAGGAGATGGCGACGTAGAAGAACGCGAAGAACACGATCAGCAGGAAGTACGTGACCATGTAAACGGGGTGGTCACCCTTGACCAGGTTGGCCTGCACCCACTGGGCCCAGTCCGCCTTGGAGCCGGTGAACTGCACCAGCAGCGCCGGGATGTAGAGCAGCGACGAGGCGAAGATGACGGGAATCACACCCGCCTGGTTCACCTTCAGCGGGATGTAAGTGGACGTACCGCCGTAGGAACGGCGGCCGATCATGCGCTTCGCGTACTGGACCGGAATACGGCGCTGAGCCTGCTCGACGAAGACCACCAGCGCGACCATCGCGAGGCCGCACAGGATCACCAGGCTGAACTCCAGCCAGCCACCGAGCAGCTTGCCCTGCATCTTGATGGCCCACAGCGCGCCCGGGAAGCCGGCGGCGATGGACGTGAACATCAGGATGGACATGCCGTTGCCGATACCGCGGTCGGTGATCAGCTCACCGAGCCACATGATCAGCGAGGTGCCGGCGGTCATGGTGATGACCATGACGACCGTGGTGAAGATGGACTGGTTGGGGACGATCTGGTTCCCGACGGTGCAGTTGCCGAAGAGCGCACCGCTACGGGCCGTGGCCACAAGACCGGTGCCCTGGAGCACGGCGAGCGCGACGGTCAGATAGCGCGTGTACTGCGTGATCTTGGTCTGTCCGGACTGGCCCTCCTTCTTGAGGGCTTCGAGTCGCGGAATGACCACGGTGAGCAGTTGGAGGATGATACTGGCCGTGATGTACGGCATGATCCCGAGCGCGAAGATCGTGATCTGCAGCAGCGCACCACCGCTGAACATGTTCACGAGGCCGAAAAGGCCCTGCCCACTCTTGGCCTGGTCCATACACGTCTGGACATTGCGGTAGTCGACACCCGGTACGGGGATGTGTGCCCCGAGCCGGAAGAGGACCATGATGCCCAGCGTGAAGAGCAGCTTCTTGCGCAGGTCGGGCGTCTTGAACGCCCGGGCGAACGCGGTGAGCACGGTGCCTCCTGCGCCTCTCACGTGGCTGCGTGAGAGGTGACGGTCTTGAGGTTCGACGAATACGTAGAGTCAGTCAAAATCCGCGCGGGCAGAGTCCGCGCGGAAGCTAACAGTGCACGCCACCTTACCGGCGACCATGCCCCCCTTGGAACGACCAACCGGGGATGCCCCTATTGGGACATCCCCGGTTGTCAGATCAACGAACTCAGATGAGCTCGGTGACGGTGCCGCCGGCGGCGGCGATCTTCTCCTGGGCGGAGGCGGAGACGGCGTCGACCGTCACCTGCAGCGCCACGGAGATCTCGCCCTGGCCAAGGACCTTGACGAGCTCGTTCTTGCGAACAGCGCCCTTGGCGACCAGGTCGGCCACCGTGACCTCGCCACCCTGCGGGTAGAGCGCGGCCAGCTTGTCCAGGTTCACGACCTGGAACTGCTTGTGGGCGGGGTTCTTGAAGCCCTTCAGCTTCGGGAGGCGCATGTGGAGGGGCATCTGGCCACCCTCGAAGCGCTCCGGAACCTGGTAACGGGCCTTCGTACCCTTGGTACCGCGACCAGCCGTCTTACCCTTCGACGCCTCACCACGACCGACACGGGTCTTGGCGGTCTTGGCGCCCGGGGCGGGACGGAGGTTGTGGACCTTCAGCGGGTTCTGCTCCGCCATGTCAGTCGACCTCCTCGACCGTCACGAGGTGGCGGACGGTCTGCACCATGCCGCGGATCTCGGGGCGGTCCTCCTTGACAACCACGTCGTTCAGGCGCTTGAGCCCGAGCGAACGCAGGGTGTCGCGGTGGTTCTGCTTGCTACCGATGTAGGACTTGACCTGCGTGACCTTGAGGCGAGCCATTACGCACCCGCCCCTGCACGCGCCCGCAGCAGAGCGGCGGGGGCGACGTCCTCCAGCGGCAGACCACGACGGGCGGCGATCTCCTCGGGACGGGACAGTCCCTTGAGGGCCTCCACCGTGGCGTGCACGATGTTGATCGGGTTCGAAGAACCGAGCGACTTCGACAGGATGTCGTGGATGCCCGCGCACTCGAGCACCGCTCGCACCGGGCCACCGGCGATAACACCGGTACCGGGGGAAGCGGGCTTGAGCATGACGACGCCGGCCGCCTTCTCGCCCTGGATCGGGTGCGGCACGGTGCCCTGGATACGGGGGACCTTGAAGAAGTTCTTCTTGGCCTCTTCCACGCCCTTGGCGATGGCAGCCGGAACTTCCTTGGCCTTGCCGTAACCGACACCGACCGTGCCGTCACCGTCGCCCACCACGACCAGCGCGGTGAAGCTGAAGCGGCGACCACCCTTGACAACCTTGGCGACGCGGTTGATCGCGACTACGCGCTCAACGTACGCGGTCTTCTCGGCGGCAGCGCCACCGTCGCGACCCTTCCGGTCCCGCCGCTCGCCGCCACCGGCACCGCTTCCGCGGCGCTGGGGTCCAGCCATTGGAATTACCTCTCTCTGTTACGTCCGCTAGCTCCGGAACCGGGGCTTAGAACTTCAGCCCGGCTTCGCGGGCGGCGTCCGCCAGAGCGGCAATGCGCCCGGCGTACTGGTTGCCACCGCGGTCGAACACGACGGCCTCGACACCGGCGGCCTTGGCACGCTCGGCGACCAGGGCGCCAACCTTCTTGGCCTGGGCGCTCTTGTCGCCCTCGCCACCACGGATCGAAGCGTCCAGGTGCGACGCCGACGCCAGGGTGTGACCCTTGATGTCGTCGATGACCTGAGCGGTGATGCCACGGTTGGAACGCGTCACGACGAGGCGCGGGCGCTCGGCCGTACCCGAAAGGTTCTTCCGGATGCGGATGTGGCGACGGGCCTTGGCGGCGCGCTTGTACGCGTCACCCTTGGCAATCTTCACACCGTATGCCATGGCTTACTTACCCGCCTTTCCGACCTTGCGGCGGATGACTTCGCCCTCGTACTTGACACCCTTGGCCTTGTACGGGTCGGGCTTCCGCAGCTTGCGGATCTTCGCGGCGACCTCGCCGACCTTCTGCTTGTCGATGCCCTCGACCGAGAACTTGGTCGGGGACTCCACCTTGAAGGTGATGCCCTCGGGGGCCTCGATCAGGATCGGGTGGCTGTAGCCAAGGGAGAACTCCAGGTTGGAGCCCTTGGCGACGACGCGGTAACCGACACCGCTGATCTCGAGCTTCTTCACGTAGCCCTGGGTCACGCCGGTGATCATGTTCGCCACCAGCGTGCGGGACAGGCCGTGGAGGGCCTTGTTCTGACGCTCGTCGTTGGGACGGATCACCGAGAGGGTGCCGTCCTCGCCCTTGACGATCTCGATGGGGGCGGACAGGGCGATGTTCAGGGCGCCCTTGGGGCCCTTCACCTGCACGTCACGGCCATCGATGGTGACGTCCACACCAGCGGGAACCTGGATGGGCAGCTTGCCAATACGCGACATTAGCTATTCCTCCGTTCCCGATTACCAGACGTAGGCGAGGACTTCCCCACCCACGCCCTTCTTGCTGGCCTGCTGACCGGTCAGGAGACCGTGGGACGTGGAGATGATCGCCACGCCCAGGCCGCCGAGGACCTTCGGCAGGTTGGTGGACTTTGCGTAGACCCGGAGGCCCGGCTTCGAGATCCGCTTGATGCCCGCGATGGAGCGCTCACGGTTCGGACCGAACTTCAGGTCCAGGACGAGGGACTTGCCGACCTCGGCGTCCTCGACCTTCCAGCCGGCGATGTAGCCCTCCTGCTGCAGGATCTCGGCGATGTGCGCCTTGATCTTGCTGTGGGGCATAGCCACGGTGTCGTGGTAAGCCGAGTTCGCGTTCCGCAGACGGGTCAGCATGTCTGCGATCGGATCGGTCATGGTCATGTTTGGCCTTCGGCCTCTCTCGCCGTGGTTTCCTATCTGCGCCATCCCTCTCCCCGAACTGAAGTCGGGACGGGTGCGGCGCGGGGACCTACGGCGTAGTAAGACGGTCATGGGCGGCGGGCGCCCAACCCTTCAACTCTACGCGAGTGACGGGCTGGGCCCCGCCGTCCTTGATGCTTACCGAGAGCCCTGGTCAACCCAAGTGGGTTGTTACCAGGAGCTCTTGGTCACGCCCGGCAGCTCGCCACGGTGAGCCATCTCACGAAGGCACACGCGGCAGAGGCCGAACTTGCGGTACACGGAGTGCGGGCGGCCGCAGCGGTTGCAGCGGGTGTACGCGCGAACCGCGAACTTCGGCTTGCGCGCGGCCTTCGCGATCAGAGACTTCTTCGCCATCTCGGTCACGCCTCCTTGAAGGGGAAGCCGAGGTGACGGAGGAGGGCGCGGCCCTCGTCGTCGTTGGTCGCCGTGGTGACCACGGTGATGTCCATACCCCGGACGCGGTCGATCTTGTCCTGGTCGATCTCGTGGAACATGACCTGCTCCGTGAGACCGAAGGTGTAGTTGCCCCGACCGTCGAACTGCTTCGGGGACAGACCACGGAAGTCGCGGATGCGCGGCAGCGCGAGCGACAGGGTGCGGTCCAGGAACTCCCACATGCGGTCGCCACGGAGGGTGACGTGGGCGCCGATCGGCTGGCCCTCACGCAGCTTGAACTGCGCGATGGACTTACGAGCCTTGGTGACGGCGGGCTTCTGGCCCGTGATCGTGGTGAGGTCGCGGATGGCGCCCTCGATCAGCTTGGAGTCGCGGGCGGCGTCGCCCACACCCATGTTGACCACGATCTTGGTGAGGCCGGGAACCTGCATGACGTTCTCGAAGGAGAACTCCTCACGCAGCTTGCCCGCGATCTCCTCGCGGTACTTCGTCTTGAGACGCGGAGTGGTAGCCATCAGATGTCCTCACCCGTCCGCTTGGCAACGCGGATCTTGTTGCCGTTCTCATCGAAGCGGTAGCCGACGCGCGTGACGACCTTCTTGCCGTCCTTCTCCACGACGAGCTGAACGTTGCTCACGTGGATCGGGGCCTCGGTCGTGACGATGCCGCCGGTCTGGGCACCACGGGCGGTCTGGCCGGCCTTGGTGTGCTTCTTGACCCGGTTGACACCCTCGACGAGGACGCGGTTCTCGCTGGGCATGGCCACGATGACCTTGCCCTGCTTGCCCTTGTCCTTACCGGTGATGACCTGGACCAGGTCGCCCTTCTTGATCTTCATCGGTTACAGCACCTCCGGCGCGAGCGAGACGATCTTCATGAACTTCTTCTCGCGCAGCTCTCGGCCCACGGGGCCGAAGATACGGGTGCCGCGGGGGTCGCCGTCGTTCTTGAGAACGACAGCGGCGTTCTCGTCGAAGCGGATGTACGAGCCATCCGGACGGCGGCGCTCCTTGACGGTGCGAACGATGACGGCCTTGACGACGTCACCCTTCTTCACGTTGCCACCGGGGATCGCGTCCTTGACGGTGGCGACGATGACGTCACCGATGCCCGCGTAGCGGCGACCCGAACCACCGAGAACACGGATGCAAAGGATCTCCTTGGCACCAGTGTTGTCGGCGACCCGAAGTCGCGACTCCTGCTGGATCACGTCTATCTCCTGATCGTCTGCCGGTTCCCGGCAGGGGCTCCGAGGAGCCCCTGCCGAGCCTGGCGGAACTTATCTGAGGGAGATTCCCTCAGAAATTACTTGGCCTTCTCGAGGATCTCGACGACGCGCCAGCGCTTGGTCGCCGACAGCGGACGCGTCTCCATCAGGAGGACGCGGTCGCCGACGCCGGCAGCGTTCTGCTCGTCGTGCGCCTTGAGCTTGTTCGTACGGCGGATGACCTTGCCGTACAGCGCGTGCTTGACACGGTCCTCGACGGCGACGACGACGGTCTTGTCCATCTTGTCGCTGACGACGAGACCCTCACGGGTCTTGCGGAAACCGCGCTCGTTCGTCTCAGTCACATTCTTCTCGCTCATCAGGCGCTCTCCACCGTCTCGATGCCCAGCTCACGCTCGCGCATCAGGGTGTAGATCCGGGCGATGTCCTTACGGACGGACTTGAGCCGACCGTGGTTCTCGAGCTGCCCGGTCGCCGCCTGGAAGCGGAGGTTGAACAGCTCTTCCTTGGCCTCACGGAGCTTCGCGACGAGGTCCTCGTCGTTGAGCTCGCGCAGCTCGGTCGCCTTGATACCAGCGGCCATCACGACTCACCTGCCTCGCGCCGAACAATGCGGCACTTCATCGGAAGCTTGTGGGCGGCGCGGGTGAGCGCCTCCTTGGCAACCTTTTCGTTCGGGAAAGACAGCTCGAACATCACCCGACCGGGCTTGACGTTCGCGATCCACCACTCCGGGGAACCCTTACCGGAACCCATGCGGGTCTCGGCCGGCTTCTTCGTCAGCGGACGGTCCGGGTAGATGTTGATCCACACCTTGCCGCCACGCTTGATGTGACGGGTCATGGCGATACGAGCGGACTCGATCTGCCGGTTCGTCACATAGGCCGGGGTCAGGGCCTGGATGCCGTACTCACCGAAAGCGAGCTCGGTGCCGCCCTTGGCCATACCGTTGCGCTTCGGGTGGTGCTGCTTGCGGTGCTTGACCCTGCGAGGGATCAGCATGTCGGTCAGGCCTCCGTTCCGGTGGACTCAGCCGGAGCAGCGGCAGCGGCCTCGGCCTTGGGGGCCTCGGCAGCGGCGTTCTGCTGCGGCTTGCGGCCGCGGCCGCCACGCTCGCCACCACGGCCACCACGGGCCGGGCGGTCCTGAGCGCCACCACGGGACGGGCGGTTGCCCGCACGCGCGGCGGCGTTCTCGGCGCGGACCTCGGCGATGTTCTTGACGTCGCCCTTGTAGATCCAGACCTTCACGCCGATGCGGCCGAAGGTGGTCTTGGCCTCGAAGAAGCCGTAGTCGACGTTCGCGCGGAGCGTGTGCAGGGGCACACGGCCCTCGCGGTAGAACTCCGAGCGGGACATCTCGGCGCCGCCGAGACGGCCACCGCACTGGATCTTGATGCCCTTGGCGCCGGCCTTCATCGTCGACTGCATGCTCTTGCGCATGGCGCGACGGAAGGAGACGCGGGAGGACAGCTGCTCGGCGACGGCCTGGGCCACCAGCTGAGCGTCCACCTCGGGGTTCTTGACCTCGAGGATGTTCAGCTGAACCTGCTTGCCGGTCAGCTTCTCCAGCTCGCCACGGATGCGGTCGGCCTCGGCGCCACGGCGACCGATGACGATGCCCGGGCGGGCGGTGTGGATGTCAACGCGGACGCGGTCGCGGGTGCGCTCGATCTCAACCTTCGAGATACCGGCGCGCTCCATGCCCTTCGTCATCATGCGACGAATGGCGACGTCTTCCTTGACGTAGTCCTTGTACAGCTTGTCGGCGTACCAGCGGGACTTGAAGTCCGTGGTGATGCCGAGCCGGAACCCGTGCGGGTTAACCTTCTGGCCCATTACCGGGTTCCTTCCTTGCTGCTGACGACCACGGTGATGTGGCTGGTCCGCTTGCGGATCCGGTAGGCACGGCCCTGGGCGCGCGGACGGAACCGCTTCAGGGTCGGGCCCTCGTCCACGAACGCCTCGCTGATGTACAGCGACGAAGCGTCCGTGTGGTCGTAGTTGTGCGCGGCGTTGGCAATGGCGCTGTCCAGCACCTTGCCCACCGGCACGCTCGCGGCCTGCGGGGCGAAACGCAGGACCGCCTGAGCCTCCGTGGCGTCCATGCCACGGATGAGGTCCACCACGCGGCGGGCCTTCATGGGCGTGACGCGGATGTACCGCGCCTGGGCCCTGGCTTCCATGGTTGTCCCTTCGGTGTCAGTCATAGTCGTTCACACCCCGCCTTTAGCGGCGCTTCGACTTGCGGTCGTCCTTGACGTGGCCGCGGAAGGTGCGGGTCGGCGAGAACTCGCCGAGCTTGTGGCCGACCATCGACTCGGTGACGAACACCGGGACGTGCGTCTTGCCGTTGTGCACCGCGAGCGTGTGGCCGAGCATGGCCGGCACGATCATGGAGCGACGGGACCAGGTCTTGATGACGTTCTTGGTACCGGCTTCGTTCTGAGCGTCCACCTTCTTGATGAGGTGTCCGTCGACGAAGGGTCCCTTCTTGAGACTACGCGGCATCTAAACCCGCTCCTAGCGCTTCTTGTTCGTCTTGCGGCGGCGGACGATGTACTTGTTGCTCGCCTTCTTGGGAGAACGAGTACGACCCTCCTTCTGACCCCACGGGGAGACCGGGTGGCGACCACCGGAGGTCTTGCCCTCACCACCACCGTGCGGGTGGTCAACCGGGTTCATCGCGACACCGCGGACGGTCGGGCGAACGCCCTTCCAGCGCATACGGCCGGCCTTGCCCCAGTTGATGTTCGACTGCTCGGCGTTGCCGACCTCGCCGACCGTGGCGCGGCAGCGGACGTCGACCAGGCGGACCTCGCCGGACGGCATACGCAGGTGGGCGTACTGGCCCTCCTTCGCCAGCAGCTGCACGGAGGAACCGGCAGAGCGGGCGAACTTGGCGCCACCACCGGGACGGAGCTCGATCGCGTGGATCGTGGTACCGACCGGGATGTTGCGGAGCGGGAGGTTGTTGCCCGGCTTGATGTCGGCCGTGGGGCCGTTCTCAATCCGGTCGCCCTGGTTCAGCTTGGCCGGGGCGATGATGTAGCGCTTCTCGCCGTCTGCGTAGTGCAGGAGCGCGATGCGCGCGGTGCGGTTCGGGTCGTACTCGATGTGAGCGACCTTGGCCGGCACGCCGTCCTTGTCGTGACGACGGAAGTCGATCACACGGTAGGCGCGCTTGTGGCCACCGCCCTGGTGACGGACGGTCACACGACCGGTGTTGTTACGGCCGCCCTTGCTGTGCAGGGGGCGGACCAGCGACTTCTCCGGCGTGGACCGCGTGATCTCGACAAAGTCGGCGACGCTGGAGCCACGACGGCCCGGGGTCGTCGGCTTGTACTTGCGGATACCCATTTCTCAGTCCTCGTCCGATTCCGGACGATCCAGACCGCCCTTAGGCGGTCGGACCGCCGAAGATGTCGATACGGTCGCCCTCGGCGAGGGTCACGATGGCGCGCTTGGTGTTGGCGCGCTTGCCGAAACCGGTCTTGGTGCGCTTGCGCTTACCCTGACGGTTGATCGTGTTGACCCCGGTGACCTTGACCGAGAAGACCGCCTCGACGGCCTGCTTGATCTGGGTCTTGTTGGCGCGCGGGTCGACGATGAACGTGTACTTGTTCTCGTCCAGCAGCGCGTAGCTCTTCTCGGAGACGACCGGCTTGACCAGGAGGTCGCGCGGGTCCGAGAACGTCTTGCTGGTGACGACGGCCTCAGTCATCAGGCCTCGCTCCCTTCGGTCTCAACGGCCTTGGGGCCAGACACGAAGGACTCGAAGGCGGCCTGGGTGAAGACCACGTCGTCGGAGACGAGCACGTCGTACGTGTTCAGCTGGCCCGGCTCCAGGATGTGAACCTGGGGCAGGTTGCGGGCGGACAGCCACGCGGCCTCGTCGGACCGGTCGGCGACCAGGAGCAGGTTCTTGCGCTCCGAGATCTTGCCGAACAGGGTCTTGGCGGCCTTGGTGGAAGCCGTGCCCTCGACCACGCCGGAGACGACGTGGATGCGGGAGTGACGCGCGCGGTCCGAGAGGGCGCCACGCAGGGCGGCGGCCTTCATCTTCTTGGGCGTCCGCTGCGAGTAGTCACGCGGCACGGGACCGTGCACGACGCCACCACCGGCGAACTGCGGCGCGCGGGTCGAACCCTGACGGGCGCGACCGGTGCCCTTCTGGCGGTAAGGCTTGCGCCCACCACCGCGGACCTCGCCACGGGTCTTGGTCTTGTGCGTGCCCTGACGGGCAGCGGCCAGCTGCGCGACGACGACCTGGTGGATCAGCGGAACGCTGACCTTGGCGTCGAAGATCTCCGCGGGGAGCTCGACGGTCCCGGCCTTGTCGCCTGCCGGCGAAAGGATGTCAATGGTGCTCATCGGTTACCTCAGGCCCCCTTGGCCGCGGTACGGACCAGGACGAGGCCGCCGTTCGGACCAGGAACCGCGCCCTTGATGAGGAGCAGGCCCTTCTCCGCGTCAACGGCGTGGACGGTCAGGTTCTGGGTGGTGACCCGCTCGTTGCCCATGCGGCCCGCCATGCGGAGGCCCTTGAACACACGGCCCGGGGTGGCGCAGCCACCGATGGAACCGGGGGAGCGGTGCTTGCGCTGGGTGCCGTGCCCGGCGCCGAGGCCACGGAAGTTGTGGCGCTTCATGACACCGGCGAAGCCCTTGCCCTTGCTCTTGCCGGTGACGTCAACCTTGACGCCCGACTCGAACACGGCCGCGGTGATCTCCTGACCGAGGGTGTACTCGGAAGCGTCGGAGGTGCGGAGCTCCACCAGGTGGCGGCGGGGGGTCACGTCGGCCTTGGCGAAGTGGCCCTTGAGGGGCTTGTTCACCTTGCGCGGGTCGATCTCGCCGAAGGCGATCTGGACCGACTCGTAGCCGTCGGCGTCGTTGGTGCGGACCTGCGTCACGACGCAGGGGCCGGCCTTGACAACGGTGACCGGGACGACACGGTTGTTCTCGTCCCAGACCTGCGTCATGCCGAGCTTCTCGCCCAGGACGCCCTTGATCTGCTTAGCCATCTCGCGCGTCACCTCAGAGCTTGATCTCGATGTCGACGCCCGCCGGCAGGTCGAGACGCATAAGCGAGTCAACCGTCTTCGGCGTGGGGTCGAGGATGTCGATGAGGCGCTTGTGCGTGCGCATCTCGAAGTGCTCGCGCGAGTCCTTGTACTTGTGCGGCGACTTGATGACGCAGTACACGTTCTTCTCAGTGGGCAGCGGCACCGGGCCCGCGACCGACGCACCAGTGCGGGTCACCGTCTCGACGATCTTCTTCGCCGAGGAGTCGATGACCTCGTGGTCGTAGGCCTTGAGCCGGATGCGGATCTTCTGTCCCGCCATGGCTACTTCGTAGTCCTGTCTCTCGTAACGCTCTGGGACTCGGTCGGCTGCCTCCGGAGGCCTTCCGGATGCCGCCCTTCCTCACTCCACCTCCGACCCACGCGGTCGGGCGTGTCGCGCCCCTTCCAGCAGAATCCCCAAAGGGGATTCCCTGCTCAAGGGGTTTGTGGGGGAAGAACACCCACCGAGCGCCTGATTGGTACCCCGCTGACACTTCCCGGAAGATTCCCGTACTTCCGCCCCTGAGAAGGGACGACGAGTACTGCGGGACTCGCTTCCAGTCCTCCCGGCGGGAGGCGCGCAGCATCGGCACTCAACCGAGCAACCTGAACAGTGTGCCATACGGTCGCGAAGAGGCGCCAATCGAAGCCGAAGACCGTACCCCGAGCGGCGCACTTGTCAAACCACCCCGCCGACATACGGGACACTATGGTCGCGAAACGCCCGGGCCGTCCGCCTGGCGGGCCCCACGTCGCCCGGCGGGATGCTTTGTCGGGCCCCGGGCAACCTCCCGGGAGCCCGGGTCGTCCCCTATCACGTATCACGCCGGGGCACGGCCGGGACGGCGCGCCGGACGACGGGACGGAGTCATCCAGTTGAACATCTCACCGCGCAAGGGGCCCGCACGACGATCCGTACTCACCGGTATCGCCGTGGCCACGGCCGCCGCGGCCACCGGTTGCAGCAGCGGCGGCGGCTCCAGCCGGGTGGCCTCCTCCCCCGACGCCCTCCAGTCCGCCGGCGCCGGCGCCGGCGCCACGGGATCGTTCAACAACGGCGGCGACGCGCTGCTCCTCCAGGTCATGGCGCACCCCGACGACGACCTGTACTTCATGAACCCCGACGCCCGGCACATGGTCGAGGCGGGCGCCCCCGTGGTCTCCGTCTATGTGACCGCCGGCGAGTCCGTGGGGCAGAACTGGATCGAGGGCATGCCCAAGCGCAGGCCCGACAGAGCCGCCTACTCCTCCGCCCGCCACCAGGGCCTGCGCCAGGCCTACGCCGAGCTCCTCGGCAGGGACAAATTCACTCCTTGGAAGAAGTCCGTCATGGACCTTCCGGGTGGTTGCCGGGCCGAGGTGAACGAGCTCGGCGAGGGCCGGCGCGCGGTACGGCTGATCTTCCTCAACATCGCCATGTTCTCCGCCGGCGAGACCCGGCTGCCCCTGCTGTGGGACCGGCCGTACGCGGTGATGCAGACCCTGACGGCCACCGGCTCCCCGTGCCGCTCCGTCTCCACCTACCACCACCAGACCCTGGTGGACGTACTGGCCGCGATCATGGAGAAGTACCGGCCCACGGTCGTCCACACCATGGACCCCGACCCCGACTACCAGGTCCACGACGCCACCCACCCCAAGGACAACGACTACGGGGCGTGCTCGGACCACCGGGACCACACCCCCACCGCGCTCTTCACCTGGAAGGCGCTGGCGCAGTGGGTCTCCCGGCACACCCGGCGCGAGGGCCACCCGCCGCGCTTCACCACCCTCGCCTTCCGCGGCTACTACAACCAGCGCTGGCCCTACAATCTCCCCTCCGAGATCGTGGACGAGAAGTACCGCCTCATCGCGGCCTACGGCGGCGACCCCGGCTGGGCCTGCAACAACCAGGGCGGCTGCGGCGACTACGGCCAGGGCGGCGAGCGCCCCCTGAAGAACCGCAAGGGCTGGATCCGCTCCACCCACTACCGCTACCCGGGCGCCACCGCCGTCGCCGACAGCGACCGCTCGGGGCGCCTGGAGGCGTACGGCGTGCTCGGCCTCCAGGCCGTGCGCTGGCAGGAGACCTCCCCCGGCAGCGGCCGCTGGGGCGCCCCGGCGGGCCTCGGCGGCGGCCCGCTGGCCCCCGCCCTGGCCTCGGTCAAGGACGCCAAGGGGCACCGGCTGCTGTTCGCCCTGCGCTTCTCCTCCCTGGAGGGCCAGGGCCGCGGCAACTCCCGCGAGATCACCGTCCTGGAGCAGCACAGCCCGGGCGGCGCCTTCAAGGCCTGGAAGAGCCTCGGCAACCCCGAGCACAAGTCCGAGCGCGGCCGCCGCGTCGGCGTGCCCGCCGCCGTCGCCACCCCGGACGGCCGGGTCCACCTCTTCGTCCGCAACGCCGGCAAGGGCCTCTCCAGCCGGGTGCGCGAGCCCGACGGCACCTGGGGGAAGTGGCAGAGCCTCCACGGCCAGGAGATCCAGGAGGGCCTCTCCGCCGCCCTCGACCGGCAGGGCCGCGTCCATGTCTTCGGCATCGGCCGGGACACCGTGCACCACTGGGGCCAGGAGGCCCCCGGCAAGCCCGTCCGCGCCATGCCGCTGCACGGCCTGCCCGGCCCCGGCGGCAACCAGATGGGCGCCGCCCTCGACAAGGACGGCGCGCTCACCGTCGTCTACCGCACCCCGACCGCCGCCGAGCCCGTCGGCTACGGCCTGGGCCAGGACGGCACGAGCACCGAGCGGACCGGCGGCTCCGGGCTGCGCTCCTTCAGCGGCTACGGCCCGCTCGCCGCCACCACCGTCCCCCGCCGGGGCGGCCGGGACTCCCTGATGGTGCTGGGCCGCGCCCTGAACGGCGAGATACAGCTCGTGGACGCCGAGGCCGGCGACGGGCCCGTCCGCGCGCCCCGGGGCATCACCCCGGTGGGCGCCTCCGGGCTCGTCACCGACTCCGGCCACCGGGTGTGCGCCGTGGGCCTCGGCCCCGACGCCACCCCCTGGGTCTGGCGCCCGGCCCCCGGCTCGGGCGTCTGACCCCTCCTTCGTACGCGTGGCCGAGGAGACCGCCTCGCGCGCTCCCCCGGCCCCCGCGTACGTTCAACCCGCGCGAGAAGGGGCAGAGGCAAGGGGTGCGCATTCACTTCACCGGGGTCGACCTGGGCCGTGTACGGCTGGACGCCGAGCCCGATCTGTTGTGGGAGACGCTGCTGGCCGCCCATATGCTCCAGACCGGCCAGGGCCCGCTGATCTTCGACGGCTGGCGCGAGCTGGTCCGGGGCCGGCTCAGCGATCCGATGCGGCGCGTCCTCGCCCTGGCCCCGCCCCGCGGCTACTCCCCCGACTTCCTCACCCCTCCCGAGGCCACCGGGGGCCTCGCCACCGGCCTCGACGCCATGCTCTCGCTGCCCAGGACGACGCTCCGCCGCGATCTGGAGCTGCTCGCCCCCGACCGCCGCGACCTCCCCTTCGTCCGCCACCTCGCCGAGGGCCGGACCGAGGCCCTCAAAGCCCTGGGCGAAGGCCTCACGGCCTTCCACGACACGGCGGTGCGGCCGTATCTGGCCAAGGTGCGCGAGCACATCGCCGCCGACCGGGCCACCCGCTCCCAGACCCTCCTGCGCAGCGGAGTCGAACAACTGCTCTCCAGCATCCATCCGCAGGTGCGCTGGAACCCACCGGTACTGGAAGTGCTCGTAGCGGGCACGGGCGAGAACGTCTACCTCGAGGGGCGCGGGCTTCGGCTCGTGCCCTCCTTCTTTTGCTGGCGCGCCCCCACCGTGCTCCGCGATCCGGAGCTGCCGCCCGTGCTCGTCTACCCGATCGTCCACGACCCCGCCTGGCTGGGCGAGCTCCGGGGCGGCCGGCGCGAGGGCGCCGAGCCACCGCTGGCCGCCCTGCTCGGCCACACCCGGGCCGAGGTGCTGGAGGCCACCGCCCGGGGCTGCACCACCAGCGAGCTGGCCCGCCGGGTGGGGATCGCCATGGCCACCGCCAGCCACCACGCCACCGTGCTGCGCGAGTCCGGGCTGATCACCACCCACCGCACGGGCGGCCGGGCGTACCACACCCTCAGCGTCCTGGGCCGGGACCTGCTCAACGGCAACCGTCTCGTCTCGACCGGCCCCGGAAGGTAGCCGCCTACCGTAGATCCATGCAGCAGCCAATAACGCCCAGCGCGGGTCGCCGGCTCCTCGCCGTCAGCGACCTGCACACCGGTATGGCCGACAACGTGGCCATCGCCGAGTCACTGCGCCCCACCACCGACGAGGACTGGCTGATCGTGGCCGGTGACGTCGCCGAACGCTTCGACGACGTCGAACGCACCCTGCGGCTCCTGGCCCGCAACTTCCCCAAGGTCGTCTGGTCCCCGGGCAACCACGAGCTGTGGACGCCGACGGGCGACCCCGTGGAGCTGCGCGGCGAGGCCCGCTACGCGCGCCTGGTCGAGCTGTGCCGGAGCCTCGGTATCAGCACGCCCGAGGACCCCTGGCCCGTCTGGGAGGGCGAGGGCGGCCCGGTGGCGGTGGCCCCGCTGTTCACGCTCTACGACTACACCTTCCGCACTCCCACGGCCGCCACCAAGGAGGAGTCGCTGGCCCAGGCCCATGAGGCGGGCATCGTGTGCACGGACGAGTACCTGCTGCACCCCGAGCCCCACCGGGGCATCGACGACTGGTGCCGGGCCCGGGTCGCGGCCACCGAGGCCCGGCTGGCCGCCCATGACCCCGAGCTGCCGCTGGTGCTGGTCAACCACTGGCCGCTGGACCGCCGGCCCACGGACGTCCTGACCTACCCGGAGTTCGCCCAGTGGTGCGGCACGGAGCTCACGGCCGGCTGGCACACCCGCTTCAACGTCGCGGCGGTGGTCTACGGCCATCTCCACATCCCCCGGACCACCTGGTACGAGGGGGTGCGCTTCGAGGAGGTCTCCATCGGCTACCCCCGCGAGTGGCGGCGCCGGGGCCACCCCAAGGGGCTGCTGCGGCAGATCCTGCCGTACCCGACCCCTTGAGAACGACCCCTTGAGAATGCGAGAGGGCCCGCACACCTCGCGGTGTGCGGGCCCTCTTGTCGACCGTTCAGGTCAGACCGTCAAGCAAGCGAACTTACTTGTTGATCTTGGTGACCTGGCCGGCGCCGACGGTGCGGCCGCCCTCACGGATGGTGAAGCGCAGGCCCTCCTCCATGGCGACGGGCTGGATCAGGTTGACGGTCATCTCGGCGTTGTCGCCGGGCATAACCATCTCCGTGCCCTCCTTGAGGGTCACGACACCGGTCACGTCAGTCGTACGGAAGTAGAACTGCGGACGGTAGTTGTTGAAGAACGGGGTGTGACGGCCACCCTCGTCCTTCGACAGGATGTAGGCCGTGGCCTCGAACTCGGTGTGCGGGGTGACCGAACCCGGCTTGATGATGCACTGGCCGCGCTCGACGTCCTCGCGCTTGATGCCACGGAGGAGCAGACCGACGTTCTCACCGGCCTGGCCCTCGTCGAGCAGCTTGCGGAACATCTCGATACCGGTGACCGTGGTGGTGGTCTTCTCGGTCTTGATGCCGATGATGTCGACGGTCTCGTTGACCTTCAGGACACCACGCTCGATACGACCGGTGACGACGGTGCCACGACCGGTGATCGTGAAGACGTCCTCGATCGGCATCAGGAACGGCTTGTCGACGTCACGCTCGGGCTGCGGGATGTTCTCGTCGACAGCGGCCATCAGGCCGAGGAGCTTCTCGCCCCACTCCTTGTCGCCCTCCAGCGCCTTCAGCGCGGAGACGCGGACGACCGGAGCGTTGTCGCCGTCGAACTCGTACTCGGAGAGGAGCTCACGGACCTCGAGCTCGACGAGCTCCAGGATCTCCTCGTCGTCCACCATGTCGGCCTTGTTCAGGGCGACGACGATGTACGGAACGCCGGACTGGCGGGCCAGGAGCACGTGCTCCTTGGTCTGCGGCATCGGACCGTCGGTCGCGGCGACCACGAGGATCGCGCCGTCCATCTGGGCGGCACCGGTGATCATGTTCTTGATGTAGTCCGCGTGACCCGGGCAGTCGACGTGGGCGTAGTGACGCGCCTCGGTCTGGTACTCGACGTGCGCGATGGAGATGGTGATACCGCGCTGACGCTCCTCCGGGGCCTTGTCGATCTCGTCGAAAGGCGTGAAGGGGTTCAGGTCCGGGTACGCGTCGTGCAGCACCTTGGTGATCGCCGCGGTAAGAGTGGTCTTACCGTGGTCGACGTGACCGATGGTGCCGATGTTGACGTGCGGCTTAGTCCGCTCGAACTTCGCCTTCGCCACTGGGGTCCTCCTGTGGAGTGGTTCTGTACGCCTGGATTGGGTCGGCGCCAGGGATCTTTGCTGGGAAGCCGCCCGCCGGGGCAGTCCGCCATGGTTTGTGACGGAATGCCCCGACAGCCGGTGTCAAGCCTAAAGCGTGTATCACGCCCGTAGAGACGGGAGTGGGTTACTCGCCCTTGGCCTTCGCGATGATCTCCTCGGCGACGTTCCGCGGAACCTCGGCGTAGGAGTCGAACTGCATCGAGTAGCTTGCGCGACCCGAGGTCTTGCTGCGGAGGTCTCCGACGTAGCCGAACATCTCCGACAGCGGAACCAGGCCCTTGACGAGCTTGGCGCCGTGACGGTCCTCCATGGCCTGGATCTGGCCACGGCGGGAGTTGATGTCGCCGATGACGTCACCCATGTAGTCCTCGGGGGTGGTGACCTCGACGGACATCATCGGCTCGAGGAGAGCCGGGGACGCCTTGCGAGCACCCTCCTTGAACGCCATGGAACCGGCGATCTTGAACGCGAGCTCGGAGGAGTCGACGTCGTGGTAGGCACCGTCGAGCAGCGTCACCTTGACGCCGGTCAGCGGGTAGCCGGCCAGAACACCGAACTCCATGGCCTCCTGGCAACCCGCGTCCACGGACGGGATGTACTCCCGCGGGATGCGGCCACCGGTGACCTTGTTCTCGAACTCGTAGCCGTCGCCCTCGAGGGGCTCGATCGCGATCTGCACCTTGGCGAACTGGCCGGAACCACCAGTCTGCTTCTTGTGGGTGTAGTCGATCCGCTCGACGGCCTTGCGGATCGTCTCGCGGTACGCGACCTGCGGCTTGCCGACGTTGGCCTCGACCTTGAACTCACGCTTCATACGGTCGACCAGCACGTCGAGGTGCAGCTCGCCCATACCCGCGATGATGGTCTGGCCCGTCTCCTCGTCCGTGTGGACCTGGAAGGACGGGTCCTCCTCGGCGAGGCGCTGGATGGCGACACCCAGCTTCTCCTGGTCGCCCTTGGACTTGGGCTCAATGGCGACCTGGATGACCGGAGCCGGGAAGTCCATCGACTCGAGGATCACCGGGTTGCCCGCGTCGCAGAGGGTCTCACCGGTGGTGGTCTGCTTCAGACCCATGACGGCGACGATGTCGCCGGCACCCACCGAGTCGATCTCCTCACGCTTGTTCGCGTGCATCCGGTAGATCTTGCCGATGCGCTCCTTCTTGCCCTTCACGGAGTTCTGCACCTGGGTGCCGGCCTCCATGCGGCCCGAGTAAACCCGGACGAAGGTGAGCTTGCCGAGGTGCGGGTCGCTCATGATCTTGAAGGCAAGACCGGAGAACGGCTCCTCGTCGGAGGGCTTGCGCTTCACGACCGCGTCGGGGTCGTTGACCGCGTGGCCCTCGATCGCCTCGACGTCGAGCGGCGACGGCAGGAAGCGGACCACGGCGTCGAGCAGGGGCTGAACGCCCTTGTTCTTGAACGCGGTGCCACAGAACACGGGGGTGACGGTGGTGCCGCCGCCCTTGCCGGAGTTGATGGTGATGCGGCGGATGGCCGCGTACAGCTGCTCCACGGTCGGCTCCTCGCCGCCCAGGTACAGCTCCATCATCTCGTCGTCGTTCTCGGCGACGGCCTCAAGCAGCTTGCCGCGCCACTCGTCGGCGGCCTCGAGGTGCGTCTCCGGGATGTCGACGACGTCGTACATCTCGCCCTTGGCGGCCTCGGCCGACCAGACGAACGCCTTCATCGTGACGAGGTCGACGACGCCCTTGAAGTCGGCCTCGGTGCCGATCGGCAGCTGCATCACGATCGGGGTGGCGCCGAGGCGGTCCACGATCATGTCGACACAGCGGTGGAACTCGGCACCGGTGCGGTCGAGCTTGTTGACGAAGCAGATGCGCGGCACGCCGTAACGGTCGGCCTGACGCCACACCGTCTCGGACTGCGGCTCGACACCGGCGACACCGTCGAACACGGTCACGGCACCGTCGAGCACACGCAGGGAACGCTCCACCTCGACGGTGAAGTCGACGTGGCCCGGGGTGTCGATGATGTTGATCGTGTGATCGACGTTCTCGAGCGGCCAGTGGCAGGTCGTCGCGGCAGACGTGATCGTGATGCCGCGCTCCTGCTCCTGCTCCATCCAGTCCATCGTGGCAGCGCCGTCGTGGACCTCACCGATCTTGTACGAAACACCGGTGTAGAAGAGGATGCGCTCGGTGGTGGTCGTCTTGCCCGCGTCGATGTGGGCCATGATCCCGATGTTGCGGACCTTGGCCAGGTCAAGCGAAGTGGTGGCCATATGGCTCAGTCTTCTCTCGGTTCTCGATGGGGTTTGCGACTACCAGCGGTAGTGCGCGAAGGCCTTGTTGGACTCGGCCATCTTGTGCGTGTCCTCACGCTTCTTGACCGAGGCGCCGAGACCGTTCGAGGCGTCCAGCAGCTCGTTCATGAGGCGCTCGGTCATGGTCTTCTCGCGACGGGCGCGGGAGTAACCGACCAGCCAGCGCAGCGCCAGGGTGGAGGCGCGGCCCGGACGGACCTCGACCGGCACCTGGTAGGTGGCGCCACCGACACGGCGGGACTTGACCTCGAGAGCCGGCTTGACGTTCTCGAGAGCGCGCTTGAGGGTGATGACCGGGTCGTTGCCGGTCTTCTCGCGCAGACCCTCCATGGCGCCGTACACGATGCGCTCGGCGGTGGAGCGCTTGCCGTGCAGGAGGATCTTGTTGATCAGCGACGTCACCAGAGGGGAGCCGTAAACCGGGTCGATGATGACCGGGCGCTTCGGGGCGGGGCCCTTACGAGGCATTCTTACTTCTCCTTCTTGGCGCCGTAGCGGCTGCGAGCCTGCTTACGGTTCTTGACGCCCTGCGTGTCGAGGGAACCGCGGATGATCTTGTAGCGAACACCCGGCAGGTCCTTCACACGGCCACCGCGCACGAGCACGATGGAGTGCTCCTGCAGGTTGTGACCCTCACCCGGAATGTAAGCGGTGACCTCGATGCCGGAGGTCAGGCGCACACGCGCGACCTTACGGAGCGCCGAGTTCGGCTTCTTCGGGGTGGTCGTGAACACACGCGTGCAGACGCCACGACGCTGGGGCGAACCCTCGAGTGCGGGCGTCTTGTTCTTCTCGACCTTGTCCTGCCGGCCCTTCCGGACCAGCTGCTGGATCGTAGGCACCGTTTCTCCGGTTTCTGTGATCTCGATAAAACTAACCCGGGAGCGTCACCGCCGACCCACGCGGTCGGGCGTGTCGAAGCCTGCACACCCCGCCGCGAGGGCGGAATCAACGCAGATTTCGGTGTTTCCGGCCGCTGGGTCCGTCCGGCTCCGGGCCTCTCGCACGGTCTGAAGGCACGCACGAGAGCCCAGGGACACCCCAGGCACAAGGTCAGAGCGTACCTACAGCATGGGCTGCGGTCAAAACAAATGCACACGCGGAGGACACCCCGATGTGCTGCATATGTCGCAGATCAGAGCGGCCGGCCCGGTCCCGCCGGGCCCCTCCCGGCGGGACCTGGAGGCCGGCCGATACACCCCGATGGGCGCCCCACGTGCCCTCCGTACGGGCCTCTGCCCTGCTGCCACCCCGCCGGGGCAGGGCGAATCCGTTCCGCCTGGAGGACGTCTTCGCGGTCGCTGGAGGGCTCGCCCGGGTCATGGCCCTGCCCGCCGTCCTGGGCCTGCTCCAGGCCCGGCTGGACACCCTGGAGCGCGCCGCCGGCCGCCGGCGAGCGTGGCGGCGCTGACGGCCGTCGGCGGGGTGGTCCTCGCCGGGCTCCGGCTCACCGGCCGCCGAAAACGCCGCAGGGCGGCCACCCCGCGTGCGCGGGGCGGCCGCCCTGACGAGCGAACCAGAGGCTTACTGGTTGTACGGACCGTAGTCGTAGTCCTCCAGCGGGACCGCCTGGCCGGAGCCGGTGCCGAAGGGCGAGTAGTCGATGTCGTCGTAACCGACGGCCGAGTACATCGCGGCCTTGGCCTCCTCGGTGGGCTCCACCCGGATGTTGCGGTAGCGGGACAGACCCGTACCGGCCGGGATGAGCTTACCGATGATGACGTTCTCCTTGAGGCCGATGAGCGAGTCGGACTTGGCGTTGATCGCCGCGTCCGTCAGCACTCGGGTCGTCTCCTGGAAGGAGGCGGCCGACAGCCAGGACTCCGTCGCCAGCGAGGCCTTGGTGATACCCATCAGCTGCGGACGGCCGGAGGCGGGGTGACCGCCCTCGGTGACCACACGACGGTTCTCGGACTCGAAGCGCGAACGCTCCACGAGCTCGCCCGGCAGCAGCTCCGCGTCGCCGGACTCGATGATCGTCACGCGGCGGAGCATCTGCCGGATGATGATCTCGATGTGCTTGTCGTGGATCGACACACCCTGCGAGTTGTAGACCTTCTGGACCTCGCCGACCAGGTGGACCTGGACGGCGCGCTGGCCGAGGATCCGCAGGACGTCGTGCGGGTTGGTGGCACCCACGGTGAGCTTCTGGCCCACCTCGACGTGCTCGCCCTCGCTGACCAGCAGACGGGCACGCTTCGAGATCGGGAACGCCGTCTCGTCGCTGCCGTCGTCCGGGGTGACGACGAGCTTCTTGGTCTTCTCGGTCTCCTCGATACGGACGCGGCCGGCCGCCTCCGAGATCGGGGCGACACCCTTGGGCGTACGGGCCTCGAAGAGCTCGACGACACGGGGCAGACCCTGGGTGATGTCGTCACCGGCCACACCACCGGTGTGGAAGGTACGCATCGTCAGCTGGGTACCGGGCTCACCGATGGACTGGGCGGCGATGATGCCGACCGCCTCACCGATGTCCACCAGCTTGCCGGTCGCCAGCGAGCGGCCGTAGCAGAAGGCACAGGTGCCGACCGCGGACTCACAGGTGAGGACCGAACGGGTCTTGACCGTCTCGACGCCGTGGGCGACGAGCTGGCCGATGAGCACGTCACCGAGGTCGACGTTGGCCGGCGCGATGACCTTGCCGTCGACGACGACGTCCTCGGCGAGCATACGGGCGTACACGCTGGTCTCGACGTCGTCCGTCTTGCGCAGGACGCCGTCCTCGCCGCGGACGGCGATCGCCAGCTTGAGGCCGCGCTCGGTGCCGCAGTCCTCCTCGCGGATGATCACGTCCTGGGAGACGTCGACCAGACGACGGGTGAGGTAACCCGAGTCGGCGGTACGGAGGGCGGTGTCCGCGAGACCCTTACGGGCACCGTGGGTGGAGATGAAGTACTCCAGCACGGAGAGACCCTCACGGAACGACGCCTTAATGGGTCGCGGGATGGTCTCGTTCTTCGCGTTCGACACCAGACCACGCATACCGGCGATCTGCCGCATCTGCATCATGTTTCCTCGGGCACCCGAGTCAACCATCATGAAGATGGGGTTCGTCTTGGGGAAGTTCGCGTTCATCGCCTCGGCGACCTCGTTGGTCGCCTTGGTCCAGATCGCGATGAGCTCCTGCGTGCGCTCGTCCTTGGTGATCAGACCGCGCTCGTACTGCTTCTGGACCTTCTCGTCCTGCGCCTCGTAGCCCTTGACGATCTCCTTCTTCGCCTCGGGAACGACGACGTCGGAGATGGCCACGGTGACGCCGGAACGGGTCGCCCAGTGGAAGCCGGCCGCCTTCAGGTTGTCGAGCGTCGCCGCCACGATGACCTTGGGGTAGCGCTCGGCCAGGTCGTTGACGATCTCGGAGAGCTGCTTCTTGCCCACCGAGTAGTCGACGAACGGGTAGTCCTCGGGCAGCAGCTCGTTGAAGAGCGCGCGGCCCAGGGTGGTGCGCAGGCGGAACGAGTCGCCCTGCTGCCACTCCGGCTCGCCCTCTTCACGGACCGGCGGGGTCCAGCCACGCGGCGGGACGGTGCCGATCGGGAAGCGGATGTCGACCTTCGCCTGGAGCGAGAGCTCCCGGGCGTCGAACGCCATGATCGCCTCGGCGACCGAGCCGAAGGACCGGCCCTCACCGATGACCTTGCGCTCTTCCTCGTCGGTGGTGAGGAAGAACAGGCCCAGCACCATGTCCTGGGTCGGCATGGTGACCGGACGGCCGTCGGCCGGCTTGAGGATGTTGTTCGAGGACAGCATCAGGATGCGGGCCTCGGCCTGCGCCTCCGCGGAGAGCGGCAGGTGGACGGCCATCTGGTCACCGTCGAAGTCCGCGTTGAACGCGGTGCAGACGAGCGGGTGGATCTGGATGGCCTTGCCCTCGACCAGCTGCGGCTCGAAGGCCTGGATGCCGAGGCGGTGCAGCGTGGGCGCACGGTTCAGCAGCACCGGGTGCTCGGCGATGACCTCTTCGAGGACGTCGTACACCACGGTGCGGCCGCGCTCGACCATGCGCTTGGCCGACTTGATGTTCTGCGCGTGGTTCAGGTCGACCAGGCGCTTCATCACGAACGGCTTGAAGAGCTCCAGCGCCATGGCCTTGGGCAGACCACACTGGTGCAGCTTCAGCTGCGGACCGACGACGATGACGGAACGGGCCGAGTAGTCGACACGCTTACCGAGCAGGTTCTGACGGAATCGACCCTGCTTACCCTTCAGCATGTCGCTGAGGGACTTCAGCGGACGGTTGCCGGGGCCCGTGACCGGGCGACCACGACGGCCGTTGTCGAAGAGGGCGTCGACCGCCTCCTGGAGCATCCGCTTCTCGTTGTTCACGATGATCTCGGGGGCACCGAGGTCGAGCAGACGCTTCAGACGGTTGTTGCGGTTGATCACACGGCGGTACAGGTCGTTCAGGTCGGAGGTCGCGAAGCGGCCACCGTCCAGCTGCACCATCGGACGCAGGTCCGGCGGGATCACGGGGATGCAGTCCAGCACCATGCCGCTGGGGCTGTTGCGGGTCTGCAGGAAGGCGGAGACGACCTTGAGGCGCTTGAGCGCACGGGTCTTCTTCTGGCCCTTGCCGGTCCGGATGATCTCGCGGAGGCGCTCGGCCTCCTCGTCGAGGTCGAAGGACTCCAGGCGCTTCTGCAGCGCGGCGGCGCCCATCGCACCCATGAAGTAGGTGCCGAAGCGGTCGCGCAGCTCGCGGTAGAGCAGCTCGTCGCCCTCGAGGTCCTGGACCTTGAGGTTCTTGAAGCGGCTCCACACCTCGTCGAGGCGGTCGATCTCGCGCTGCGCACGGTCGCGCAGCTGCTTCATCTCACGCTCGGCGCCCTCGCGCACCTTGCGGCGCACATCGGCCTTGGCACCCTCGGCCTCGAGCTCGGCCAGGTCGGACTCGAGCTTCTTGGCGCGGGCCTCGAGGTCGGCGTCGCGACGCTGCTCGATCTGCTGACGCTCGACGGAGACGTGGGCCTCCAGCGAGGGCAGGTCGCGCGTACGGCGCTCCTCGTCCACCCACGTGATCATGTAGGCGGCGAAGTAGATGACCTTCTCGAGGTCCTTCGGGGCCAGGTCGAGCAGGTAGCCCAGGCGCGACGGGACGCCCTTGAAGTACCAGATGTGGGTGACGGGAGCGGCGAGCTCGATGTGGCCCATCCGCTCACGACGCACCTTGGCGCGCGTGACCTCGACGCCACAGCGCTCACAAATGATGCCCTTGAAGCGGACACGCTTGTACTTGCCGCAGTAGCACTCCCAGTCCCGGGTCGGACCGAAGATCTTCTCGCAGAAGAGTCCGTCCTTTTCGGGCTTCAGGGTGCGGTAGTTGATGGTCTCCGGCTTCTTGACCTCGCCGTGCGACCAGGTCCGGATGTCGTCCGCGGTCGCCAGGCCGATCCGCAGCTCGTCGAAGAAGTTGACGTCGAGCACTGTTCGTCAATCCCTCTTTCAGGGTCGTGCCCCTCGCGTTAGCGATTTATGGGCTCTACATCAGTGGTCTGGGGGTCCGGATGGGGGTCCCACCCATGCCCGTTCAGGGCTATGGGGGAGGTGGGGGCCTCCTACGAGGCCCCCACCAGACCCGTCAGACCTCTTCGACGCTGCTCGGCTCGCGCCGGGACAGGTCGATACCGAGCTCCTCCGCCGCGCGGAAGACGTCCTCGTCGGTGTCCCGCATCTCGATGGACATGCCGTCCGAGGACAGCACCTCCACGTTGAGGCAGAGGGACTGCATCTCCTTGATGAGCACCTTGAAGGACTCGGGGATGCCGGGCTCGGGGATGTTCTCGCCCTTGACGATCGCCTCGTAGACCTTCACTCGGCCGGTGACGTCGTCGGACTTGATGGTCAGCAGCTCCTGGAGGGCGTACGCGGCGCCATAAGCCTCCAGCGCCCACACCTCCATCTCACCGAAGCGCTGGCCACCGAACTGAGCCTTACCACCCAGCGGCTGCTGGGTGATCATGGAGTACGGACCGGTCGAACGGGCGTGGAGCTTGTCGTCGACCAGGTGGTGCAGCTTGAGGATGTACATGTACCCGACCGAGATCGGGTCCGGGAACGGCTCGCCGGAGCGGCCGTCGAACATCCGGGCCTTGCCGGACGGGAGCACCAGGCGCTCGCCGTCGCGGTTGGGGATCGTGGACTCGAAGAGACCGGCGATCTCGTCCTCGCGGGCGCCGTCGAAGACCGGGGTCGCGACGTTGGTGCCGGCGGCGACGTCGTCGGCGCCGATCGCCTGGAGGCGCTTCATCCAGTCCTCGTCGCCCTCGACCTTCCAGCCGCGGCTGGCGAGCCAGCCGAGGTGGATCTCGAGGACCTGTCCCGGGTTCATTCGGGACGGGACACCGAGCGGGTTGAGGATGATGTCGACCGGGGTGCCGTCCTCGAGGAAGGGCATGTCCTCGACCGG
This sequence comes from Streptomyces sp. NPDC001678, assembly GCF_042892945.1. Classification (NCBI taxonomy): domain Bacteria; kingdom Bacillati; phylum Actinomycetota; class Actinomycetes; order Kitasatosporales; family Streptomycetaceae; genus Streptomyces; species Streptomyces sp. NPDC001678. The sequence goes on along the minus strand of NZ_JBIAUP010000006.1, from coordinate 134,203 downwards.
GAGGATCTTGGAGATGACACCCTTGTTGCCGTGGCGGCCGGCGAGCTTGTCACCGTCGGTGATCTTGCGCTTCTGGGCCACGTAGACGCGGACCAGCTGGTTCACGCCCGGGGGCAGCTCGTCGCCCTCTTCGCGGTCGAAGACGCGGACGCCGATGACCTTGCCGATCTCACCGTGGGGGACCTTCAGCGAGGTGTCACGGACCTCACGGGCCTTCTCACCGAAGATCGCGCGGAGCAGGCGCTCCTCGGGGGTCAGCTCGGTCTCACCCTTCGGGGTGACCTTGCCGACGAGGATGTCGCCGGCGACGACCTCGGCACCGATGCGGATGATGCCGCGCTCGTCGAGGTCGGCGAGGACCTCCTCGGAGACGTTCGGGATGTCCCGGGTGATCTCCTCGGGGCCCAGCTTGGTGTCACGGGCGTCGACCTCGTGCTCCTCGATGTGGATCGAGGAGAGGACGTCGTCCTGGACGAGGCGCTGCGACAGGATGATCGCGTCCTCGTAGTTGTGGCCCTCCCACGGCATGAACGCCACGAGGAGGTTCTTGCCGAGCGCCATCTCGCCCTCGTCCGTGGACGGACCGTCGGCGAGCACCTGGCCGGTGACCACGCGGGCGCCCTCGTCCACGACGACCTTCTGGTTGAAGGACGTGCCCTGGTTGGAGCGGGAGAACTTGGCGACCCGGTACGTGTTGTACGTGCCGTCGTCGTTGGCCACCGTGACGTAGTCGGCGGAGACCTCCTGGACGACACCGTCCTTCTCGGCCTTGATGACGTCACCGGCGTCGACCGCGCAGCGGTACTCCATGCCGGTGCCGACCAGCGGCGCCTCGGCCTTGATCAGCGGAACGGCCTGGCGCATCATGTTCGATCCCATGAGCGCGCGGTTGGCATCGTCGTGCTCGAGGAACGGGATCATGGCGGTCGCGACCGACACCATCTGGCGCGGGGAGACGTCCATGTAGTCGACGTCGTCGCCGGCGATGTAGTCGATTTCGCCACCACGGCGGCGGACCAGGACGCGCGACTCGGCGTAACGCATGTCCTCGGTGAGGGGGGCGTTCGCCTGGGCGATGACGAAGCGGTCTTCCTCGTCGGCCGTCAGGTAGTCGACCTCGTCGGTGACGACACCGTCGACGACCTTGCGGTACGGGGTCTCGACGAAACCGAACGCGTTGACGCGACCGTAGGAGGCGAGCGAGCCGATCAGACCGATGTTCGGGCCTTCGGGCGTCTCGATCGGGCACATACGGCCGTAGTGCGACGGGTGGACGTCTCGGACCTCGAAGCCGGCCCGCTCACGGGAGAGACCACCCGGACCCAGCGCCGACAGACGACGCTTGTGGGTCAGACCCGACAGCGGGTTGGTCTGGTCCATGAACTGGGACAGCTGGCTGGTGCCGAAGAACTCCTTGATGGAGGCGACGACCGGCCGGATGTTGATCAGGGTCTGCGGCGTGATCGCCTCGACGTCCTGGGTGGTCATCCGCTCGCGGACGACGCGCTCCATACGGGCCAGACCGGTGCGGACCTGGTTCTGGATGAGCTCGCCGACGTTGCGCAGACGACGGTTGCCGAAGTGGTCGATGTCGTCGGTCTCGACGACGATGTCCGTGCCGTTCTCGCCGACCGTCTCCAGCTCACCGGCGTGGAGCTTCACCAGGTACTTGATCGTCGCGATGACGTCGTCGACCGTGAGCACACCGGCGTCGAGCGGGGCGTCCGCGCCCAGCTTCTTGTTGACCTTGTAGCGGCCGACCTTCGCGAGGTCGTAGCGCTTCGGGTTGAAGTAGAGGTTCTCGAGCAGCGTCTGCGCGGCCTCACGGGTCGGCGGCTCGCCCGGGCGCAGCTTGCGGTAGATGTCGAGCAGCGCGTCGTCCTGGCCCTGGGTGTGGTCCTTCTCCAGGGTGGCGCGCATGGACTCGTACTCGCCGAACTCCTCGAGGATCTGCTCGGTGGTCCAGCCGAGAGCCTTCAGGAGGACGGTGACGGACTGCTTGCGCTTGCGGTCGATGCGGACGCCGACCATGTCACGCTTGTCGACCTCCATCTCCAGCCAGGCACCCCGGGACGGGATGATCTTGGCCGTGAAGATGTCCTTGTCGGACGTCTTGTCGATGGAGGAGTCGAAGTAGACACCCGGCGAACGGACCAGCTGCGAGACGACGACACGCTCGGTGCCGTTGATGCAGAAGGTGCCCTTCGGCGTCATGAGCGGGAAGTCGCCCATGAAGACCGTCTGGGACTTGATCTCGCCGGTCTCGTTGTTGGTGAACTCGGCGGTGACGAAGAGCGGGGCCGCGTACGTGAAGTCGCGCTCCTTGCACTCGTCGATCGAGTTCTTCGGGGGCTCGAAGCGGTGGTCACGGAAGGTCAGCGACATCGACCCGCTGAAGTCCTCGATCGGGGAGATCTCCTCGAAGATCTCCTCCAGACCGGACTTGGTGGGGACGTCCTGACCACTTTCCAGCGCAGCCTCGACGCGAGCCTTCCAGGCGGCGTTGCCGAGCAGCCAGTCGAAGCTCTCGGTCTGAAGCGCAAGAAGGTTCGGAACCTCGAGGGGCTCCTTGATCTTCGCAAAAGAGATGCGCAGCGGGGCGGTGCTGGCGCCGGTGTTCGTATTGGCGGTCGAGGCGTTGCGCGAGGCGGCCAAGAGGGGGTCCTTCCGAGGGCTCGGACTCACTACGCGCGTACCGGTCCCACTCGTCGCGTACGAGAGAAATCCCAGCTCAGGGGGTTTCCATCAGCTGTGCTCGAGAGTGGGCATGCCCCTGGTGACGGGCAGGGAGCAGCTAACAGGCAGCGCAAAGGGTCAGTGTAGCCACTTGGCCCACTGATGTCCAGAGCGGATTTCCGGAGACCGGTGCGATACCAATCTCTCCCTCCGGGATCCTGTTGTTCCGCATCGCCTGGCGTCCTGCCCGACGCAAGCCATGCGCGGGAAGCGCATGACGTTACTTCCCGCTCCGCCTTCGATCCATGCCTCGGACGGAGGATCGATGTGGCGGCGCGCCCGTAGGACGCGTCCTGAGAATCGCGCGCGGCGTGCCGTTCGTCAAGGCCCCTCGGCCCCCGGCGGCCGCTCGGGGCGCCTTCCCGCCCTGCTGGGAGCGGGTCGCCGCCTCGGCGAGGCGGCGAAGATCACCATACTCGTCTCCGGGCCGCCGTGCGCGCATCCGTCCCGGGAACGCCCAAGGGCGACCACCCGTGCGGGTGATCGCCCTTGGTTGATTCCGGCCGTGAAGGCCGGAGGGAGAGTCGGCAGACTCCCGAGGTACTTACTTGACCTCGACGGAGGCGCCGGCGCCCTTGAGGGCCTCGGCGGCCTTCTCCGCGGCGTCCTTGGCGACCTTCTCGAGGACCGGCTTCGGGGTGCCGTCGACGAGGTCCTTGGCCTCCTTCAGACCCAGGGAGGTCAGCTCGCGCACGACCTTGATGACCTGGATCTTCTTGTCACCGGCGGCGGTGAGGATGACGTCGAACTCGTCCTTCTCCTCGACCTCGGCGGCAGCGGCGCCACCGGCGGCACCGGCCATGACGACCGGCGCGGCGGCGGCGGCGGTGACGTCGAACTTCTCCTCGAAGGCGGAGACGAACTCGGAGAGCTCGATGAGGGTCATCTCCTCGAACTGCGCGAGCAGCTCGTCCTTGGTGAGCTTCGCCATGATGGCGGTCCTTCCACTAAGTCGGCAGGTGCCGGATGTACATGTCGGCGGGCGTACGGCCCGCTGCGATCAGCGCCGAGTGGCGCCGATCAATGCGCGAGCCGAATTACTCGGCACCGCCCTGCTCGGCGAGCTTGGCGCGCAGCGCGTCCGCGGTGCGGACGAGCTTCGTCGGCAGCGCCTGGAAGAGCGAGGCAGCCTGGGACTGCTTGCCCTTCATGGCACCGGCCAGCTTGCTGAGCAGAACCTCGCGGGACTCGAGGTCCGCAAGCTTCTTGATCTCATCGGCGGACAGCGCCTTGCCATCAAGGACACCGCCCTTGATGATCAGGTTCGGGTTCTCCTTGGCGAAGTCACGAAGACCCTTCGCCGACTCCACCGGGTCACCGGTGACGAAGGCGACAGCCGTCGGACCAGCGAAAAGCTGGGCGTCGAGCTGGTACCCGGCCTCTGCGGCCGCGATCTTGGTCAGCGTGTTCTTCACCACGGCGTACTGCGCGTTCTCACCGAGCGAACGGCGCAGCGTCTTGAGCTGCGCCACGGTGAGCCCGCGGTACTCGGTCAGCACAGCGGCGTTGGAGCTGCGGAACTTGTCCGTCAGCTCGGCAACCGCGGCGGCCTTGGCGGACGTCGCCATGAGCCTCGGCCTCCTTCCGGGTGATTCGGACCGCTTAGGCGCGAGAAGGGGGCTTGGGCAAAACGAAACGCCCCGGCGCAGGCGCTCGGGGCGTGACTCGACCGCGGGGACGTAATCCTCTTACGTCTCGGCGGGAGTGCAATCCTCTTGACACCTGCGCAGGTCGCCCGCAGCTAGCGGATCCTTCGGCCGCCACACCCCCGGATGGAGGCGCGACAACGACCAGCGGTCTTTGGCTTCTCCAGGAGATTACGCGATAGGTGCGTATGGATGCAAATCGAGCCGGGCCCCGCACCTTGGAATCAGGTGCGGGGCCCGGCCCGTACTGCTCAGAGCGCCACTACGCGCCCGCGGGAGGCCGTCCTCAGATGGCCTCGTCCTCGACGAGGAGGTTGCGGGTGCGGTTCGGGTCCAGGGCGATGCCCGGGCCCATCGTGGTGGTCAGGGTCGCCTTCTTGATGTAGCGGCCCTTCGCGGCGGACGGCTTGAGACGGGTGATCTCCTCAAGCGCGGCGGCGTAGTTCTCCACCAGCTTGGTCTCGTCGAAGGAGACCTTGCCGATGATGAAGTGGAGGTTCGAGTGCTTGTCCACTCGGAACTCGATCTTGCCGCCCTTGATCTCGGTCACGGCCTTGGCCGTGTCCGGGGTGACCGTGCCGGTCTTCGGGTTCGGCATCAGACCACGCGGACCGAGCACGCGGCCGAGGCGGCCGACCTTGCCCATGAGGTCCGGGGTGGCGACGACGGCGTCGAAGTCCAGACGGCCCTTGGCGACCTCGTCGATGAGCTCGTCGGCACCGACGATGTCGGCGCCCGCGGCACGCGCGGCCTCGGCACGGTCACCGGTCGCGAAGACCAGGACCCGGGCGGTCTTACCGGTGCCGTGCGGAAGGTTCACGGTGCCACGGACCATCTGGTCGGCCTTGCGCGGGTCGACACCCAGGCGGAAGGCAACCTCGACGGTCGCGTCGAACTTGATGGAGGAGGTCTCCTTGGCGAGACGGACGGCCTCGAGCGGGGCGTACAGGCGCTCCGCATCGATCTTGGCGTCCGCAGCGCGGAGAGTCTTGCTGCGCTTCACTTCTGCTCCTGAAAGGTTGAGCGTGGAGTCGTGGTCCGGGCCAGCGCTTGGCCCTGCCACTGAGGGGTCAGCGGGAGCTGATCAGCCCTCGACCGTGACGCCCATGGAACGGGCGGTGCCGGCGATGATCTTCTCGGCGGCGTCCAGGTCGTTGGCGTTCAGGTCGGGCATCTTGGTGGTGGCGATCTCGCGGACCTGCTCGCGCGTCAGCTTCGCGACCTTGGTCTTGTGCGGCTCGCCGGAGCCCTTGTCCACGCCCGCGGCCTTGAGGATCAGCTTCGCGGCCGGCGGAGTCTTGGTGACGAAGGTGAAGGAACGGTCCTCGTAGACCGTGATCTCCACCGGCACGACCATGCCACGCTGCGACTCGGTCGCGGCGTTGTAGGCCTTGCAGAACTCCATGATGTTGACGCCGTGCTGACCCAGCGCGGGGCCGACCGGCGGGGCCGGGTTGGCGGCACCGGCGCTGATCTGGAGCTTGATAAGCCCCGTGATCTTCTTCTTCTTGGGAGGCATTGCTCTCTCCGGGTCCTAGTGAGAGTTTTTTTGCCTGCGCACAGTGCGCGCAGGCATACCGCACCACGATAACGGGTAACATGCTGCGGCCAAAAACCGAGCAGGTCAGACGGGCTATGAGCAGCCGGTCTGACCTGTTCGGAAGCGTATGTCCCAGAGGGAACCAGTTCTGAACTAGTTCTTCTGGATCTGGTCGAAGCTGAGCTCGACCGGGGTCTCGCGACCGAAGATCTCGACGAGGCCCTTGACCTTCTTCGAGTCGGCGTTGATCTCGTTGATCGTGGCCTGGAGGGTCGCGAACGGACCGTCCGTGACCGTGACCGAGTCGCCGACCTCGAAGTCCAGCACCTGGACCTCGACCTTGCGGGACGGGGCCGGACGGCCCTCGGCCTCGGCGGCCTCCTTGGCGGCCTTCGCCTCGGCCTCCGGGGCGAGCATCTTGACGATCTCGTCCAGGGTCAGCGGGTACGGGTCGTAGGCGTTGCCGACGAAGCCGGTGACGCCCGGGGTGTTGCGGACGACGCCCCAGGACTCGTTCGTCAGGTCCATGCGCACCAGGACATAGCCGGGGAGCTTGTTCTGGCGGACGGTGCGGCGGTCGCCGTTCTTGATCTGGACGACCTCTTCCTGCGGCACCTCGGCCTGGAAGATGTAGTCCTCGACGTTCAGCGAGACGGCGCGCTGCTCGAGGTTGGTCTTCACGCGGTTCTCGTAGCCCGCGTAGGTGTGGATGACGTACCACTCGCCGGGCAGGCCACGGAGCTCGTCGCGGAGCGCGGCGACCGGGTCGACCGGAGCGGCGTCCTCCACGGACTCCGCCTCCTCGGACTCGGCGTCGGCCTCGGCGGCCTCCGCGTCGGCCTCGGACTCGACGTGCAGCGCGGCCTCCTCGGCCGGCTCGCCCGCGGCGGCGTCCTCGGCGTCGAGCTCGTCGACGTTGTCGGCGTTCTCGACGATCTCCTGCGGGGTGTCGTCGCCCTGCACCTCGGCCGAGACAGCCTCGTCAACGTTGGCCTCGGCCGCGACGGGCTCGCCGGCGTCGTTCAGGTTCGGGTCAGACACGTGGCTGCTTCTTCCTGGCTACAAGGGGTGGAACGAGCGAAGAGGCGGCTCTCTACGAGGGCCGCCTTGCGCACGGGGGCCGGCTCAGCCGAAGACGTACTTGACGGCCTGCTCAAACCCATAGTCAATCACGGTCACCAGTCCAATGACGATGACAACGAAGACGATCACCACAGTGGTGTACGTCGACAGCTGGCTCTTGGAGGGCCAGACAACCTTGCGGAGCTCGGCGACTACCTGCCGGTAAAACAGCGCGAGGCGGCCCAGAGGGCCCTTCTTCCCGCGCTTCCCGCCGCGGCGCTTGGTGGGCGCCTCGTCCTCGGGACGACCGCTCTCAGGCGTCGCGGTGGAGCCAAGGGCTTCCGTCACTACGTCCTCACCTGAATCCCGGTCGTGGCCGTGCCGCGCCCGGGTGAGCCGCACGGCGGTGCATTTCAGTACGTACGCATGCACGCAACCTGGCGGTGCGTGTAGCAGGGCCGAAGGGACTTGAACCCCCAACCGCTGGTTTTGGAGACCAGTGCTCTACCAATTGAGCTACGACCCTTTGTGGTTCCCCCAACGTACCGCATCCGCCCGGAAGCACGGTGTGCCCGGGAGCGGATTCGCCGGTGGAGGCCAACGAGGCATGAGTGTACGTGCTGAAGCGGCCGACGTCGAACAGCTATCAGCGACGACGCGCGTGGGGGCCTCCCGGGGACGCGCGCGGGGGCCTCCCGGCGAGGGGCCGGCGGGGGGCCCGGACGGCCGGTAACCCCTTGGCGGTACCACCTGCCGGAATCGGCGCGCACGCGTTCCCACGGGTCTGGGACGATGCCCCTATGACCGCTGCGACTCCTCCCCAGTCCCCCACCGAGCGCCGGGTCTCCGCCCGCGTCGGTGCCATCTCCGAGTCCGCCACCCTGGCCGTGGACGCCAAGGCCAAGGCCCTCAAGGCCGCCGGGCGCCCGGTCATCGGCTTCGGCGCCGGCGAGCCCGACTTCCCGACCCCCGGCTACATCGTCGAGGCGGCGGTGGAGGCCTGCCGTGACCCCAAGTACCACCGCTACACCCCGGCCGGCGGCCTCCCCGAGCTGAAGGCCGCCATCGCCGCCAAGACCCTGCGCGACTCGGGCTACGAGATCGACGCCTCCCAGGTGCTCGTCACCAACGGCGGCAAGCAGGCCATCTACGAGGCGTTCGCCGCGATCCTCGACCCGGGCGACGAGGTCATCGTCCCCGCCCCGTACTGGACCACCTACCCGGAGTCGATCCGTCTCGCCGGCGGTGTGCCGGTGGAGGTCGTGGCCGACGAGACCACCGGCTACCGGGTGTCGGTCGAGCAGCTGGAGGCGGCCCGTACGGAGCGCACGAAGGTGCTGCTCTTCGTCTCCCCGTCCAACCCGACCGGCGCCGTCTACACGCGCGAGCAGGTCGAGGCCGTCGGCCGCTGGGCCGCCGAGCACGGCCTGTGGGTGCTGACGGACGAGATCTACGAGCACCTGGTCTACGGCGACGCGGAGTTCTCCTCGCTGCCGGTCGTCGTGCCGGAGCTGCGCGACAAGTGCGTCGTGGTCAACGGCGTCGCCAAGACCTACGCCATGACGGGCTGGCGCGTGGGCTGGGTCATCGGCCCGAAGGACGTCGTCAAGGCGGCCACCAACCTGCAGTCGCACGCCACGTCGAACGTGTCGAACGTCGCGCAGGTCGCGGCGCTGGCCGCCGTGTCGGGCGACCTGACGGCCGTCGAGGAGATGAAGGTCGCCTTCGACCGCCGCCGCCGCAAGATCGTCGCGATGCTGAACGAGATCGACGGCGTCTTCTGCCCGGAGCCGGAGGGCGCGTTCTACGTCTACCCGTCGGTCAAGGAGCTCCTCGGCAAGGAGATCCGCGGCAAGCGGCCGCAGACGTCGGTGGAGCTGGCCGCGCTGATCCTGGACGAGGCCGAGGTGGCCGTGGTGCCGGGTGAGGCGTTCGGCACGCAGGGCTATCTGCGGCTTTCCTACGCGCTGGGTGACGAGGACCTGGTGGAGGGTGTCTCGCGGATCCAGAAGCTGCTGGCGGAGGCGAAGTAGCCTGCTGCTCGCTCGCGCGAGCTGTTCGGGGTTCCGGCCGGTGCGGCCGGAACCCCGTATTCGTTTTCGGGTCGGTCCCCGATCAGGGAAAACACCTTCCGGTCCGGTGGCGCTTGAGGCAGGATCGGGCAATGGAACGCTCGCGTGACCTCCGTCTGCTGCCCAAGGCCCATCTGCACCTGCACTTCACCGGGTCCATGCGCCCCTCGACCCTGCTGGAGCTGGCCGACAAGTACGGCGTGCACCTGCCCGAGGCGCTGAGCAGCGGCCGGCCGCCGAAGCTGCGGGCCACGGACGAGCGGGGCTGGTTCCGCTTCCAGCGGCTCTACGACATCGCGCGCTCCTGCCTGCGGTCCGAGGAGGACATCCGGCGGCTGGTGCGCGAGGCCGCGGAGGAGGACGTCCGGGACGGTTCGGGCTGGCTGGAGATCCAGGTCGACCCCACCTCGTACGCGCCCCGGCTGGGCGGCCTGATCCCCGCCCTGGAGATCATCCTGGACGCGGTGGAGGACGCGTCGAAGGAGACCGGGCTGGGGATACGGGTCCTCGTCGCCGCCAACCGGATGAAGCACCCTCTGGACGCCCGTACGCTCGCCCGGCTCGCGGTGCGCTACGCCGACCAGGGCGTGGTCGGCTTCGGGCTCTCCAACGACGAGCGGCGCGGGCTCGCCCGGGACTTCGACCGCGCCTTCGAGATCGCCAGGGAGGGCGGTCTGCTGGCCGCTCCGCACGGCGGCGAGCTCGCGGGGCCGAGCAGCGTCCGCGACTGCCTGGACGACCTCCACGCGGCCCGGGTGGGGCACGGCGTACGGGCCGCGGAGGACCCGCGGCTGCTGCGGAAGCTCGCGGAGCGGGGGGTGACGTGCGAGGTCTGCCCGGCGTCGAACGTCGCCCTGGGCGTCTACGACAAGCCGGCCGACGTCCCGCTGCGGACGCTGTGGGACGCGGGCGTGCCGATGGCGCTGGGCGCGGACGACCCACTGCTGTTCGGCTCGCGGCTCGCCGCCCAGTACGAGCTGGCGCGGGAGCACCACGGCTTCACCGACGCCGAGCTGGCGGAGCTGGCGCGGCAGTCGGTACGGGCGTCGGCTGCGCCGGCCGCCGTCCGGAAGGGGCTGCTGGACGGCATCGACGACTGGGTCGCTCACCCCAGCCCGTCCGGCGTTTGAGGACCGGGGGTCCGGGGGCGGAGCCCCCGGGAAACGGTGAAAGGGCGGGACTGGGGCCCAGCCCGCCGCAGGCGCCCCCCTACAGCGCCACGCCCACCGTCACCGGCTCGTTCACCAGCGTCACCCCGAACGCGGCGTGAACGCCGTCCCGCACTTCGCGGGCGAGGGCCAGGAGGTCCTCCGTCGTGGCCGAGCCCCGGTTCGTGAGGGCGAGCGTGTGCTTGCCGGAGATCCGGGCGCGCCCCTCGCCGTAGCCCTTGGTGAAGCCCGCCTTGTCGATGAGCCACGCGGCCGACGTCTTGACCGTGCCGTCGCCCGCCGGGAAGGCGGGCGGCATGACGTCCGGCCCGAGCCGCTCGGCGACACGGGCGAGGAACGCCTCGTGCTCGGCGGTGGTGAGGATCGGGTTGGTGAAGAAGGAGCCCGCCGACCAGGTGTCGTGGTCCTCGGGGTCGAGCACCATGCCCTTGCCGGCGCGCAGCTTGAGCACGGTCTCCCGGGCCTGGAGGGCCGGTACGCGGTCGCCCTGCTCGACGCCGAGGGTGCGCGCGGTCTCGGCGTAGCGGATGGGGGCGGAGAGCCCGCCCGCGTCCTCCAGCTCGAAGCGGACGCGCAGGACGACGTAGCGCGAGGGGTCCTGCTTGAAGCGGCTGTGGCGGTAGGAGAAGGCGCACTCGGCGTTGGTGAGGGTGACCGTCTCGTCGGTGCGGCGGTCGTAGGCCACGACCTCGGTGATCGTCTGGGAGACGTCCTGGCCGTAGGCGCCGACGTTCTGGATGGGGGTGGCGCCGGCGGAGCCGGGGATGCCGGCCAGGCACTCGACGCCGGCGAGGCCGGCGTCGACGGTGCGGGCGACGGCGTCGGACCAGTTCTCGCCGGCGGCGAGCTCGAGGCGGGTGCCCTGGAGGTCGAAGCCGGTGGTGGCGATGCGCAGGGCCGTGCCGTCGAAGCCCTTGTCGGAGATGACCAGGTTGCTGCCGCCGCCGATGATCAGCAGCGGGGTGCCGGTGCGGTCGGCCTCGCGGACGGCCTCGACGACCTCGGCGTCGGTGACGGCCGTGATGAGTCGGGTCGCGGGGCCACCGAGACGGAAGGTGGTCAGGGGGGCGAGGGGGGCGTCGTGTCGTTCCTGCACGGGCACCAGGGTACGGGGGCGCCGGCGCTGGGCCTTCCGGGTGCCGCCGGTTTGCGGGTCGGGGGCGGGGCGGGTGGGGCAGAACCGCGCCGGAGGCACGGAAAAACCCCGGCGGCCGAGTGGGAGCAAGAGGGAGAGTAAGGGGCGTCCGCCAATTGCGGGCGCCCCTTACGGAAGGCTCAGGAGAGCGCGACCACCGCGCGGGCCATGCCGAGGACCTTCTGGCCGTCGCAGACGGCCGTGAGGTCCACGCGGACCGTGCGGGCCTCGTCGTCGAGCTTGGCCGCGACCTTGGCGGAGACCTCGATGACCGCGCCCTTGTCGTCGTTCGGCACGACGACCGGCTTGGTGAAGCGCACCCCGTAGTCGACCACCGCGGCCGGGTCGCCGGCCCAGTCGGTCACCACTCGGATCGCCTCGGCCATGGTGAACATGCCGTGTGCGATGACGTCCGGCAGGCCCACCTCCTTGGCGAACTTCTCGTTCCAGTGGATCGGGTTGAAGTCGCCGGAGGCACCCGCGTAGCGGACGAGCGTGGCGCGTGTCACAGGGAAGGACGCGGCGGGCAGCTCGGTGCCGACCTCGACCTCGTCGTACGAAACCGTGGCCGCCATCACGCCTCCTCGGCGGCGCGCGCCACCAGCTTCGTGTGCGCGGTCACGACGTGCTCGCCGGCCGCGTCGTGGACCTCGCCGCGGACCATCAGCACGTCGTTGCCCGCCAGCGACTTGATCGACTCGATCGTGGACGTGACCGTCAGCCGGTCGCCCGCCCGCACCGGGCGGGTGTACGCGAACTTCTGGTCGCCGTGCACCACTCGGGAGTAGTCCAGCCCCAGCTGCGGATCCTGGATGACCAGTCCGGCGGCCTGGAAAGTGATCGCGAACACAAAAGTGGGCGGAGCGATCACATCGGGGTGGCCGAGCGCCTTGGCGGCCTCGGGGTCGGTGTACGCCGGATTGGCGTCGCCGATGGCCTCGGCGAATTCGCGGATCTTCTCCCGGCCGACCTCATAGGGGTCGGTGGCCGGATAGGTCCGTCCGACGTAGGACTGGTCGAGCGCCATGGCCCGGCACCTCCTGAGTGGACTGGTCCTTTGAGGGGACTGGAATCTCTTTACACGGGTCGGAATATGCCATGAGGCCGCCCCCAGAAGCTGGGGACGGCCTCATGAACGACCTGTGCGCTGTTAGCGCGTCTCGCGGTGCGCCGTGTGGGCGTTGCAACGCGGGCAGTGCTTCTTCATCTCAAGTCGGTCCGGGTCGTTACGCCGGTTCTTCTTGGTGATGTAGTTCCGCTCCTTGCACTCCACGCAGGCCAGCGTGATCTTCGGGCGGACGTCGGTGGCAGCCACGTGAGTGCTCCTTGACGGAATGGACGGATACAACGCATAAAAGAGTAGCCGATCGGAGGACCGACCCCACAATCGGCTACTGTGTGTAGCGGCGACCGGACTTGAACCGGTGACACAGCGATTATGAGCCGCTTGCTCTACCGACTGAGCTACGCCGCTTTGATGAGGTCGACTCCCCCGTCCGAAGACGGGGGAACCTTCCACACCAGAGCCCCAAAACGGAATCGAACCGTTGACCTTCTCCTTACCATGGAGACGCTCTGCCGACTGAGCTATTGGGGCGAGCGAGGAAGACATTACACGGTCTGCGGCCGAAGGTGAAATCCGTATGCGGCCGCCCCCGCCAGGGCGTTCTCCCAGGCCGTCACCGGCGTGGCCGCCGGCGCCCTCCCGGCCTTCCCGAGGGCCACACCAGTACGACTATTCGGCGGTTCCGCCGACCGGCTCCGTACGCGGCCTACGCTCGAAGCGCTGCGTGATCATGCCCGCCCCGGCCTACCGGAGGATCGTGATGCCCGACAGTCAGCCGCAGCCCGCGAGAAGCCCCGACGGCGACGCCGCCGCCCCGCCACCGGGCGAGGGCGCGCTGGTGCTCTGCGGCGCCCGGCTCGCCGACGGGCGCGTGGTGGACGTACGCCTCAGCGGCGGACGCATCGAGGCCGTCGGCACGGCGGGCAGCCTGGCCCCCGGCCCGCGCGTCGACCTCACCGGCTATGTGCTGCTGCCCGCGCCCGCCGATCCCCACGCCCACCTGGACACCGCGCTCACGGCCGACTTGGGCGGCCCGGTGCCGCACGGCGTCGAGGACGTCCAGCGCCGTACGACGGAGGCCGCCCTGCTGCAACTGGGCCACGGCGCCACCGCCGTGCGCACCCACGTCCGTATCGGCGACGTGGCGGGGCTGCGCGCCCTGGAGGGCGTCCTGGCGGCGCGGCGCTCGCTGCGGGGGCTCACGGAGCTCAGCGCGGTGGCCGTGCCCCGGCTGCTGACCGGCGCCGCCGGGGCCGACGGGCTCGCCATGCTGCGGGACGCCGTCGGGATGGGCGCCACCGTCATCGGCGGCTGCCCCGACCTCGACCCCGACCCGACCGGCTACGCCGAGACCGTCCTCGCGCTGGCCGCCGAGCACGGCTGCGCCGTCGACCTCCACACGGACGGCGCCGAACCGGCCCGGCTGGCCCGGCTGGCCGCCATGGCGGGCGGGCTGCGCCCCGGCGTGGCCGTCGGCCCGTGCGGGGCCCTCGCCCGGCTCCCCCGCGACCAGGCCGCCCGCGCGGGCCAGCAACTGGCGGCGGCCGGGGTGACGGTGGTCTGCCTGCCCCAGGGCGACTGCGGGGTCTCGGGCGGGGCCCGGGGCGGCGGCGCGTGGTGCGCGCCCGTACGGCTGCTGCGCGCGGCGGGCGTCAGAGTCGCGGCGGGCAGCGGTGCCCTGCGCGACGCCGCCAACCCCGTGGGCCGCGGCGACCCCCTGGAGGCCGCCTACCTGCTCGCCTCGCACGGCGAGCTCGCCCCCGAGCAGGCCTACGAGGCCGTCAGCGGGTGGGCCCGCGCGACGATGGGCCTGCCCGAGGTCCGGGTGGAGGCCGGCTTCCCGGCGGAGCTGCTGGCCGTCCGGGGCCAGGCCGTCGCGGGCGTCCTGTCCCTCGGCTACAGCCGGCTCGTCGTGCACCGTGCCCGGGTCGTCGCCCGGACCAGCGCGGTCCGCGAGTACGGCGACGTCCAGGCCACGGTGGCCCTGGACCTGCCCCGGCAGGCGCCGCGCGGCGGCGATCCCTCGTGAGGGGCCGCGGCGTACGGTCGGATCATGCGCATTGTCATCGCTGGAGGACATGGTCGGATCGCGCTGCGGCTGGAGCGGTTGCTCGCCGCGCGCGGTGACGAGGTGGCGGGGATGATCCGCCGCCCCGGGCAGGCCGGGGACCTGCTGGCGGCGGGCGCCGAGCCCGTCGTGTGCGATCTGGAGACGGCGGCCGTGGCGGACGTCGCCCGCCATCTGGAGGGCGCCGACGCGGTCGTCTTCGCGGCCGGCGCGGGCCCGGGCAGCGGGGCCGCCCGCAAGGAGACCGTGGACCGGGCCGCCGCGGTCCTCTTCGCCGACGCGGCGGAGGCGGCGGGCGTACGGCGCTTCGTCGTCGTCTCGTCCATGGGCGCCGACCGCGAGCCGCCGGAGGGCACGGACCCGGTCTTCGCCGCCTATCTGCGGGCCAAGGGCGCCGCCGACGCGGACGTCCGCTCCCGGGCCGGGCTCGACTGGACGATCCTGCGCCCGGGCCGGCTGACGGACGAACCGGGCACGGGCCGGGTGACGCTGGCGGCGGGCACGACGGGCCGGGGCGATGTGCCCCGGGACGACGTGGCGGCGGTGCTGGCGGAGCTGCTGGCCGAGGACGAGCGGGGGGCCGTCGGCCTGACGCTGGAGCTGATCGGCGGCGACACGCCGGTGTCCGAGGCCGTGAAGGCGCTGGGCGGGGCCTCCTGAAACGAAAGAAGCCCCTGATCTTCGCAGATCAGGGGCCTCGTTCCGTGGCGGCGCCAGGATTCGAACCTGGGTAGGCTAAGCCGACGGATTTACAGTCCGCTCCCATTGGCCACTCGGGCACACCGCCATGGGTCGTCACCTCGGTCGCTCTTTCGAGCGCTCCGTGGCAACGACGTAAACAATACCCGATGACCTGGGGTGCTCCGCCACTCGGTTCACAGCCCCTCGTCCGGGCCCCGGGTGACTAGGCTGGCCACGCGGCCCTCGGGCCGCGTCCCCTGACGGATCTACGCACGAGGAGCCAACTCAATATGGCCGACTCCAGTTTCGACATCGTCTCGAAGGTCGAGCGGCAGGAGGTCGACAACGCCCTCAACCAGGCCGCCAAGGAGATCTCGACGCGCTACGACTTCAAGGGCGTCGGCGCCTCGATCGCCTGGTCGGGCGAGAAGATCGAGATGCGTGCCAACTCCGAGGAGCGAGTGAAGGCCGTTCTCGACATCTTCGAGACCAAGCTGGTCAAGCGCGGCATCTCCCTGAAGTCCCTGGACGCGGGCGAGCCGCAGGCGTCCGGCAAGGAATACAAGCTTTTCGCGTCCATCGAGGAGGGCATCTCCCAGGAGAACGCGAAGAAGGTCGCGAAGATCATCCGCGATGAGGGCCCCAAGGGCGTCAAGGCCCAGGTCCAGGGTGACGAGCTGCGCGTCTCCTCCAAGAGCCGCGACGACCTCCAGACCATCATCGCCCTCCTCAAGGGCAAGGACCTGGACTTCGCGATCCAGTTTGTGAACTACCGCTAGCGCGCACCCGGAAGGGGCGCGTCAGGAGCGGCGGCGAAGCCGCTCCTGACGCGCCCCTTCCGTCTTTCCGGAGCTTTCCTGCGAGCTTTCCTGCGAGCGATCAGCGCGTCGCGAAGGGCGCGTCCGTCGGGACGATCTCCCGGCCCAGCGGCATCAGCGAGATCGGGATCAGCTTGAAGTTGGCGATGCCCAGCGGGATGCCGATGATCGTGCAGCACATGGCGATACCGGTGACGATGTGCCCCAGCGCCAGCCACCATCCGGCGAAAATGAACCAGATGACGTTCCCGATCAGCGAGCCCGCGCCCGCGTCCCGGCGTTCGACCGTCGTCCGGCCGAACGGCCACAGCGCGTAGCCGGCGATCCGGAAGCTCGCGATGCCGAAGGGAATCGTGACGATGAGGACGCAACAGATCAGACCGGCGACGACGTAGCCGAGCGCCATCCACAGTCCACAGAGGACCAGCCAGATGACATTCAGGATGAACCTCATGATTTATAGCCTCCCACGCGACCGGTTCTCCAGCGAATGAGACGCCGGAAGGGCCGCGTACGGTTGCCGCTTCCGCAGGTGGGAGGCCCTGAGCGGACCCCTAGGGGGTGAGTCGGGGGCATCCGGAGGAGATGCCCCCGCATGGGCGTCAGTCGCCGTCGCCCCCGCAGATGAGGACGCTGAGTCCGCTGTCGTCGCTGGCGCCCAGGTCCAGCCTTCGCGCTTCGCTCATCTCGGGTTCCATGCCTTGCAGATCGAGGAGAACCATCCCCCGCCACCTCCCGCCTCCGGGCCTGACCGCACTTCTACTCCCTTCTGGGATTACGGCGTTGTGCGTAGCGCTGTCAACTGACCCGTTGTACCGGCAACTTGAGGGCGACGTGAGCCGTATGGGGGATGCCCGGCACCCCGACGGCCGTGTCGTGACCCTTCCGGCGCAGCCCAGCGCGCCGTGGCGTCCGGGGCGTGGTCATGTGGCTGGACCGGGCCGCACCACGCGGACGTACGGACAGGACGACAGGACGAGGAGTCGGAGTCCCATGCACACGTACCGAATCGCAGGACTGGCGGTCGCGGCGGTGGCGGTCGTCGCCGTCAGCGCGCCCAGCAGCGCCCGAGCCGCCGCTCCTGCCGCCCCTGCCGCTCCCGCCGATGTCGACATCCTGGGGTGCGTCACCGGGGGCGGTTGGCCCAGCTACCCCGGCAACGACGACGGGCTCGGAGTCCTCGACGACGACAACAACTCGATGGTGTGCCAGGGCGGTTCGCACAACGGCGAGACGATCACCCTGGCCAGCAGCGGCGGACGGGGCGACCGGCCGTACCCCGGCCACCGGCCGCCCGGTGGTCACCGGCCGACTCCCGGGCACCTGCCGGGGCTCGGCGACCGGCCGTCCGGCGGGGACCGGCCGACCAGCGGACATCTGCCGGGCCTCGGCGAGCGGCCGTCCGGTGGTCACCGGCCGACTCCCGGGCATCTGCCGGGCCTCGGCGAGCGGCCGTCCGGCGGCCACCACCGCCACTAGGCGCTCCGCTGGGAGTCCGGTACGTCATCTGCTGGTGCGTCGTGGCTGGTCGCGCCCACGCGGCGGTAGCCGCATATCGACGCTGCCCCGCGCCCCTTCGGGGCGCCGTTCCCGACGACGGGCGCGTAGCCGCTGTCAGGCGCCGAGCCGGCCGCCCGGGCCCGCCATCCGCTCCAGTCGCGCGATGCGCTCCCCCATCGGCGGGTGCGTCGAGAAGAGCTTGGACATGCCCTCGCCCGGGCGGAACGGGTTCGCGATCATCATGTGGCTGGCCGTCTCCAGGCGGGGCTCCGGCGGCAGCGGCAGCCGCTGGGTGCCGAGCTCCAGCTTGCGGAGGGCGGCGGCCAGGGCCAGGGGGTCGCCGGTGAGGCGGGCGCCGGAGGCGTCGGCCTCGTACTCGCGGGAGCGGCTGACGGCGAGCTGGATGAGGGAGGCCGCGATGGGGCCCAGCAGCATGATCATGATCATGCCGACGATGCCGGGGCCCTCGTCGTCGTCGGAGCGCCCGATGGGGATCAGCCAGGCGAAGTTCACCAGGAACATCACCACCGAGGCGAGGGCGCCGGCCACCGAGGAGATGAGGATGTCGCGGTTGTAGACGTGGCTGAGCTCGTGGCCGATGACGCCGCGCAGCTCGCGCTCGTCCAGGAGGCGCATGATGCCCTCGGTGCAACAGACGGCGGCGTTGCGCGGGTTGCGGCCGGTGGCGAAGGCGTTGGGGGCCTCGGTCGGGGAGATGTACAGCCGGGGCATCGGCTGGCGGGCGGCCGTGGAGAGTTCGCGGACCATGCGGTAGAGGTGCGGGGCCTCGAACTCGCTGACCGGCCGGGCCCGCATCGCACGCAGGGCGAGCTTGTCGCTGTTCCAGTAGGCGTAGGCATTGGTGCCGAGGGCCACGAGGACGGCGACGATCAGACCGCCACGCCCGAACATGCTGCCGATGACGATGATGAGCGCGGACAGGCCCCCGAGGAGCGCGGCTGTCCTGAGCCCGTTGTGCCGGCGGTGCACGGTACGCCCTCCAAATGGTGCGGCAGGGGAACCCTTGAACCAGTGGAACCTTTCGAACTGGTCAACGCCAGACGAGGGCCGCTAGTTCCCTTGTGCACCCCGCAGGGGCCGCGGGAGGCCGCGCCATTCGGGTGAAAGACGGTGATACCGCTACAGGAGTGCCTGCGAGGCGAAGCGCAGGACCAGCTGGGGCGCGCCGGAGAGGGCCACTCCGAGGGCCGTGGCCAGGGCGATGGCCGCCCCGAGGGTGGCCGGAACGCGCACCACCGGTTCGGCCACCGGGGCGGCTGTCGAATCGGCCGCCGAACCGGTCGGCAGCGTTTCCCCCGCCTCCTCGCGGCCGCCCTTGAAGAGGACCGCTGTCCACTGGAGGTAGTAGTACAGCGCGATCACGACGTTGACGGCCATGACGACCGCCAGCCAGCCCAGCCCCGCGTCGACTGCCGCCGAGAAGACGGTGACCTTGGCGAAGAGCCCGATGACGCCCGGCGGCAGCCCGGCGAGGCACAGCAGGAAGAAGGCGTGCGCGAGGGCGGCGAGCGGGTTGCGGGCGTACAGGCCGCGGTAGTCGGTGATCCGGTTGCCGGGGCGGGTGCGGGCCACGAGGGCGGCGACGGCGAAGGCGCCGAGGTTCACGGCCGCGTACATCAGGGCGTACGCGACGGTGGAGCCGATGGCCCGCGAGGGGTCGTCGGCGTAGCCGGCGGCGGCGAGCGGGACGAGCAGATAGCCCGCCTGACCGACGGAGGACCAGGCCAGCAGGCGTACGGCGCTGTGCTCGCGGTCGGGGCGCTGGCGCAGCGCGGCGACGTTGCCGGCGGTCATGGTGACCGCGGCGAGCACGGCCAGGGCCGGGCCCCAGACGTCGGCGTACGAGGGGAGGGCGACGACCGTCACCAGGGCGATGCCGGTGAAGCCGACCGCCTTGCCGACCACCGACAGGTACGCGGCGACGGGCAGCGGCGCGCCCACGTAGGTGTCGGGCACCCAGAAGTGGAAGGGGACGGCGGCGGTCTTGAAGGCGAAGCCGACGAGGGTCAGGGCGACGCCCGCCTTGGCGAGGACGGCCAGGCGCGGGTCGATGTGGCCGAGGCCGTCGGCGATCTCCGTGAGGTGGAGGGTGCCGGTCGCGGCGTAGAGGAAGGACACGCCGAGGAGGGTGACGGCGGTGGCGGTCACGGACGACAGGAAGAACTTCAGGGCCGCCTCGGAGGAGCGGCGGTCGCCGCGGCGCAGGCCGACGAGGGCGAAGGCGGGCAGCGAGGCCACTTCCAGGGCCACGACGAGGGTCGCCAGGTCACGGGAGGCGGGCAGCAGCGCGGCGCCGGCGGCCGACGACAGCAGCAGGAACCAGTACTCCCCCGCGGGAAGTTTGGAATCGGCGATCGTGCCAACGGACAGCAGGGCCGTCAGCAGGGCGCCGCCCAGTACCAGCAGCTGGATGACGAGGGTGAAGCGGTCGGCCGTGTAGCTGCACGCCGTGACGGCGACGTCGGGTCCGGTGAGGCAGAAGGTCGAGCGGTCGCCGCGCAGCAGCGGGAGGAGGGAGAGCCCGGCCAGGGCGAGACCGCCGAGGGCGATCCGGCCGAGGAGGGCTTTGCGGTCCTCCGGGAGGAAGAGGTCGACGACGAGGACGACCAGCGCCACGGCGGCCGTGACGGTGGGCGGGGCGATGGCGAGCCAGTCGACGGACTGGACCAGGGAGCCCATCACTTGCCTCCTGCGAGGAGCTGCTGAACGGCCGGGTCGGTGAGGCCGAGGAGGGCCGCGGGCCAGAGTCCGGCGAGGACGGTGAGGGCGACGAGCGGGGACCAGGCGGCGAACTCGTGGCGGCGGACGTCGGGGAGGGCCGGGCCGTCGGGCATCTCGCCGGCCCGCTCGGCCGCCGGGTCCACGTCGCCGCCCATGCACACGCGGCGCACGACGACCAGCAGATAGGCCGCGGTGAGCAGGGTGCCGAGGCCGGCCAGGGCCATGAAGACGAGGAACGCGGGGCGGCCGAGCCCGTCGGCGGGGCGGAAGGAGGCGAACATCGCCAGCATCTCGCCCCAGAACCCGGCGAGGCCGGGGAGCCCGAGGGAGGCCACGGCGCCGAAGGCGAGCAGGCCGCCGAGGCGCGGGGCGCGGCCGTAGAGCGCGGCGCCGGTGGTGCCGGCGAGGCTGTCGAGGTCGCTGGTGCCGTAGCGGTCCTTGATGGCGCCGACGAGGAAGAAGAGGAGGCCGGTGATGAGGCCGTGGGCGATGTTGGCGAAGAGGGCGCCGTTGACCCCGGTGGGGGTGAGGGTGGCGATGCCCAGGAGGACGAAGCCCATGTGGCCGACGGACGAGTAGGCGATCAGCCGCTTGAGGTCGCCCTTGGCGCCCTTGCGGGCGAGGGCGAGGCAGACCAGGGAGCCGTAGACGATGCCGACGGCCGCGAAGGCGCCGAGGTAGGGCGCGAAGGTGTGGGCGCCGTCCGGGGCGATCGGCAGGACGATGCGCACGAACCCGTACGTGCCCATCTTCAGCAGGACGCCCGCGAGGAGCACCGAGCCGACCGTGGGGGCGGAGGTGTGGGCGTCGGGCAGCCAGCTGTGCAGCGGCCACATGGGGGCCTTGACGGCCAGTCCGACGCCGATGGCCAGAACCGCGATGACCTGCGTGGTGTGGCTCAGCGAGGACCCGTTGTCAGTGGCGAGTGCCACCATGTCGAACGTGCCGCCGTCGATGCCCACGAGGAGGAGGCCCAGCAGCATCACGACCGAGCCGAGCAGCGTGTAGAGGATGAAGCGCCACGCGGAGCGCTCCCGGCCCTCGCCGCCCCAGCGGGCGATGAGGAAGTACATCGGGACGAGCACCGTCTCGAAGGCCAGGAAGAACAGCATCAGGTCGAGGACGGCGAAGGACGCCAGGGTGCCGGCCTCGAGCACGAGGAGCAGCGCGACGAACGCCTTGGGGGACGGGCCCACGGGCGGCTTGAAGTAGCTGTACAGCGCGCAGAGGAAGGTCAGCAGCGCGGTCAGGACGAGGAGGGGGAGCGAGATGCCGTCGACGCCGAGGTGGATCCGGATGCCGAGGGCGGGGATCCAGGGGAGGTCGGTGGTGGCCTGCATCCGCGCCGGGTGGCCGTGGTCGAAGCCGGCGGCGAGGGCGACGGACAGCGCGAGGACGACGCCCGTGACGGTCACGCCGTGGCGGAGCACGGCCTGCTCGGGGCTCTTCCCCTTGAGGCCGGGCGGGGCGGGGAGCAGGGCGGCGACGGCGCCCAGGAGGGGGAGGACGACGGTCGCGGCGAGGAGGAGCTGCATGACGGTGTGACTCATGGATCAGGCTCCGGTGGCGACGAGGACGGCGGCGACGGCCAGGACGACGGAGCCGGCGAGCAGGGCGCCGAGATAGGTCTGCACATTGCCGGTCTGGGCGCGGCGGACGGCCGCGCCGAGCAGCCCGGGCGCGGTGGCGGCGCCGCGCACGTACGCGTCGACGACCTCGCGGTCGAGGAAGCGGGCGAGGCGGGCGGCGGCGCGCGTGGGCCGGACGAACAGTGTGGAGTACACGGCGTCGAGGTGGAATCCGGTGACGGCGTGGCGGTGGAGGGGGCCGAGGAGCAGCCTGCCCGGGTCGGCCGGGTCGGGGGCGGCGGCGATGGTGCCGTAGGCGGGCTCGTGGCTGGCGATGGCCTCGATCTCGGAGACGGCGGGGGCCGCTTCCGGGTCGGCGGCCACGGCACCGAGGGGGGTACGGGCGGTGAGCGCGGCGGTGCGGCGCCAGGCGGCGTACATGACGAGCGCGCCGGCGGCGGCGCAGCCGGTGGAGAGGACGGAGGTGGCGAGGCCGGGGGTGAGCGAGCGGCCGTCGAACCAGTCGGGCAGCTTCCAGGCGGCCAGGCCGAGGGCGGCGGTGGGCAGGAAGAGGACCCAGAGCACACCGTTCATCGCGGCGGGCTCGCGGCCGTGGTCGGGGGCCTCGGCGCCCTTGCCGTGGAAGGCGAGCAGCCACAGGCGGGTGGCGTAGCCGGCGGTGAGGACGGCGGTGAGCAGGCCCGCGATCAGGACGGTCCAGCCGGCCGGGCCGGCCGCGGCGGCGGGGATGCCGTGGGCGGTGCCGGTGGCGGCGTGCTCGGCGGCGCCGAGGACGGCCTCCTTGGAGAAGAAGCCGCTGAACGGGGGGATCGCGGCGAGCGCCAGGAGGGCGACGGTCATCGTCCAGTAGGCGTCGGGGATCCGCTTGGCCAGGCCGTTCATCCGGGCCATGGCGGCCAGCGAGTTGGTGCCGGCGGCGTGGATGATCACGCCTGCCCCGAGGAAGAGGAGGGCCTTGAACGCGCCGTGCGAGATGAGGTGGAAGACGGCCGCGCCGCGGTCGCCGACGGCCAGGGCGCCGGTCATATAGCCGAGCTGGCCGACGGTGGAGTAGGCGAGGACACGTTTGATGTCGTCCTGGGCGAGCGCGGCCAGGGCCGAGCCGACCATGGTCACCGCGGCCATCACGGCGAGCACGACGAGCGCCGCCGCGGAGGCGGCGAAGACGGGGAGGAGCCGGGCGATGAGGTAGACACCGGCCGCGACCATCGTCGCGGCGTGGATCAGCGCGGAGACGGGCGTCGGGCCGGCCATCGCGTCGGGCAGCCAGGTGTGCAGGGGGAACTGCGCGGACTTGCCCGCGACGCCCGCCAGGAGCAGCAGCGCGACGAGGGTGGGGTGGTCCAGCCCGCCGGAGGCGGCGGTGCCGACGATGCCGTTGATGCGGAACGTTCCGGCGTCGGCGGCCAGCGCGAAGATGCCGATCAGGAAGGGGACGTCGCCGAGCTTGGTGACCAGGAAGGCCTTGAGGGAGGCGGACCGGGCGGCCTCGGTCTCCCAGTAGTGGCCGACCAGGAAGTACGAGCAGATGCCCATGATCTCCCAGCCGACCAGCAGCACCATCAGGTCGCCGGTGTAGACGACGAGCAGCATCGCGGAGGTGAAGAGGGAGACGAGGGCCGCGTACGAGGGGTAGCGGGGGTCGTCGCGCAGATAGGCCGTCGAGTACAGCTGGACGCAGGCGGCCACGACCCCGACGAGCACGGCCACGAGGACGGCGAAGCCGTCGAGGTGGAGGGCGAGGTCGATGGGGAGGGAGCCGGTGGGCGTGAGCCGGGTGGCGGCGTCGAGCGACGCTCCGCCGCCCTGCCGGCAGGCGACGACGATCGCGAGCACGGCGGCGGCGAGCGTCGGCAGCACGGCGAGCGGGCGGACGAGCCCGGGGACGCGGCGGCCCGTGAGGAAGCCCGCGAGGGCGGCGAGGAAGGGCAGCAGGGGGACGAGGACGGCGGTGGTCGTGGTGCTCACGCGGCGGCCTCGGCCTTCTCCTCGCGGTGCTCATGGGCGGTGTCGGGGGCGTCCTCGGCGAGGTCGCGGAGCCGGTCGACGTCGGCGGTGCCGCGGTTGCGGTGGACCTGGAGGACGATCGCCAGGCCGATGCCGATCTCGGCGGCGGCGATGGCGATGGTGAAGAGGGTGAGCGCCTGGCCCGCGTGGAGCGTGTCGCGCAGCCACACGTCGAAGGCGACGAGGTTGAGGTTGACGGCGTTGAGCATCAGCTCGACGGACATCAGGACCAGGATCGCGTTGCGCCGGGCGAGGACGCCGTAGAGGCCCACGCAGAAGAGGAGGGCGGCGAGGACGGCCGGGTAGACGAGATGCATCAGCGCTCCTCCTTCTTCGCGTCGGGCTTCCGTCGGGAGAGGACGATCGCGCCGACGAGCGCGGCGAGCAGCAGGACGGACAGCGCCTCGAACGGCAGCACCCAGTGCCGGAAGAGGATCTCTCCGGAGACCTCGGTGGAGCCCTGCGGCGCGCCGCCCAGATCGATCCACGTCGTACGGAAGGCGTCCACGACCACCCAGACGAGGGCGGCCGCGGCGGCGCCGGCGACCCCGAGGGCGACCCACCGGTTGCCGGAGTCGGCGTCCGGGGAACGGCCGATGGGGGCCCTGGTGAGCATGAGCCCGAAGAGGAGGAGGACCACGACGGAACCGACGTAGATCAGCACCTGCACCCAGGCGATGAACTCCGCCGTCAGCAGCAGGTACTCCACGGCGAGCCCGCCGAGCGCCACGACCAGCCAGAGGGCGGCGTGCACCAGCTGCCGGGTGGTGACGGTAATGACGGCCGCGCCGAGGGTGACGAGGCCGACCAGGAGGAAGACGATCTCGACACCGGAGGTGGAGAGGAAGCCGTGCGTGACCGCCTGCGCGGCTGTGCTGATCCCGGTGCCGGTCACGCCTCTCCCTCCTTCCCCTGCTGCTCCGCTTCGGCCGCCTGCTGGGCGGCCAGTTTCTCGGCCGTCTTGCGGGCCGCCGCGATCTCCTTGGGCTCCTCGGCCGCCGGGTCGAGCGCGGGCGGCTCGGGCACGGTCCACATCCACTCGCGCAGCTTGTCGCGCTCATGGGTGAGCTCGTGGATGTCCGTCTCGGCGTACTCGAACTCCGGCGACCAGAACAGCGCGTCGAAGGGGCACACCTCGATGCAGATGCCGCAGTACATGCACAGCGCGAAGTCGATCGCGAAGCGGTCGAGGACGTTCCGGCTGCGCTCGCGGCCGCCCGGGGCGGCCGGGGGCACGGTCTCCTTGTGGGAGTCGATGTAGATGCACCAGTCCGGGCACTCCCGGGCGCACAGCATGCAGACCGTGCAGTTCTCCTCGAACAGCCCGATCACGCCGCGCGTCCGGGGCGGCAGCTCGGGCTGGGCGTCCGGGTACTGCGCGGTGACCGAGCGCCGGGTCATGGTGCGAAGGGTGACGGCGAGGCCCTTGGCCAGGCCGGAACCGGGGATGCCCATGGTTACTGGATCACCACCTTGACGACGCCGGTGACGGCGATCTGCGCGAGGGCGAGCGGGATGAGGACGGTCCAGGCCAGCTTCTGGAGCTGGTCCTCGCGAAGGCGCGGATAGCTCACGCGGAGCCAGATCACGACGAAGGCGAGGACGAGGGTCTTCAGCAGCGTCCACAGCCAGCCCAGCCCGTCGGCCCCGAACGGGCCGTGCCAGCCGCCCAGGAACAGCACGGTCGTCAGACCGCACAGGACGACGATGCCCGCGTACTCGGCGAGCAGGAACATCGCGAACCGCAGACCGGTGTACTCGGTGTACGCACCGAAGATGATCTCCGAGTCGGCGACGGGCATGTCGAACGGCGGCCGCTGGAGCTCGGCCAGACCCGCCGTGAAGAAGACCAGGCCGCCGACGATCTGCCACGGCACCCACCACCAGTGGAAGGCGTCGACGATCCCCGGGAGCGACACGGTGCCCGCCGCCATCGCGACGGACGCCGCCGCGAGCAGCATCGGCAGCTCGTACGCGAGCAGCTGCGCGGCGGTGCGCAGGCCCCCGAGCAGCGAGAACTTGTTGGCCGACGCCCAGCCGGCCATCAGCGACCCCAGGACGCCCACGCCCATCACGGCGAGCACGAAGAAGATGCCCGCGTCGACGGCCTGCCCGACGGCGTTGCCGGGACCGACCGGGATCACGAGCAGCACGAGGAGGTACGGCAGCAGCGCCACGGCGGGGGCGAGCTGGAAGATCCGCCGGTCCGCGTCGGCCGGGACGACGTCCTCCTTCTGCGCGAACTTCACACCGTCCGCGACGAGCTGCGCCCAGCCGTGGAACCCACCGGCGTACATGGGGCCGAGGCGGCCCTGCATATGGGCCATCACCTTGTGCTCGGTCTGACCGATGACCAGGGGCAGCACGAGGAAGCAGACGAAGACGGCGAGGAGCCGCAGCACGACGTCGAGAGTGTCGCTGCTCATGCGGGGTCGCCTCCGGCGGGGTTCTGATCGTTCTCGGGCTCGCCCGTACGGGGTTCGGCTGCGCCGGGCTCGGGTGCGGTCGGGCTCGCGCCCGTGCCGCCCGCGCCGCCCGTGCCGGGGGCTTCGGGTGCGGGTGAGTCCGGCACCGCCGGGCTACGACGTTCGGGCCGGGCGCCGTCGCGGCGGGGAGACACGGGCTCGCCCGTGCGGGCCGGGGTCGCGGACTCGTCGGCCGGGGCGGCGGGCTGCGCCGGGGCGGAGCTCGCGGCCTCGCCTGCGGCCGCCTCATCCGGCACCGCCGGGCCGCCGCGCTCGGGCTCGGCGCCGTCGCGGCGGGGAGACACGGGCTCGCCCGTGTGACCCGGGGTCGCGGGCTCCTCGGCCGGGGTCGCGGGGGTCGTGCCCTTGCCGGTGATCTTCTCGTCCGGGGTTTCCCGGGGCGTGGAGTCCGACGGCGTTTCGTCGAAGGCCGGGCGGGCGTGGTGCCAGGGGGCGTCCGAGGAGCGGGTGGGCTGAGCGGCGGCGTCCTGCTGCCGGCTCGCCGAGCCGTCCGCCGAGCCGCGGGCCTCCGCGCCCGCCTGGCTCGCGGAACCTTCCGCCGCACTGCGGGTGCGGCGAGGCGTCGCCTCCGCGCCCGCCTGGCTTGCCGAGCCGTCCGACGCGCTCCGGGTACGGCGCGGGGCCGGGGTCGCGCTCTCGGGTGTCTGGCTCGCGGAGCCGTCCGCCACGCTACGGGTACGGCGGGACGCCGCCTCCGCGCCCGGCTGGCTCGCCGAGCCGTCAGCGGCACTGCGGGTGCGGCGCGGGGCCGCTTCGGCACCTGCCTGGCTCGCCGAGCCGTCCGCCACGCTACGGGCGCGGCGGACCGGGCGGTCCGTGCCGGCGCCTGCGGCGGCCGCGCGAGGGGTGCGGGCCGGGCGGGTGGGGGCCGGGGGGAGCTGGCCCTTGAGGGGGCCCCATTCGTTGGGGTCGGGGACGCCCGGGGGAAGCATCTGGCGGCGCTTGGGGCCGCCCTCCGCCGCCTCGCCGGGCTCCTTCGCGCCCGGCCAGGCCTTCACCACCCGTGCCGCGAGGACGAAGTCCTTGCGCAGCGGGTGGCCCTCGAAGCCCTCGGGCAGCAGGAGCGGCACGAGATGGGGGTGGCCCGGGAAGTCGATGCCGAACATCTCGTGCGTCTCGCGCTCGTGCCACGCCGCGCCCGCGTAGACGCCCACCGCGCTGGGCAGCGCGGGGGCCTCGTGCGGCACGGTCGTACGCAGGAGCAGCCGGCGCGTCGCGCTGTCCGCGCCGCCCGGCAGCGCCGCCACGTGCGCGCAGACGCGGAAGCCCGTGCCGGGCTCGTCGACGGCGCTCAGCCAGTCGAAGAACGTGCAGCCCAGCACATCGCGCGCGGTCTCCAGCGCGGTCAGCCACTGCTCCGCCGGGACGTCGACCGTCAGCAGGTCGTACGCCTCCTCGGCGGTCGCGTCCGCGCCGAAGAGGTCCGTCACGGCGCCCGGGAGCCAGGCGACAGGCTCGCTCATCGGTCCGTCTCCTCGGAAGCCGACGCCGCAGCCCCCGCGGGAGGAGGCGGCGGCGTCACCAGGCCGCTGCGCAGCGCCGCCGTGGACGCCCGCCCCCCGCCGGAGGCGTACCGCTCGCCCAGCGACTCCTTGGCGATCTTCTCCTGAAGCTTGATGATCCCCTGGAGCAGCGCCTCCGGCCGCGGCGGGCAGCCCGGCACATAGACGTCCACGGGGATGATCTGGTCGACGCCCTTGGTCACCGAGTACGAGTCCCAGTAGGGCCCGCCGCAGTTGGAGCAGGCGCCGAAGGAGATCACGTACTTGGGCTCGGGCATCTGCTCGTACAGCCGCTTCACGGCCGGGGCCATCTTGTCCGTGACCGTGCCCGAGACGATCATCAGGTCGGCCTGGCGCGGGCCGGGCGCGAAGGGGATCACGCCCAGGCGGATGAAGTCGTGCCGCGCCATGGACGCCGCGATGAACTCGATCGCGCAGCAGGCGAGCCCGAAGTTGAAGACCCACAGGCTGTAGCGGCGGCCCCAGTTCAGGACGACCTTCATGGGCTCGGGGGCCAGGCGCGCCAGCGGGCCGAGCCGACGGGGCTCGGGCAGGTCGACCGGGGGTGTCACGTCCATTCCAGGACGCCCTTCTTCCATGCGTACAACAGGCCCACGGCGAGGAAGCCGAGGAAGACGAACATCTCCACGAGCGTCGCCCCGCCGAAGCCCGGCGCGGCGAACACCGTGGCCCAGGGGAACAGGAAGATCGAGTCCACTGCGAAGATCACGTACAGAAACGCATAGACGTAATAGCGGACCTGTGTGTGCGCCCAGCCCTCGCCGACCGGGTCCACGCCGCACTCGTACGTGAGCAGCTTCTCGGGCGTCGGCACCACCGGTCGCAGCAGCCGTCCGGCTCCGAAGGCCACGGCGACGAAGAGCACGCCGATGACGGCGAGCAGTCCGACGACCGAATAGGCGTGGAAGTAGTCCGCCGCGAGCTGGACATCGGCGCCACTGGTGCGCACGGTCGCCTCCGGCACGTCCGCCCCTCGCTCCCTGTCCTGTTTGTTCGACGATCTGTACGCACGCGAGTCTAGGCCCTATGGCGCCCCGGATGAGCCGCCCCGGCAGCCGTGGGGTGGGGTTATCCCCACCCCACGGCTGCCACGGCCCCCATGGCGGCAGCGGCCCTGACCAGGGCACGCTTGCCGTATGACCGCCCGTACCCACGCCCGTTCCCGCGCCGTCCCGGTCGCCGCCGAGGACGACGACCGGCTGCCTCCCGCGCGCTTCGCCTTCGGCTCCGCGACGTGGAAGGAGATCGCGCACCTCCTCCTCAATCTGCTGGAGGGGATCCTCGGTTTCGTCTACGTCTCCCTCTGGCTCTACGCGGGCGCGCTGCTGTCGGTGACGGTCGTCGGGCTGCCGCTGCTGGCGGCCGGCCTGATGGGCGCGCGGGTGCTGGGCAGGGCCGAGCGGTGGCGGGCGCGGGTGCTGCTGGGCGTACGGATCGAGGAGCCGAGCCCGTTCCCCCGGCACCGCGCCGGTGGCTTCCTCGGCCCGATGTGGATGACGCTGAAGGACCCGGTGGCGTGGCGCGGCACGCTGTACGCGTTCATACGACTGCCATGGGGCGTTCTCACGTTCGGCATCACGCTGGCGTCCCTCTTCGTCGCGTGGCCCGTACTGGGTCACATCGCGCGCGGGCTGACCAATGTGGACCGGGCGATGGTGCGCGGGCTGCTGTCGCCGTCGAGCGAGCTGGAGCGGCGGATCGCCGAGCTGGAGGAGGACCGGGGGGTGGTCGTGGACACGGCCGCCGCCGATCTGCGCCGTATCGAGCGCGATCTCCACGACGGCGCCCAGGCCCGTCTCGTCGCCCTGGCCATGGGGCTCGGTCTGGCGAAGGAGCGGCTGCTGGAGGACCCGGAGGCGGGCGCGCGGATGGTCGGCGAGGCGCACGGCGAGGTGAAGCTGGCCCTGCAGGAGCTGCGCGACCTCGCCCGCGGCATCCACCCGGCGATCCTCACCGACCGCGGTCTCGGCCCGGCGCTGACATCGGTGGCCGGGCGCTGCACGGTGCCGGTGGACGTGGCCGTCGACCTGGACTCCCGTCCGGCGCCCGCGATCGAGGGCATCGCCTACTTCACCGTCTCCGAGCTCCTCCAGAACGTCAGCAAGCACAGCCGGGCGCGGACGGCGGAGGTCGAGCTGTGGCGCGCGGAGGACCGGCTGCTGATCCGGGTCGTCGACGACGGGCAGGGCGGTGCCTCGACCGCCCGGGGCAGCGGGCTGGCCGGGCTCGCCGAGCGGCTGGGCTCGGTGGACGGGCTGTTCGTCGTGGACTCCCCCGCCGGCGGCCCGACGGTCGTCACGGCCGAGCTGCCCTGGCGGAGCCGCGCGGACGGCCCCAAGGACGGGCGTACGGACGGGCGTCCCTAGCCGGAGGGTGGGGCTTTCCCCACCCCCAGGACACCCACCCGCCTCATGGTCCCCGGGCCCCCGGCCGGAGAGCCTTGCAGGGACAAGCGACACGGACAGGACGGCAAGGACAGGACCCCCATGGCCATCGACCACGCAACCCGGCTCCACCGGGTGCCCGCCGCGCTGCGCGCCCCGCTGGAGGGCCGCACCTGGCGGGAGTTCCTCTACCTGCTGACGAGCCTGCCGATCGCGGCCGTCGCCTTCTCGTTCGCCATCACCCTGACCGCCGCGGGCGTCGGCACCCTGGTCACCTTCATCGGGGTGCCCCTGCTGGCCGCCACCCTCGCCGCCGCGCGCGGGCTGGGCGTCCTGGAGCGGGCGCGGGCGCGGGGGCTGCTGCGGCTGGAGATCGCCGAGCCCGAGCCGGTCCGCCCCCGGCGGCGCCGCGACGGGCGGGGCGCCGGCCCGATGGCCTGGGTGGGCGCGCTGTTCAAGAGCGGCACGTCCTGGCGTCACCTGCTCTACGCGGTGGTGCACTTCCCGTGGGCGCTGTTCACGTTCGTCACGTCGCTGGTGCTGTGGTCGGTCGGCTGGCCCCTCTTCCTCTACCCGCTCTGGCAGTGGACGCTGCCCACGTTCGCGCACCAGCCCGGGATCCAGATCTACGGCGAGACCGGCGGCCGGCACTTCTACGTCGACAGCCCGTTCACGATCGGCATCACCTGCGGCATCGGGCTGCTGCTCGTCCTGTTCACGCCGTGGGTGATCCGGGGCCTGGCCCATGTCGACCGGCTGCTGGTGCGCGGGCTGCTGGGGCCGTCGCGGCTGGCGGAGCGTGTCTGGGAGCTGGAGGAGGACCGGGGCGTGGTCGTGGACACCGCCGCCGCCGACCTCCGCCGTATCGAGCGCGATCTCCACGACGGCGCCCAGGCCCGGCTCGTCTCCCTCGCCATGGAGCTGGGCCTGGCGAAGGAGCTGGTGGAACGGGACCCCGAGAAGGCCGCCCGCATGGTCGACGAGGCCCACGGCGAGGTGAAGCTCGCCCTCCAGGAGCTGCGCGACCTCGCCCGCGGCATCCACCCCGCGATCCTCACCGACCGCGGCCTCGGCCCCGCGCTCGCCTCGCTGGCCGGGCGCTGCACCGTCCCGGTGGCGACCGAGGTGGACCTGGACTCCCGTCCGGCGCCCGCCATCGAGGGCATCGCCTACTTCACCGTCTCCGAACTCCTCCAGAACGTCAGCAAGCACAGCCGGGCGCGCTCCGCCCAGGTGGACGTCTGGCGCGCGGGCGACCGGCTGATGCTGCGGGTGTGGGACGACGGGCGCGGCGGCGCCGGGACCACGAGCGGCAGCGGACTGGCCGGGCTCGCCGAGCGGCTGGA
Source organism: Streptomyces sp. NPDC001678 (assembly GCF_042892945.1). NCBI lineage: Bacteria > Bacillati > Actinomycetota > Actinomycetes > Kitasatosporales > Streptomycetaceae > Streptomyces > Streptomyces sp. NPDC001678. Next base: position 102,633 of record NZ_JBIAUP010000006.1, on the reverse strand, counting down.
CTCGGTGGACGGGCTCCTGGTGATCGACTCCCCCGCCGGCGGCCCCACGACCGTCACCGCCGGGCTGCCCTGGCGCGACCGGGGCTAGCGCCCCTCGACGTCGCCCGGCGCCGCACCCCGCCCCGGCCGCCCTGGCCGCGCGCCGCAGGCGCCACCCCCGGATGCTGCGATGCTGACGCGGTACGAACCACGTCGGCAAACGCCAGGGGGCAGGAGAAAACGTGATCGTGGACGACAGGGTGCGGGTGGTCATCGCCGAGGACTCGGTGCTGCTCAGGGAGGGCCTGACCCGGCTGCTCACCGATCTGGGGCACGAGGTCGTGGCGGGCGTGGGCGACGCGGAGGGGCTGCTCAAGACGATCGCCGAGCTCTCCGCGGCCGACGCCCTCCCCGATGTGGTCGTCGCGGACGTCCGGATGCCCCCGACCCACACCGACGAGGGCGTCCGGGCGGCGGTGCGGCTGCGCCGCGACCACCCGGAGCTGGGGGTGCTGGTCTTCTCGCAGTACGTGGAGGAGCAGTACGCGACGGAGCTGCTGGCCGGCAGCACCCGGGGCGTCGGCTATCTGCTGAAGGACCGGGTCGCCGAGGTGCGCGAGTTCGTGGACGCGGTGGTCCGCGTGGCGCGCGGCGGGACCGCGCTGGACCCCGAGGTCGTCGCCCAGCTGCTGGGCCGCAGCCGCAAGCAGGACGTACTGGCCGGGCTCACCCCGCGCGAGCGGGAGGTCCTCGGCCTGATGGCGGAGGGCCGGACGAACTCCGCCATCGCCAAGCAGCTCGTGGTCAGCGACGGCGCGGTGGAGAAGCACGTCAGCAACATCTTCCTGAAGCTGGGGCTCTCCCCGAGCGAGGGCGACCACCGCCGGGTGCTGGCGGTACTCACGTATCTGCGGTCCTGACGATCCGAACAGGCCGGGGATCTCGAACAGTCCGAACAGTCCGCTGTTGATTCGTTGATCCCCCCGGGGAAGGCTGCCCTTGCCCACGTACGATGGCCGTGGGATCGCCGGTCGGCGCCATCGTCCGGCCGGCGCCGCCACGAGGGAGGTCCGAAGCAGTGACCAGCCAGGTCAGCAGCCCGGCCGAACAGGCCGCATCAGACGGTCCGGGCGGCGAGGCCGACGCCCGTGAACGCCTCGCCGGACAACGCGGCCCGACCGAGGGCCCGGACACCGGCGGCCCGGACGGCGCCAAGGAAGTCCGGCGTCTGGACCGGGTGATCATCCGTTTCGCGGGTGACTCGGGTGACGGCATGCAGCTCACGGGAGATCGTTTCACTTCCGAGACGGCGTCGTTCGGCAACGACCTCTCCACCCTGCCGAACTTCCCGGCCGAGATCCGGGCTCCCGCCGGCACCCTTCCGGGCGTGTCCTCGTTCCAGCTCCACTTCGCCGACCACGACATCCTCACCCCCGGCGACGCGCCGAACGTGCTGGTCGCGATGAACCCGGCCGCGCTCAAGGCCAATATCGCGGACGTGCCGCCCGGCGCGGAGATCATCGTCAACACGGACGAGTTCACCAAACGCCCCATGGCCAAGGTGGGTTACGACAGCAACCCGCTGGAGGACGGCTCCCTGGACGCCTACAACGTCCACCCGGTGCCGCTGACGACGCTGACCATCGAGGCGCTCAAGGAGTACGGCCTCTCCCGCAAGGAGGCGGAGCGCAGCAAGAACATGTTCGCGCTCGGCCTGTTGTCGTGGATGTACCACCGGCCGACGGAGAGCACCGAGGCGTTCCTGCGGAAGAAGTTCGCCAAGAAGCCTCAGATCGCGGAGGCCAATGTCACCGCCTTCCGGGCGGGGTGGAACTTCGGTGAGACGACGGAGGACTTCGCGGTCTCCTACGAGGTCGCCCCGGCCACCGCCGCGTTCCCGCCCGGCACCTACCGCAACATCTCCGGCAACCTCGCTCTGTCCTATGGTCTGATCGCCGCCGCCCGACAGGCGGACCTGCCGCTCTATCTGGGCTCGTACCCGATCACCCCGGCCTCGGACATCCTCCACGAGCTGTCGAAGCACAAGAACTTCGGCGTGCGCACCTTCCAGGCCGAGGACGAGATCGCGGGCATCGGCGCGGCGCTGGGCGCGGCCTTCGGCGGCGCGCTCGCCGTGACCACCACCTCCGGCCCGGGCGTGGCCCTGAAGTCCGAGGCCATCGGCCTGGCCGTGTCGCTGGAACTGCCGCTGCTGATCGTCGACATCCAGCGCGGCGGCCCCTCCACCGGTCTGCCCACCAAGACCGAGCAGGCCGATCTGCTCCAGGCGATGTACGGGCGCAACGGCGAGGCGCCCGTACCGATCGTGGCCCCCCGGACGCCCGGCGACTGCTTCGCCGCCGCCCTGGACGCGGCCCGGATCGCGCTCACCTACCGGACGCCGGTGTTCCTGCTGAGCGACGGCTATCTGGCCAACGGCTCCGAGCCCTGGCGGGTCCCCGAGCCGGACGAGCTGCCCGACCTGCGGGTGCAGTTCGCCTCCGGGCCCAACCACGAACTGGCCGACGGCACCGAGGTCTTCTGGCCGTACAAGCGCGACCCCCGCACGCTGGCCCGCCCCTGGGCCGTGCCCGGCACCCCCGGCCTGGAGCACCGCATCGGCGGCATCGAGAAGCAGGACGGCACGGGCAACATCTCCTACGACCCGGCCAACCACGACTTCATGGTCCGCACCCGCCAGGCCAAGGTCGACGGCATCGACGTCCCCGGCGTCGAGGTCGACGACCCCACCGGCGAGGCGCGTGTCCTGGTCCTCGGCTGGGGCTCGACGTACGGGCCGGTCACGGCGGCGGTACGGCGCGTACGGGCGGGCGGGGGTGCCATCGCCCAGGCCCATCTGCGCCACCTCAACCCCTTCCCCGGGAATCTGGGAGAGGTCCTCGGGCGTTACGAGAAGGTGGTCGTACCGGAGATGAACCTCGGTCAGCTCGCCACTCTGCTGCGGGCGAAGTACCTCGTCGACATCCGCTCGTACACCCAGGTGAGCGGAATGCCGTTCAAGGCCGAGCAACTCGCCACCGTGCTCAAGGAGGCCATCGATGACTGAGGCGCTGAAGCTGGTGCCCAAGGCCGAAGCCCGGCAGACGATGAAGGACTTCAAGTCCGACCAGGAGGTGCGCTGGTGCCCCGGCTGCGGTGACTACGCCATCCTCGCCGCCGTGCAGGGCTTCATGCCCGAGCTGGGGCTGGCGAAGGAGAACATCGTCTTCGTCTCCGGCATCGGCTGCTCCTCCCGCTTCCCGTACTACATGAACACCTACGGGATGCACTCCATCCACGGCCGCGCCCCGGCCATCGCCACCGGCCTGGCCACCTCCCGCCGCGATCTGTCGGTGTGGGTCGTCACGGGCGACGGCGACGCGCTGTCCATCGGCGGCAACCACCTGATCCACGCCCTGCGGCGGAACGTCAACCTGAAGATCCTGCTGTTCAACAACCGGATCTACGGGCTGACCAAGGGCCAGTACAGCCCGACCTCCGAGGTCGGCAAGATCACCAAGTCCACGCCCATGGGCTCCCTGGACGCGCCCTTCAACCCCGTGTCACTGGCGCTCGGCGCCGAGGCCTCCTTCGTCGCCCGCACGGTCGACTCCGACCGCAAGCACCTCACCGAGGTCCTGCGACAGGCCGCCGACCACCCGGGCACCGCGCTCGTGGAGATCTACCAGAACTGCAACATCTTCAACGACGGCGCGTTCGAGGCCCTCAAGGACAAACAGCAGGCCGAGGAGGCGGTGATCCGCCTGGAGCACGGGCAGCCGATCCGCTTCGGCGTGGACGGCGCGAAGGGCGTCGTACGGGACGCGGCCACGGGCGATCTGAAGGTCGTCGCGGTGACGCCGGAGAACGAGGCGTCGGTGCTGGTCCACGACGCCCACACCGCGTCCCCGACCACGGCCTTCGCCCTCTCGCGCCTCGCCGACCCCGACACCCTCCACCACACGCCCATCGGCGTCTTCCGCAGCGTGGACCGGCCGGTCTACGACACGCTCATGGCGGACCAGCTGGAGGCCGCGGTCGAGCAGAAGGGCAAGGGCGACCTGGCCGCCCTGCTCGGCGGGAACGACACCTGGACGGTCGTCGGGTAGCTCCGCCAGATCCGCGCCAAACGCCGGACGGGCTGTTTTCGGCCCGTCCGGCGGGGCGTCTGACGCCCCGGCGGCTGGGCAGCCGCTCTCATATGAACATGGCCGAGCCCGAACCACCCGTCGTCCGCGACCGCCTCGCCTACCGCCTCAAGCGCGCGTTCCTCGGCCCGCCCCTGGTCACCGAGCGGCTCTCCCAGGAGAAGCTGTCCAATCCGATGGCGCTGGGCGTGCTCGCCTCCGACTGCATGTCCTCGACCGCGTACGGCAGCGAGGAGATACTGCGGATCCTCGTCCCCGTCGTCGGGGCCGCCGCGTTCACCCTGCTGATGCCGGTGACCGGCGCGATCCTGTTCGTCCTGCTGCTGGTGACCCTCGCCTACCGCGACGTCGTCTCCCTCTACACCCGCGCCGGCGGCTCGTACGTCGTCGCGCGCGAGAACTTCGGGCCGCGCGTCGCGCAGATCGCGGCCGTGGCACTGCTCGTCGACTACATCGTCACGGTCGCCGTACAGACCTCCGCCGGCACCGACGCCCTCATCTCCCTCGCCCACCTCGCCGGCAACGGCTACACCGGCCTCGACCACCTCAAGCTCCCCATCACAGCGGGAGTGGTGGTGCTGCTGATGTACGGGAATCTGCGCGGGGTACGGGAGGCGGGACGGGCATTCGCCGCGCCCGCGTATCTCTTTATGCTCGCCGTGGCGGCCATGCTGGTCGTGGGGCTGCTCCGGGCGCTGGACGGCGGGCTGCCGCACGCGGACATCCACGCCCACGGCGCCGTCCCCCTCGGCGAGCCCGGGCACGGCTGGCTGTACGGGGCGTCGCTCTTCATGGTGCTGCGCGCCTTCGCCAACGGCGGCTCCTCCCTGACCGGCCTGGAGGCCATCTCCAACGGGGTCTCCGCCTTCCGCCGCCCCCAGGGCGCCAACGCCCGGCGGACGCTCACGACGATGAGCTGCGTCCTGGGCGTCATGGTCTTCGGCGTCTCCGCGCTCGCCCACTTCACCCACGCCACCCCCTACACCGACGGCAACCCCACCGTCATCGCCCAGGAGGCCCATCTGGTCTTCGGCGACAGCTGGGCGGGCACCGCCGGGCTCGTCTACGTCCAGCTCGCGACGGCGCTCATCCTCTACACGGGTGCCAACACGCCCTTCACCGGCTTCCCCTTCCTCGCCAGCTTCGTCGCCGAGGACCGCTTCCTGCCCCGGCAGCTGATGCGGCGCGGACACCGGCTCGCCTTCTCCAACGGGATCATCTGCCTCACCGTCGTCTCGATGGCGCTGCTGCTGGTGACGCGCGCCAGCGTCGACAAGCTGGTCGCCCTGTACGCCATCGGCGTCTTCACCGGCTTCACGATGGCGGCGGCCGGGATGACGGCCCACCACTGGCGACGCCGGCAGTCCCACTGGAAGACGGCGGTGAACCTCGCCGCGGCGGTGGTCTCCGCGCTGGTGGTCGCGATCTTCGCGATCACCAAGTTCACGGAGGGCGCCTGGCTGGTCGTGGTGGTCTTCCCGCTCGGGGTCTGGGCGCTGATCCGTATCAACCGCCAGTACCGGGAGGAGGCCGTGGCCCTGGAGAACATCCCCGCCCTCACCTCGGACCGCCCCCACTGGCGGCGGCACGTGGTGCACGTCCTCGTCGACAGCCTCGACCTGGCCACGATGAAGGCCCTGCGGTACGCCCACGAGCTGCGCCCCGACGAGGTGCGCGCCCTCCACTTCGTCATCGACGAGCCCCGGGCGCGGCGGCTGGTGGCCCGCTGGGACGAGTCGTCCGGCACGACCGTCCCGCTGGAGCTCGTGGACTGCCCCGACCGGCGGCTGCGGCACACCGTGGCCGCGCTCGCCGCCCGGACGACGGCCGACGGCACGACCGCGCTCACCCTGCTGATCCCCCGCCGCACCTACTCCTCGCCGCTCGGCCGGCTGCTGCACCGCGGCACGGCGGAGGAGATGGCCCGGGTCCTGGGGCAGCTGCCGAACGTCGCGGTGACGATCCTGCCCTTCCACGTCACCACCGCGATGCAACATGTCCGTGAGGAGCACGCACCACGACCGTAATGCGATACGGGCATGACAGTGCCGCGCGCCGGGGTCTACCGTCGCAAGGTCGCCGTCGCCGTACCCCAGGGAGGGACCCCGTGTCATCCGAGCCAGCACGAACCGAAACCCGGGCAGGACTGCTCTACGGGGTGGCCGCCTATGGGATCTGGGGGCTGTTCCCCCTCTTCTGGCCGCTGCTGGAACCCGCGGGGGCGATCGAGATCCTCGCGCACCGCATGGTGTGGTCGCTGGTCACGGTCGGGGCCGTACTGGCCCTGACCAAGCGCTGGGGCTGGATACGCCCGCTGCTGCGGCAGCCGAAACGACTGGCGATGGCGGCGGTGGGCGCGGCCGTCATCTCCGCGAACTGGTGGGTCTACATCTGGGCCGTGAACTCCGGCCATGTCGTGGAGACCTCCCTGGGGTACTTCATCAACCCCCTCGCCACCATCGCCCTGGGCGTCTTCGCACTGCGCGAGCGGCTGCGCCCGGCGCAGTGGACGGCGGTGGGCGTGGGCGTCGCCGCCGTGATCGTGCTGGCCGTGGGCTACGGCAAGCCGCCGTGGGTCGCGCTCGCCATCGCGGCGACCTTCAGCACCTACAGCCTGGTCAAGAAGAAGGTGGGGCTGGGCGGCCTGGAGTCGATGGCCGTCGAGACGGCCGTGCAGTTCCTGCCGGCGCTCGTGGTGCTGATCGTGCTCGGCGCCCAGGGGCACTCGACCTTCGCCTCCGAGGGCGGCGGGCATGCCGCGCTCCTGCTGTGCACCGGTGTGATCACCGCGATTCCGCTGGTCTCCTTCGGCGCGGCCGCGGTGCGGCTGCCGCTGTCGGTGCTCGGGATGATGCAGTACTTCGCACCGGTCTTCCAGTTCGCGCTGGGGCTCTTCGTCTTCCACGAGGCGATGCCCGCGGAGCGCTGGGCGGGCTTCGCGCTCGTCTGGCTCGCGCTGGCCGTGCTCACCTGGGACGGACTGCGGACGGCCCGGCAGGCCCGGGTGGAGCTGAAGCAGGCCAAGGAGCGGGCGACCGCAACTGGCAACACAGAAAACACAATTGCCCCTGAGGCCTCTCAGGCCACAGAAACCACAGCTCAGCGCGGGTGAGCGGACGACCGATATCCGGAAACCGGTGATCGGTGTCCGAAAAGCGCTCTTGACGCACCTTCGGGGGGCCCTGAACATCATGGCCACGTCAAACAGAGTTGGAGCCCCCCATGCTTGCACTCAACGGACCAGCCCTGCCCGCGCCCCGAAGAGCACGTACCGCCGCCGCTCTGCTCGCCTCGGGCGCGGCCGTCACAGCGGCCCTTCTGGGCGTCTCCTCCGTCCCGGCGACCGCGGCTCCCACCACCGCGGCCGCCGGGCGGACCACCACCGCCAAGTCCGTGGCGGTGCCCGACATATCCGGGGCCAACGTCAAGGCCCATCTGAACCAGCTCCAGTCGATCGCCACCGCCAACGGCGGCAACCGCGCCCACGGCCGCGCCGGCTACAAGGCGTCCCTCGACTATGTGAAGGGCAAGCTGGACGCGGCCGGCTTCACCACCACCGTCCAGCAGTTCACCTCCTCGGGCTCGACCGGCTACAACCTCATCGCCGACTGGCCCGGCGGGGACGCCAACCACGTGGTCTTCGCCGGCTCCCACCTCGACTCCGTCACCCGGGGCCCCGGCATCAACGACAACGGCTCCGGCTCGGCGGGCATCCTCGAGGTCGCCCTCACCGTCGCCAAGCAGAACTACAAGCCCGACAAGCACCTCCGCTTCGCCTGGTGGGGCGCGGAGGAGCTGGGCATGGTCGGGTCGAAGAGCTACGTCAACAACCTGCCCGCGGCCGAGCGCGCGAAGATCGACGGCTATCTGAACTTCGACATGATCGGCTCGCCCAACCCGGGCTACTTCGTCTACGACGACGACACGCGGCTCGAAGGCGTCTTCAAGGACTTCTTCGCCACCCGCAACATCCCCACCGAGATAGAGACCGAGGGCGACGGCCGCTCCGACCACGCGCCCTTCAAGAACGCGGGGATAGCCGTCGGCGGCCTCTTCAGCGGCGCGGACTACATCAAGACCGCCGAGCAGGCCCAGAAGTGGGGCGGCACGTCCGGCCTGGCGTTCGACCGCTGCTACCACGCCTCGTGCGACACCATCTCCAACATCGACGACAAGGCGCTCGACAACAACAGCGACGCGATCGCCTACGCCATCTGGAACCTGAGCGGCGGCTCCACCACCCCGCCCGGCGGCGGCACCGTCTTCGAGAGCAAGTCGCGGGTCGCCATCCCCGACGCGGGCCCGGCCGTGGAGTCCCCGCTCACCGTCTCCGGCGTCACCGGCAACGCGCCCGCCGCGCTCAAGGTCGGCGTCGACATCAAGCACACCTACCGGGGCGACCTGGCGATCGACCTCGTCGGCCCGAGCGGGCGCGCCTACCGGCTGAAGGACTCCAGCAACTCCGACTCGGCCGCGGACGTCACCGAGACCTACACCGTCAACGCGTCCACGGAAACCGCGAACGGCACGTGGAAGCTGCGCGTGCAGGACGTCGCCGCGCAGGACGAGGGGTACGTGGCGGGCTGGAAGCTCACGTTCTGACCCGGGGCTCCGCCCCGGACCCCGGTCCGGGGCGGAGGCTCACACCGTCACGTCCCGCGACGTGAACCGCGCCCACGCCGCCGAGCCGAACACGGCCACGTACAGCCCCTGCAACCCCAGGTTGCGCAGGATCTGATCCCAATAGACGGGCTCCCGCAACAGGTCCGCGAAACTCAGCCAGTAGTGCGGGAACAGATACGGCTGAACAGCCGCCAGCTGCGGAAACTGATCCAGGATCTGCACCGTGATCAGCAGCCCCACCGTCGTGGCCATCGCCGCGATCCCACTGTTGGTGAGCGTCGAGACGAACAGGCCCAGCGCCGCGAGCCCGGTCAGCGACAGGGCGACCACCCCGGCGATCGCCAGCGCGCGCAGCAGCCCCTCGCCGAACGACACCGTCGTCCCGCTGATCAGCGTCACCTCGCCGACCGGGAAGAGCAGCGCGCCCACCGCCAGCGCCGAGGCGGCGACGACGAGCGTGGCGGCGAAGGCGAAGAGAACGGTCGTCGTGAACTTGGCGAGCAGCAGCCGGGTCCGCCCGGCCGGGGCGACCAGCAGATACCGCAGCGTGCCCGCGGAGGCCTCGCCCGCCACGGCGTCGCCCGCGATCACCCCGATCGCCATCGGCAGGAAGAACGGCAGGGTCGCGGCGAGCGAGGCGAAGACGAGGAAGAGGCCGTTGCCGGCGACCTGCCCGATGAACGCCGGGCCGCCACCACCATCACGTCCGCCCGACCCGCCGCGTCCCGTCTCGATCCGCACCGCGATACCGACGAGAACCGGCACGGCCGCCAGCACGCCCAGCAGGGCGAGCGTGCGCCAGCGCCGGAAGGTCGTCGTCACCTCGCTGCGGTACAGGGACAGCGACAGCGACGGCCTCCCGAACGGCAGTGTCTCAGCCCGCGACATCGAAACCCTCCCCGGTCAGTGCGACGAACGCGTCCTCCAGTGAGGCCCGCTCGGTGCCGAAGGACCGTACGCGCACCTCCGCCCGGACGAGCGCGGTGTTGAGGTCGGCGAGATCCACCGCCGGGCCGCCGGGCGGGAGTTCGCCGGTGACGCGGTCGTCGGTGACCGTGAGGTCGTGCACTCCGTGCTCCTTGAGGACCCGTACGGCCTCCGCCGTGTCGGGAGTGGTGACGGCCAGCCGGCCGCGGGCCGAGGCGGCCAGTTCCCGGACCGTGCCCTGGGTGAGGAGCCGGCCCTGGGCCATGACGGCGGCGTGGGTGCAGACCTGCTCGATCTCGTCGAGGAGGTGGGAGGAGAGGAAGACCGTGGTGCCCTCCGCCGCCAGCCCGCGCACCAGGGCACGGATCTCGCGCATGCCCTGCGGGTCGAGGCCGTTGGTGGGCTCGTCCAGGACGAGGAGTTCGCGCGGCCGGAGCAGGGCGGCGGCCAGGCCGAGCCGCTGTTTCATGCCGAGGGAGTAGGCGCGGGCCTTCTTGCCCGCCGCGCTCGTCAGCCCCACCCGTTCCAGCGCGGCGGCGACCCGCGCGGCGCGGGTGCGGGGGTCGGCGGTGGGGTCGGCGGCGTCGAACCGTACGAGGTTGTCGCGGCCGGAGAGGAAGCCGTAGAGCGCGGGGCCCTCGATCAGGGCCCCCACCTTGGGCAGGACGCGCCGCCCGGCGCGCGGCATCTCCTGGCCGAGCACCCGGGCGGCACCGGAGGTGGGCTCGATGAGGCCCATGAGCATCCGGATGGTGGTGGTCTTCCCGGAGCCGTTGGGGCCGAGGAAGCCGAAGACGCTGCCGCGCGGCACGACGAGGTCGAGCCGGTCGACGGCGAGCTGGCCGCCGAAGCGCTTCGTCAGCGCGACCGTCTCGATCACGGCGCCCTCCACGGTGTCTCCTCTCGCCCTGCGCCCCAGGGCCACTTGGCGGCCCGGAGGCGCCGTGTGCACGCGCGTTCCGGGCCTCGGCCGGGGCGGCAGCCCGCCTACTTCGCGTGCTGCTTCGCGTTCGCGGCCTTGACCAGCGCGTCCTTGGTGACCGCGCCGGCGTAGACCTTGCCGTCGTCCGTCATCAGGACGTTGACGATCCGGGTGCTGTAGACCCGACCGGAGCCGAAGTCGCCCGAGACCTTGGTGCCGAAGCCGTCCAGCAGCGTCTGGGCGTCCGCGCCGCCCTTGCCGCCGGCCTTCTTCTTCCCGGCGCCGGCGTCCTTGCCGTTCAGCGCGGCCGAGGCGTCCTTGCCGGCGTCGAACTCGGCGATGGAGCTCCAGCCCTTGCCGATGACCTTCGACTTGCCGGCGGCGGCGCCGTCGGCGCCGGGCATGCCCAGCATCCCGGGGAGACCGCCCTGGTGGTCGGCCTTGTGGTCGGCCTTGGGCTTCTCCGCGTCGCCCTCGGTCACCTTGGCGCCCTTGGGCGGGGTGAAGTCGAACGTGCCGGCACCCGGCTTGCCGAAGTCGACCTTGGTGAAGGCCGCGTCGACGACCGCCTTGCCGCCGCCCTTGGGCGCGAGGGTGAACTTCAGCGGCACACCGTTCTTCGCGTCGACCGCGATCCGGATCGAGCCGACCGTCGTGTCGTCCGCCTTGGGCTTGATCAGCAGCTGGTAGGCGTCCCGGCCGGCCACCTTGGCCGTGCCGTCGACGGTGACGGCCGTCGTCCCGTCGGCGGCGGCGAGGACCTTCTTGGCCAGCTCCTGCGGCGAGGCGCCGCCCAGGTCCTTCGGCAGCACGTCGCCCTTGGCGTCCTTGGCGTCCTTGCCGTGGTCGCGCTGTGCCTCGGGCGCCTTGGAGTGGTGCACCGTGTTGCCGGCGCTGTCGTACGCCCAGACGTCGGCGCCGTTGCGGACGACGCTGTACTCGGCGGCGCGCTCGACGATCGACACCCGCTGCTTGTCGGGTCCGTCCACGGCCAGCCGGAGCGTGTGCGAACCGGCGGCGAGCTCGGTGAGCTTGGATTGCGGGGACGGCGCGGAACCGTCCTTCTTGCCCTCGCCCTTCTTGTCCCCGTCACCGAAGGAGAGGCCCGACGGCAGCGAGGGCAGACCCAGATCCGTGTTGATCTTGATGGATCCGGACATCCGCTGGGTGTCCGACTGGGCCATCTTGGCTATGAGGTCCTGCGCGCTGATCTTCGGCAGATCCGGGTCACCGGTGCTGGCGAGGGCCGACCCGATGCCGATCGTGGCCGCCGCGACGCCCGCCACCGCGACCGGCACGGCGTAACGGACGGCCTTGCGACGGCGCCGGGCCGGTCCCTCGAAGTCCTGCGCCTCTGGTGTCGGCTGGTTCTCTGCCATGTGCTCTACCCTCCGTCGTCGGCAGCGGCCTTACCCTTCGATTCCATCAGGGCGGCGGCTTCCCGTCGTCAGCCGACGGGATCAACTGCCCGTACGCCTTGGGTATGACGCGCCGGCCGCGTGGCGGAGTTCCCCGGGCCGTCAGGGCAGGTCGCTAGCCCGCGCGGTGGACCACGGCGTCGCACAGCTCTTCGAGCGCCGTCTTCGCGAAGCACTCGGGCAGCGGGGCCAGGGTCGCGCGCGCCTCCTCGGCGTAGCGGATGGTGTCGCGGCGGGCCTGCTCCAGCGCCGGGTGGGTGCGCAGCCGGCGGAGCACCTCGGCGTGGAGGGCGTCGTCGGCGAGGTCGCCCTCGAGCATCCGGCACAGCTCCAGGTCCTCGGGGTCGCCGGTGGCGGCGGCCCGGGCCCGCAGGTGGAGGACGGGCAGGGTGGGGATGCCCTCGCGGAGGTCGGTGCCCGGGGTCTTGCCGGACTCGTGGGAGTCGCTGGCGATGTCCAGCACGTCGTCGGCGAGCTGGAAGGCGATGCCCAGGCGCTCGCCGTAGTGGGTGAGGATCTCGACGACGCGCTCGTCGGCGCCGGACATCATGGCGCCGTAGCGGCCGGCGACGGCGACCAGGGAGCCGGTCTTGCCGGCGAGGACGTCGAGGTAGTGCTCGATGGGGTCGCGGCCGTTCTGGGGGCCGGCCGTCTCCAGGATCTGGCCGGTGACCAGGCGCTCGAAGGCCTCGGCCTGGATGCGCACGGCCTCGGGGCCGAGGTCGGCGAGGATCCGCGAGGCGCGGGAGAAGAGGAAGTCGCCGGTGAGGACGGCCACGGAGTTACCCCAGTTCACATTGGCGCTGGGCACGCCGCGGCGGACGTCGGCCTCGTCCATGACGTCGTCGTGGTAGAGGGTGGCCAGGTGGGTGAGCTCGACGACGACGGCCGAGGGCACCACACCGGGGGCGTAGGGGTCGCCGAACTGCGCGGCGAGCGTCACCAGCAGGGGGCGGAACCGCTTGCCTCCGGCCTTGACCAGGTGCTGGGCGGCCTCGGTGATGAAGGGGACGCCGCTCTTGGTGGCCTCGATGAGGCCCTCCTCGACAGCGGCCAACCCGGCCTGGACATCGGCTTCAAGAGCCTGGTCCCGCACGCTCAGCCCAAAGAAAGGCCCGACGACGGTCACGAGGGTTACTCCTGTCTGCCTGCGAACACGGGGATTGTCGATGTGTCGCTGTCTTCACCAAAAGTCAGCGTATCCGGTCGGCTGTCGATCACCGTGGGCACCCTCAGTCCCCACAGCAGGACAGTGGCCCCGGCGCTGCCGTGCGGCAGCGCCGGGGCCACTGTCTTTTTTCCGGCCATAATCCCCTAAAAGGCACAGCCCCCTAGAACACAGCCCCTCACTCCTGTCCCACCACCGCCCTGGCCAGCCGCGGAGAGGCGTACTCGGTGCCGCAGACAAAGCGCATGACGGGCCCGTAGCTGGCGGCGGAGGGCAGTCCGGTGAAGTACAGGCCGGGTACGGAGGAGTGATATCCGGCCATCAGCCGGGGGCCTCCGGCGCTCACCAGGAGGCGGGTGCGCAGCCCGGCGCCGAGGAAGTCCATGGCCGCCACATCCATCCGGTAGCCGGTGGCGGCGATGACATGGTCGGCGCGGAGCTCGCTCTCGGCGCCGTCCCGGTCGGGGCCGTCGCCCGACGCTGTCAGCGTAAGAACTGGACGGCCCGATTCCACTCGGGCGCGGACGATCCGCTTCCCCTCGGTGACCTGCACCCGGCCCACAAAGCGCTCGCGCAGCCACCACGCGCCCAGCGGCCCCAGCACCCGGCGCACCAGATACTGCCGGGTGGGCGCGGGCAGCCGGCGGAAGCCGTCCGCGTAGTACGAGAAGGCGTACAGCGACCAGGCCCGTCCGAAGGGGGTGTCGGGCTTGAGCAGCGACTGCCCGTCGGGCGCCGCGCCGAAGCGGACCGCGCCCCGGCGCCGCGCCAGCACCCGCACCGACGCCGCGCCCGCCTCGGCCAGCAGCACGGCGCTCTCCAGCGCCGACTGCCCTGCGCCCACGACCACCACGTCCTTGCCCGCGAGGAGGGAGAGGTCACGGTGCTGGGAGCTGTGCGAGACCGGCCCGCTCGCCGAGGGCCCGCCCGGGACGGCCGCCGCGAGCTCGGGCGGCAGCTGGGCCAGCCCGCTCAGCCCCGTGGCGACGACCACGGCCCGCGCCGCGAACTGCTCCCCCGAGTCCAGCTTCAGCTCGAAGCCCCCGCCGGGGCCGCGCCGGTCGACCGACACCACCCGCTCCCGCTCCAGCTGGGGCACCAGCCGCTGCTGGAACCACATCCCGTATCCGGCGAAGGTCTCCACCGGAATGGCGTCCCAGTCGGACTCAAAACGGCGTTCGCCGACGTCCTGGCAGTAGTCGAAGAGGGTGTGCCCGGGTTGGGGGGCGTCGATGTCGGAGGCCGCGGGAGTGGATTTCAGCAGCATCCCGGCGGGCATGTGCTCCCGCCAGCTCACCATCGGCGAGCCGAAGACGCGCGTCGGCACGGCACGCGCTTTGAGGTGGGCTGCGGTCGAGAGGCCGTACGGACCGGCCCCGATGACGGCTACGGGAAGTGTCACGGATCCCCTCCCAGGGCACGCGGGGTGTTCGGCGTGGCGAATACGGGCGTTATCGGTACGGGCGTTATCGGTGGTGCGGGGCGGCCGAGGCGGCGCGGCGCCGGGTGCGCCACAGCTGCCACAGATGCCGGGCGCCCGGCCGTACAAGCCGGGCGAGCATGGTGAAAAAGGGCTTCATGTCGTCGCGGGCGGCCCACGCCAGCTCGGTGCCGCTGGCCCGGGCGGGGGCGTGCGGGGTGGTGTAGCCGCTGCGCCGGTAGGCGGCGAAGGCGGGCAGGTCGATGTTCTCGACGATGAAACGGCGGCCCGTGAGCTGCTCGGCCTCCGGAACGGGACGGCCGGTGAGGTCCAGGTGCTGGGCCCGGACGACGTCGATGCCGGCCTCGTTCTCGAAGAGCCGGAACTGGGCGCCCATGCGGGGGTTGAAGTCCAGCAGCTTGTACCGGCCGTCACGCCGGTCGAAGCGCCAGTCCAGGTCGATGATCCCGCAGAAGCCGATCTGTTTGATGAACTGCGCCGCCATGGCGGCCAGTTCCGGATTGTCGACGACATAGGCGTTGGCGGTCATGCCCGCGTGCGGCGGCCAGGAGCGCACCTTGACGCCCGTGAACATCGCCAGCGGGGTGGACTCCGCGTCGAAGTAGGCGTGGACGATCCAGTCCTCGGCGTGCTCGCGCGGCAGGTACTCCTGGAGGATCACCCCCGGGGAGGGCCCCCAGCCGCGCGCCAGCTCCAGCAGCTCCCGGGGCCCGCCGATCCGGGTGGTGCCGAGCACCGCGGGACGCCGCCGCCGCTCGAACGCCTCCCGGTTCTTGGCGACGACCGGGAACGCGGCGACCGAGGCGTACTTCTCGATCTCCTCGAACGACGCGGGGAACAGCGTCGCCGGGGCGGGCACCCCGTGCTCCACGCACAGCTCATGGAGCCCCTGCTTGCTGGCCAGCCGGCGCGGCAGCGTGCGCTCCACCGGCGGGAAGAGGAAGGAGCCCGCGAGCGACTCGGCGTTCTCGGCGATCAGGACCGCCGCCTCCTCGTCGGTGGGGATCAGCACGGCCGGGCGCCCGATCCGCCGCCCGATCCCCAGCAGGCCCGCCACCAGCTCCTCCGCCCGCTCCGTGCCGGTCGTCGGCCAGACGAACCCGGAGCGCAGATAGCGGGAGACGGCGGCGGGGGTCCATCTGTCCTCGGTGACGGCGTACATCGGAACGCCCAGCCTGCCGAGGCTGCGGATGGCGCCGACGCCGCCATGGTGCAGGGGATAGTCGCCGATCTTCACCATCAGCCCGGGTACGGACCGGTCCGCCGCCACGGGCGCGATCCTGCTCGCCACCAGCACCCCCCTCGGCCACCCAGCCTCAGCGGCCCCCCACTGTGTGTGACCCGACTTAGGACGCTACTTCGGAATCGACCCCTCCAGCAAGGAGTTACCGGACATTGCCCTCCCTTTAGCCAGCGGTCGGACACCTGTCGGACACCTCTTGCCCGGACGGCTTCACCCTTGCTGTGTCTTCCGGGGGACAACCCCCGGACCCCCGGCCGGAACCGCAGGCCCACGGGGGCTGCCGAACCTATATCGCGGAGAGAAACGTAAGTACTGTGTGGATCAGGTCACCGGGCCCATCAGGCCCCCTGAGCTCACCGGAAGGCGAGGCAGCGTCCCATGCCCCAGAACCGCCCCGAGCTGCCCGAAGGCGACCCCTTCGGCGCGGACACCCTCCCCTACGGCGTCTTCACCACCGCGGACGCTCCCGACCGCCCCCGGATCGGCGTGCGCTACGGCGCGTACGTCCTGGACGCCGCCGCGGCCGCCGCCGCCCACGGCTCCGCCTACGCCGGGCTGCTGGAGGCGCCCACCCTCAACCCCCTGCTGGCCGCCGGCCGCCCCACCTGGCAGGCCGTGCGCGCGGAGCTCCGCGGCTGGCTGGACGGGCCGCACTTCCACCCGCTGGAGGAGGTCACGCTGCGGCTGCCCTTCGAGGTCGCCGACTACGTCGACTTCTACGCCAGCGAGCACCACGCCTCCAACGTGGGCCGCATCTTCCGCCCCGACGCGCCGGAGCCGCTCACCCCGAACTGGAAGCACCTGCCCATCGGTTACCACGGGCGCGCCGGCACGATCGTCGTCTCGGGCACCGACGTCGTACGCCCCCAGGGCCAGCGCAAGGCTCCCACCGACACCACCCCCACCTTCGGCCCCTCCCTGCGCCTCGACATCGAGGCCGAGGTCGGCTTCGTCGTCGGCACCCCCGCCCCCGAGAACACCCCCGTGCCGCTCGACGCCTTCCGCGAGCACGTGTTCGGCGTCTGCCTCGTCAACGACTGGTCGGCCCGCGACCTCCAGGCCTGGGAGTACGTGCCGCTGGGCCCCTTCCTCGGCAAGTCGTTCGCCACCTCCGTCTCCGCGTGGATCACCCCGCTGGACGCCTTCGACACGGCCCGCACGCCCGCGCCGGAGCGCACCCACCCGCTGCTCCCCTATCTGGACGACGCGACGGCCGAGCCCGGCGGCATCGACCTGCGCATCGAGGTGCGGATCAACGGCGAGGTCGTCTCCCGGCCGCCCTTCTCCGCCATGTACTGGACGGCCGCCCAGCAGCTTGCCCATATGACCGTCAACGGCGCCTCGCTGCGCACCGGCGACTTCTACGCCTCCGGCACGGTCAGCGGCCCCGAGCCGGACCAGCTGGGCTGCCTGCTGGAGCTCACCCAGGGCAAGGGCCCCTGGCTGGCGGACGGCGACGTGGTGACCATCACCGCGTGGGCGCCCGGCGCGAACGGCGCGCGCGTCGGCCTGGGCGAGGTCACGGGGCGGATCGCACCGGCGCGCGAGGTGGTACCAGGGCCATGAGCGGTGAAGAGGCCGCCGGCCTCACCCTGCCCGAGGAGCTGTTACTCCTCTCCCACTCGCCGTCGTACGGCGTGCGGCTGTGCCCCACGCGGCATCTGGCGTACGGCCTGGCCGGGGCCGTCCTGGCCGAACTGGAGCTGCGCGGGCTCGTGGCGGAGGACCGCGGCGGGCCCGTCAGGGTCGCCGGCATCCCTCCGGCGGACCAGCGGCTCGCCCTGCCGCTGGCGAGCCTCCCCGAGCTCGGCAAGCCCTCCTCGAAGGGGCGTTCGCGGCTCTTCCGGGTGGGCACCTCGACGCACCGGTGGATCCGGACGGCCTCCCGGCATGTCGAGGAGCCCTGGATCGTCGGCCTGGTGGAGCGCCGGATCCTCACCGCGAAGGCGCCCGAGCGGTTCTCCGTGGACCGGCAGCTGCGCTACCCCGTCGGGCCGAACGATCTGACCACCGCGACCCGGCAGCGCTTCGAGGAGGCCCGGGCGGCCGGCTTCCCCGGCCGACGGGACCGGATGCTCGCCGGGCTGATATCCGCGACGGGCGTCGCCAAGGACCTGTATCCGGACTGGAAACGCCGACACGACCGCAAGGAGCTGCGGCGGCACATGCGCAACGAGTGGACCGCCTACGGCGTGTACCGCAACGTCTCGCAGGACTCCTCCTCCGACGGGAGCGGCGCCACCGCCGGTGGTGACGGCGGTGGGCACGGCTCCGGCGGCCACAGCTGCGGGGGCGGCGCCTGTGGAGGCGGCTGCGGAGGCGGGTGACGCGCGAGCGTGCTGCTAGCTTGTCGTGCCCGGCCCCACCGGGTCGGGACATGACAAAGGAAAGGGCGCACGTGCGCAAGGCAGTACAGATCACGGGGGCGGCCGCGGTGGCCGCTGTGCTGATGACCGGCTGTGGCAGCAGCAGCGACAAGGGCGGCGACAAGAGCAAGGAGACCGGGGCCACGGCCCCGGCGACCGCCGACAGCGGGAAGCCGACGCCGGGCGGCGCCGCGTCGAGCGCCCCCGCGCAGCGCGTCTCGGCCGCCGACCTCAAGGGCGGCTGGTCGAAGGGCAAGCTGACCGACCAGAGCCTGCTGATCCTGTCGTTCGCCGGCAGCAAGGTGATGCTCAGCGGGAAGACGGCGTGCTCCGGCAATGTCGTCGACAACGCGCAGCCCGTCACGCTGGAGATCACCCACTGCCAGGACGGCAGCACCGACTACAGCAAGGGCACCGTCAAGAGCTTCGACGGCAAGTCGCTGACGATCGCCTGGGCCTCCGGCAAGGAGGACACCCTCACCAAGGCCGTGGGCGCCGACGGCAAGCCCGCGGGCCTGCCCGCCGGGCTGCCGGCCGGCATCCCCGCCAAGCCCGCCGGCTGACGCGCGCACGACGGCGCCCGGCACCCCTGCCGAGGGGTGCCGGGCGCCGTCCGTACCGCGGGTGGGGCTACCGGACGAAGACGCCCGCCTGCCCGGCCAGTTCCAGGAAGTACTGCGGGGCCAGACCGAGGACGAGGGTGACCACGACGCCGATGGCGATGGCCGAGGACGTCAGCGGGCTGGGCACCGCGACGGTGGGGCCCTCGGCCTTGGGCTCGCTGAAGAACATCAGCACGATCACCCGGATGTAGAAGAACGCGGCGATCGCCGAGGACAGCACACCGACGATGACCAGCGGCGCCGCCCCGCCCTGCGCGGCCGCCTTGAACACCGCGAACTTCCCCGCGAAGCCGCTGGTGAGCGGGATGCCCGCGAAGGCCAGCAGGAAGACCGCGAAGACCGCCGCGACCAGCGGTGAACGCCGCCCGAGCCCCGCCCACTTCGACAGGTGCGTCGCCTCGCCGCCCGCGTCCCGCACCAGCGTCACCACCGCGAACGCGCCCAGCGTGACGAAGGAGTAGGCGGCCAGATAGAAGAGGACCGAGGAGACGCCTTCGGGGGTGGCCGCGATGACACCGGCGAGGATGAAGCCCGCGTGGGCGATGGAGGAGTAGGCCAGCAGCCGCTTCACATCCGTCTGGGTGACGGCCACGATCGCGCCGACGAGCATCGTGACGATCGCGACGCCCCACATCACGGGCCGCCAGTCCCAGCGCATGCCCGGCAGGACCACATAGAGCAGCCGCAGCAGCGCGCCGAAGGCCGCGACCTTGGTCGCCGCCGCCATGAAGCCGGTGACCGGTGTGGGGGCGCCCTGGTAGACGTCGGGCGTCCACATGTGGAAGGGCACCGCGCCGACCTTGAACAGCAGCCCCATCAGCACCATCGCCCCGCCGACCAGCAGCAGCGCGTCATTGGCCGTGCTCCCTGCGAGCGCCGGGTCCATGACCCGCGTGGTGCCGCCGACGACGTCGGCGATGCCCGCGTAGGTGACGGTGCCCGCGTAGCCGTAGAGCAGCGCGATCCCGAAGAGGAGGAACGCGGAGGAGAAGGCGCCCAGCAGGAAGTACTTGACGGCCGACTCCTGCGACAGCAGCCGCTGGCGGCGGGCCAGGCCGCACAGGATGTACAGCGGGAGGGAGAACACCTCCAGGGCGATGAACAGCGTCAGCAGGTCGTCCGCGGCGGGGAAGACGAGCATGCCGCCGACGGCGAAGAGCACCAGCGGGAAGACCTCGGTGGTGACCAGGCCCGCCGCCACCGCCTCCCGCTCGGCTTCCCCGCCCGGCACGGCCGCGGCCTGCGCGGCGAAGGAGTCGACGGGCCGGCCGTCGGCCGCGGGGTCGAGCCGGCGCTCGGCGAAGGTGAACACGGCCACCAGGGCGACGAGGAGAATGGTGCCCTGGAGGAACAGCGCGGGCCCGTCGACGGCGACGGCGCCCATGGCCGCCACATGGGACTTGTCCGACGCGTAGCCGCCCGCCGCCAGCGCGACGACGGCGGCGAAGGCCGCGGCCAGACCGAGGGCCGTCAGCGCCAGCTGGGCGGGATGGCGGACCCGGCGCGGCAGGAAGGCCTCGGCGAGGACGCCCAGGATCGCGGCGCCGAGCACGATCAGCGTCGGGGAGAGCTGGGCGTACTCGATGTGCGGGCCGGGGATCTTCTTCGGCGCCTCGGCCGCCGCCAGTGTCCACAGGCTGTGGACAATTTCCGCGTGACTCACTTGGCGGCCTCCACATCGTTCACATGCGTGTCGGGCTGGGGATCGCTCTTGTGGACCTGCGACATGGTGTGCGCGACCGCCGGGTCCAGCAACTGCGTCACGGGCTTGGGATAGACGCCCAGGAACAGCAGCAGCGCGATCAGCGGCGCGACCACGGCCAGCTCCCGCGCCCGCAGGTCGGGCATCTCCCGTACGGACTCGGACACCGGGCCGGTCATCGTCCGCTGGTAGAGCACGAGGACGTAGAGCGCGGCGAGCACGATGCCGACGGTGGCGATGACACCTGCGGCCGGATAGCGGCTGAAGGTGCCCACCAGGACCAGGAATTCGGAGACGAAGGGCGCGAGCCCCGGCAGCGACAGGGTGGCCAGACCGCCGACCAGGAAGGTGCCGGCGAGCAGGGGGGCCACCTTCTGCACCCCGCCGTAGTCGCCGATGAGCCGGGAGCCGCGCCGGGAGATCAGGAAGCCCGCGACCAGCATCAGCGCGGCGGTGGAGATCCCGTGGTTGACCATGTAGAGCGTCGCGCCGCTCTGGCCCTGGGTGGTCATCGCGAAGATGCCCAGGACGATGAAGCCGAAGTGCGAGATCGAGGCGTAGGCGACCAGGCGCTTGATGTCCCGCTGCCCGACGGCCAGCAGCGCCCCGTAGAGGATGCTGATCAGCGACAGCACCAGGATCACCGGGGTCGCCCACTTCGACGCCTCGGGGAAGAGCTGAAGGCAGAAGCGGAGCATCGCGAACGTGCCGACCTTGTCGACCACCGCGGTGATCAGCACGGCGACGGGCGCGGTGGCCTCGCCCATGGCGTTGGGCAGCCAGGTGTGCAGCGGCCACAGCGGCGCCTTGACGGCGAAGGCGAAGAAGAAGCCGAGGAACAGCGCCCGTTCGGTGGTGGTGGCGAAGTCCAGCTTCCCGGCGGCGCGAGCCTGGACGATCTCCGTCAGGGAGAAGGTGCCGTGCCCCAGCTGGTCGGCGGTGACCGCGTAGAGCCCGATGACCGCGGCGAGCATGATCAGGCCGCCGACGAGGTTGTAGAGCAGGAACTTCACCGCCGCGTACGAGCGCTGGGTGGCGCTCTCGGCCTCGCCGCGCTCCCCCGCCCGGTCGCCGAAGCCGCCGATGAGGAAGTACATCGGGATGAGCATGGCTTCGAAGAAGATGTAGAAGAGGAAGACGTCGGTGGCCTCGAAGGCGATCACCACCATCGCCTCGACCATCAGGATCAGCGCGAAGAAGCCCTGGGTGGGCCGCCAGCGCGAGGAGCGGGTCTCCAGGGGGTCGGCGTCGTGCCAGCCGGCGAGCACGATGAAGGGGATCAGCAGCGCGGTCAGCCCGATCAGCACGACCGAGATGCCGTCGACGCCCAGCTCGTAGCGGACCCCGAAGTCGGCGATCCAAGCGTGCGATTCGGTGAGCTGGAACGGGCCCTTCGCGTCCGGGTCGAAGCGCACGAGCTGCACGGCCGCCAGCACCAGGGTGACCAGCGAGACGGCCAGCGCGAGCCACTTGGCGGCCGCGCGCCGCTCGGCCGGGACGGCGGCCGTGGCGACCGCGCCCAGCGCGGGCACCACCGCCGTGGCCGTCAGCAGGGGAAATGACATGACTAGACCGCCCTCATCAGCAGGGTCGCGGCGATGAGCACCGCCGCACCGCCGAACATCGAGACCGCGTACGACCGCGCGAAGCCGTTCTGGAGCCTGCGCATCCGGCCCGACAGCCCGCCGACGGCGGCGGCGGTGCCGTTGACGACGCCGTCCACCAGCGTGTGGTCGACGTAGACCAGGCTCCGGGTCAGGTGCTCGCCGCCCCGGACCAGCACGATGTGGTTGATGTCGTCCTGGAGCAGATCGCGGCGGGCGATCCGCACCGGCAGGCTCCCGGCCGGCGCCGTGACCGGCACGGGCCGGCGCCCGTACTGCGACCAGGCGACCGCCACACCGATGAAGAGGACCACCAAGGTGGCCGTGGTGACCTGCACGGCGGTGACGGGCGAGTGGCCCTCCTCATGGCCGGTGACGGGCTCCAGCCACTTCAGGAAGGCGTCGTTGACGCTGAACAGGCCGCCCGCGAGGACCGAGCCGACGGCGAGCACGATCATCGGGATCGTCATCGTCTTCGGCGACTCGTGCGGATGCGGCAACTCGCCCTGTGCGTCCGGCTGCCAGCGCTTCTCGCCGAAGAAGGTCAGCAGCATCACGCGCGTCATGTAGTACGCCGTGATGGCCGCGCCCAGCAGGGCCGCGCCGCCCAGGATCCAGCCCTCGGTGCCGCCCCTGGCGAAGGCCGCCTCGATGATCTTGTCCTTGGAGAAGAAGCCGGACAGCCCGGGGAAGCCGATGATGGCGAGATAGCCGAGGCCGAAGGTGACGAAGGTGACGGGCATATAGCGGCGCAGCCCGCCGTAACGCCGCATGTCGACCTCGTCGTTCATCCCGTGCATCACCGAGCCCGCCCCGAGGAAGAGGCCGGCCTTGAAGAAGCCGTGGGTGACCAGGTGCATGATCGCGAAGGGGTAGCCGATCGGGCCCAGCCCGGCGGCCAGGATCATGTAGCCGATCTGGGACATCGTCGAGCCCGCGAGGGCCTTCTTGATGTCGTCCTTGGCGCAACCGACGATCGCACCAAAGAGGAGTGTCACCGCGCCGACCGTGACGACGGCCGTCTGGGCGTCCGGCGCCCCGTCGAAGATCGGCCCGGAGCGGGTGATCAGATACACCCCGGCGGTGACCATCGTCGCCGCGTGGATGAGCGCGGAGACCGGCGTGGGGCCCTCCATCGCGTCCCCGAGCCAGGACTGCAGCGGCACCTGGGCCGACTTGCCGCAGGCGGCCAGCAGCAGCACCAGCCCAATGGCCGTCAGCTTGCCCTCGCCCGCCTTGCCGGCGTTCTCCAGCACCGGCCCGAAGGCGAAGGTCCCGAAGGTGGTGAACATCAGCATCACGGCGATGGACAGGCCCATGTCGCCGACGCGGTTGACGAGGAACGCCTTCTTCGCCGCCGTGGCCGCGCTGGGCTTGTGCTGCCAGAAGCCGATCAGCAGGTACGACGCGAGGCCGACGCCCTCCCAGCCGACGTACAGCAGAAGGTAGTTGTCGGCGAGGACGAGCAGCAGCATCGCGGCGAGGAAGAGGTTGAGATAGCCGAAGAAGCGCCGCCGCCGCTCGTCGTGGGCCATATAGCCGACCGAGTAGAGGTGGATCAGCGAGCCCACACCCGTGATCAGCAGGACGAAGGTCATCGACAGCTGATCGAGCTGGAAGCCCACGTCCGCGCGGAAGCCGCCGACGGGCACCCAGCTGAACACGGTCGCGGCCAGCTCGCGGTCCTCGCCGCCGCGGCCCAGCATGTCGGCGAAGAGCACCACGCCGATGACGAACGACAGGGCGGCGGCGAGCGTGCCGATCCAGTGGCCCGCGCGGTCGAGCCGCCGCCCGCCGCACAGCAGCACGCCCGCGCCCAGCAGGGGCACCAGGACGAGCGTTCCGATGAGGTTCTCCACCGTCAGTGTCCCCTTACAGCTTCAGCAGGCCGGCGTCGTCGACCGAGGCGGAGTGGCGGGACCGGAAGATCGTCACGATGATCGCCAGGCCCACCACGACTTCGGCGGCGGCCACGACCATCGTGAAGAACGCGATGATCTGGCCGTCGAGATTGCCGTGCATCCGGGAGAAGGTGACGAACGCCAGATTGCAGGCGTTCAGCATCAGCTCGACGCACATGAAGATGACGATCGCGTTCCGCCGGATGAGCACACCGGTGGCCCCGATGGTGAACAACAGGGCCGCCAGATAGAGGTAGTTCACGGGATTCACTTGGCCCCCTCCTCGGTGCGCTCCGCGGCGCGGCCCTTGTCCCGCTCCAGCCATTCCCCGGAGCGCTGCTCCAGCGCCGCCAGCTCCGCGAGCGCCTCCTCGGACACGTCGCGGATCTGGCCCCGCGCGCGCAGCGTGGGGTTGACGGTGAGCTCGGAGGGCGTGCCGTCGGGCAGCAGGCCGGGGATGTCGACCGCGTTGTGCCGGGCGTAGACGCCGGGGGCGGGCAGGGGCGGCAGCTGCCTGCCGGCGCGCACGCGCCGCTCGGCCAGCTCGCGCTGGGTGGCGGGAGGCTCGGCGCGCTCGCGGTGGGTCATCACCATCGCCCCGACGGCGGCGGTGATGAGCAACGCGCCGGTGATCTCGAAGGCGAAGACGTACTTGGTGAACAGGAGCGCGGCGAGCCCCTGGACATTGCCGCCGGCGTTGGCCCGGCCCAGCCCGTCGAAGTCGCGCAGCGCGGCGTTGGCGATGCCGGCGGCCAGCAGGACGCCGAAGCCCAGCGCGCACAGCCCGGCGAGCACCCGCTGGCCCTTGATGGTCTCCTTCAGCGAGTCCGCGGCGGTGACGCCCACGAGCATCACCACGAACAGGAACAGCATCATGATCGCGCCGGTGTAGACGACGATCTGCACGACGCCCAGGAAGTAGGCGCCGTTGGCGAGGTAGAACACCGCCAGGACGATCATCGTCCCGGCGAGGCAGAGCGCGCTGTGCACGGCCTTCTTCATCAGCACCGCGCCGAGCGCGCCGGCCACGGCGACGACCGCCAGGATCCAGAACTGGACGGCCTCGCCCGTCGACGTCAGATACGGGGCGGCGGCGACGGGGCTCATGCCTCCACCCCCTCGTCCTGGGGACGCTCCCCCTTGGAGAGCGCGACCTGCCGGGTCGTGCCCGGGGCGGCGCCCGTCACCAGGCCCCGGTAGTAGTCCTGTTCGGTCATCCCGGGGAAGATCGCGTGCGGGGTGTCGACCATGCGGTCCTCGAGGCCCGCGAGCAGCTGCTCCTTGGTGTAGATCAGCGACTCGCGGCTGGCGTCGGCCAGTTCGTACTCGTTCGTCATCGTCAGGGCGCGGGTCGGGCACGCCTCGACGCACAGGCCGCACAGGATGCAGCGGAGGTAATTGATCTGGTAGACGCGGCCGTAGCGCTCGCCGGGCGAGTAGCGCTCCTCGTCGGTGTTGTCCGCGCCCTCGACGTAGATCGCGTCCGCCGGGCAGGCCCAGGCGCACAGCTCGCAGCCGATGCACTTCTCCAGGCCGTCGGGGTGGCGGTTGAGCTGGTGACGGCCGTGGAAGCGCGGCGCGGTGTGCTTCTTCTCCTCCGGGTACTGCTCGGTCAGCCGCTTCTTGAACATGGCCTTGAAGGTCACGCCGAAGCCGGCCACGGGATTCTGGAAGTCGGAAGACACCTCACCCCTCCTTTCGGTCACTCTGAGTATCCACCCCGCCACTGACAATGAGCTCCCCGCCGTGGCGGGACCTCCGTCGCGGCACGGGCGGCAGGCTCTGGCCGGGCAGCGGCGGCACGGGGAACCCGCCCGCCATGGGGTCGAAGACGGGCGCCGGCCCCTCGGCCCCCTCCCCCGCCTTCCCGCCGTCGGCCCCGCCCTTGCCCCCGCTTCCGTGGAACAGGTCGAAGAGCAGCGACAGCAGCAGGAGTCCGAGGACCCCGCCCCCGACGTAGAGCACGATGTCCTGGAAGGCGTAGTTCTCGTTCCGCAGCGCCCGCACGGTCGCGACGAGCATCAGCCAGACCACCGAGACCGGGATGAGCACCTTCCAGCCCAGCTTCATCAGCTGGTCGTAGCGCACCCGGGGCAGCGTGCCGCGCAGCCAGATGAAGAAGAACAGCAGCAGCTGCACCTTGATGACGAACCACAGCATCGGCCACCAGCCGTGGTTCGCGCCCTCCCAGAACGCGGAGAGCGGATACGGGGCCCGCCAGCCACCCAGGAAGAGCGTGGTCGCGACCGCCGAGACCGTCACCATGTTCACGTACTCGGCGAGCATGAACATCGCGAACTTGATGGACGAGTACTCGGTGTTGAAGCCGCCGACCAGGTCGCCCTCGGACTCCGGCATGTCGAAGGGGGCCCGGTTGGTCTCGCCGACCATCGTGGCGATGTAGATGACGAAGGAGACCGGCAGCAGCAGGATGTACCAGCGGTCGTGCTGCGCCTCGACGATCGCCGAGGTCGACATCGAGCCGGAGTAGAGGAAGACCGACGCGAAGGCCGCGCCCATCGCGATCTCGTACGAGATCATCTGCGCGCACGAGCGGAGCCCGCCGAGCAGCGGATACGTCGAGCCCGACGACCAGCCGGCCAGCACGATGCCGTAGATGCCGACCGAGGCGACCGCGAGGATGTACAGGATCGCGATCGGCAGGTCGGTGAGCTGCATCGTCGTGCGGTGCCCGAGGATCGAGACCTCGTTGCCGGACGGGCCGAAGGGGATCACCGCGATGGCCATGAACGCGGGAATGGCGGCGACGACCGGCGCGAGGACGTAGACGACCTTGTCGGCGCGCCGGACGATCACGTCCTCCTTGAGCATCAGCTTGATGCCGTCCGCCAGCGACTGCAACAGCCCCCACGGACCGTGCCGGTTGGGGCCGATGCGCAGCTGCATCCAGGCGACGACCTTGCGCTCCCAGACGATGGAGAAGAGCACGGTCACCATCAGGAACGCGAAGCAGAAGACGGCCTTGATCACCACCAGCCACCAGGGGTCCCTGCCGAACATCGACAGGTCCTCGACCGCCAGTTGACTCAGCGCAGGTTGACTCATCGCAGGACTCACGACCGCACCTCCGGCCTCTTCGCTCCACCCTCGTCACCGGTATCCGCGCCGATGCGCACCAGCTCGCCCGGCCGTGCCCCGGTGCCGGAGGCGACGCCGCCGCCGACGGAGTTCAGC
Source organism: Streptomyces sp. NPDC001678 (assembly GCF_042892945.1). NCBI lineage: Bacteria > Bacillati > Actinomycetota > Actinomycetes > Kitasatosporales > Streptomycetaceae > Streptomyces > Streptomyces sp. NPDC001678. Next base: position 75,373 of record NZ_JBIAUP010000006.1, on the reverse strand, counting down.
GGGAGCCAGACCACCCGGTCGGGCATGGGCGTGATCCGCAGCGGCAGCCGCACCGAGCCGTACGGGCCGGTCACGGCGAGGAGTTCGCCGTCGCGCACCCCCGCCTCGGCCGCCGTCGCCGCCGACACCCGGGCGAGGGCCGGGTGGCGGGTGCCGGCCAGCGCCTCGTCCCCGTCCTGGAGCCGGCCCCGGTCCAGCAGCATCCGGTGGCCCGCGAGCACCGCCTCGCCGCGCTCGGGCCGGATCGGCGGCCGCCCGGATTCCGCCGGGCCGGCCGGCCGCTCGCCGTCCCAGGTGCCCAGCCGCGTCAGCTCGGCCCGTACGGCCGGGAGGGCGTCCAGGGCGAGCGGCACGTCCATGGCGTCGGCCAGCATGTGCAGCACCCGGAAGTCCGGCAGATTGTGCCGCCGCCCGAGCTGGTCCGGCTTGAGCGCCGCCTCGAACGGCCGTGCCCGGCCCTCCCAGTTGAGGAACGTCCCGGACTTCTCCGCGACGGCCGCGACCGGCAGCACCACGTCCGCCCGGTCCGACACCTCACTGGGCCGCTGCTCCAGGCTGACGAGGAAGCCCACCGCGTCCAGCGCCTCGCGGGCCCGCGCCGGATCGGGCAGGTCCGCGACCTCCACGCCGCCCACCAGCAGCGCGGCCAGCTCGCCCGTGGCCGCCGCCTCCACGATCTGGCCGGTGTCCCGGCCGGCGCCGCGCGGCAGTTCGGCCACGCGCCACACCTCCGCCGTCTCCTGGCGCGCCCGCGGGTCGGTGACGGGCCGGCCGCCCGGCAGCAGCCCCGGCAGGGCCCCCGCCTCCAGCGCGCCCCGCTCGCCCGCCCGGCGCGGCAGCCACACCAGCCGCGCGCCCGTCGCCGCGGCCGCCGCCACGGCGGCCGTCAGCCCGCCGGGCACCCCGGCCAGCCGCTCGCCGACGAGGATCAGCGCGCCCGGCGCGCGCAGCGCGTCCGACGCCGCCCGTCCGGCCGCCTCCAGGCCCGACGCGTCCGCCAGCGCCCGCAGCCACTCCGGCTCCGTGCCCGGCGCGGCCGGCAGCAGCGTGCCGCCCGCCTTCGTCAGGCCCGGGGTCGCGTAGGGGGCCAGCGCGAACACGCGCTGGCCGCGCTTGCGCCACGCCTTGCGCAGCCGCAGGAAGACGCCGGGCGCCTCCTCCTCGGCCTCCAGCCCCACGAGCAGCGCGGCGGGCGCCTGTTCCAGGAGCGTGTACGTCACCCCGGTGCCGTCCAGGTCCCTGCCCCGTCCGGCGACGTGGGCGGCGAGGAAGTCGGCCTCCTCACCGCTGTGCGTCCGCGCCCGGAAGTCGACGTCGTGGGTACCGAGGGCGACGCGGGTGAACTTGGCGTAGGCGTAGGCGTCCTCCACCGTCAGCCGGCCGCCGGTCAGCACCCCGGCCCGGCCGCGCGCGGCCGCGAGGCCCCGGGCCGCGGTCTCCAGCGCCTCCGGCCAGCTCGCGGGCGTGAGGACGCCGTCCGCGCCCCGGACCAGCGGGGTGTCGAAGCGCTCCGGCCGCTGCGCGTAGCGGAAGGCGAAGCGGCCCTTGTCGCACACCCATTCCTCATTGACTTCGGGGTCCTCCGCGGCCAGCCGGCGCATCACCTTGCCGCGTCGGTGGTCGGTGCGCAGCGCGCAGCCGCCCGCGCAGTGCTCGCACACCGACGGGGAGGAGACCAGGTCGAAGGGGCGGGCGCGGAATCGGTACGCCGCCGAGGTGAGCGCGCCCACCGGGCAGATCTGGATGGTGTTGCCGGAGAAGTACGACTGGAAGGGGTCGCCCTCGCCCGTGCCGACCTGCTCCAGCGCGCCGCGCTCCAGCAGCTCGATCATCGGGTCGCCCGCGATCTCGTTGGAGAAGCGGGTGCAGCGCGCGCACAGCACACAGCGTTCGCGGTCCAGCAGGATCTGCGTGGAGATGGGGATCGGCTTCTCGTAGGTGCGCTTGCGGCCCTCGAAGCGGCTGTCCGCCTGGCCCGCCGACATGGCCTGGTTCTGCAGGGGGCACTCGCCGCCCTTGTCGCAGACGGGGCAGTCCAGCGGGTGGTTGATGAGCAGCAGCTCCATCACGCCACGCTGTGCCTTCTCGGCGACGGGCGAGGTGAGCTGGGTCTTCACCACCATGCCGTCCGTGCAGGTGATGGTGCAGGACGCCATGGGCTTGCGCTGGCCCTCGACCTCGACGATGCACTGTCTGCACGCGCCCGCCGGATCCAGCAGCGGGTGGTCGCAGAACCGCGGGATCTCGATGCCCAGCAGCTCGGCCGCCCGGATGACGAGGGTGCCCTTCGGCACGGAGAGCTGGATGCCGTCGATGGTGACGGACACCAGGTCCTCCGGCGGGACGGCCGCGTTCCCTCCTCCGGAGGGGGCGGACGTGGTCACTGTCATGCGTTCACCCCCAGGTGAGCGTGCTGGTTGGTGGCGGGGCCGTCGGCCCACACCGTCGACTTCGCCGGGTCGAAGGGGCAGCCCTTGCCCTTGATGTGCTGCTCGTACTCCTCGCGGAAGTACTTCAGCGAGGAGAAGATCGGGCTGGCGGCGCCGTCGCCCAGCGCGCAGAAGGACTTTCCGTTGATGTTGTCGGCGATGTCGGCGAGCTTGTCGAGGTCGGCCATCCGCCCCTTGCCCGCCTCGATGTCGCGGAGCAACTGCACGAGCCAGTAGGTGCCTTCACGACAGGGCGTGCACTTGCCGCAGGACTCGTGGGCGTAGAACTCGGTCCAGCGGGTGACGGCCCGGACGACGCAGGTCGTCTCGTCGAAGCACTGGAGCGCCTTGGTGCCGAGCATCGACCCGGCGGCGCCCACCCCCTCGTAGTCCAGGGGGACGTCGAGGTGTTCGTCGGTCAGCAGCGGGGTCGAGGAGCCGCCCGGCGTCCAGAACTTCAGCCGGTGGCCGGGTCGCATCCCGCCGCTCATGCCGAGCAGTTGGCCCAGCGTGATGCCCAACGGCCCCTCGTACTGGCCTGGGTTGGCGACGTGGCCGCTGAGGGAGTACAGCGTGAAGCCGGGCGACTTCTCGCTGCCCATCGAACGGAACCACTCCTTGCCCCGGTTGAAGATTGCGGGAACCGAGGCGATGGATTCGACGTTGTTCACGACAGTGGGGCAGGCGTAGAGGCCCGCGACCGCGGGGAAGGGGGGCCGGAGCCGGGGCTGGCCGCGGCGGCCCTCCAGAGAGTCGAGCAGGGCGGTCTCCTCGCCGCAGATATAGGCGCCCGCCCCCGCGTGCACGGTGACTTCGAGGTCGAGTCCGCTGCCCAGGACGTTCCGGCCGAGGAAGCCCGCCGCGTACGCCTCGCGCACGGCCTCGTGCAGCCTGCGGAGCACGGGGACGGTCTCGCCGCGCAGATAGATGAAGGCGCGGTCGGAGCGGATCGCCCAGCAGGCGATCACCATGCCCTCGATGAGGGCGTGGGGGTTGGCGAAGAGGAGGGGGATGTCCTTGCAGGTGCCGGGCTCGGACTCGTCGGCGTTGACGACGAGATAGTGCGGCTTGCCGTCGCCCTGGGGGATGAACTGCCACTTCATCCCGGTGGGGAAGCCGGCGCCGCCGCGGCCGCGCAGCCCGGAGTCCTTCACATACGCGATGACGTCGTCGGGGGTCATCGCGAGGGCCTTGCGCGCGCCCTCGTAGCCCTCGTGCCGGAGATAGGTCTCCAGCGTCCAGGAACGCGGCTCGTCCCAGAAGGCGCTGAGGACGGGTGCGAGCAGTTTCTCGGGGCTGGTCTCGAAGATCTCGGGCGCCATGGTCATCCCTCCCCCTCCTCGGATGTCTGCCGCTGCCCGGGGCCGCCGTCCGTGGGGCCGCCGTCCGTGGGGGCCGTCCGCGGCGGGCCCACGCGGTGCGCGCCCTCGCCCCTGGCCAGCCGGAGCCCGGCCAGCGAGGCGGGCCCGGCACCGCCGCTCGCCTCGACGGCACCCGGCCGCCGGTCGGGGAAGCCGGCCAGGATGCGGGCCGTCTCCTTGTACGTGCACAGCGGCGCCCCGCGCGTGGGCTCGACGGGACGGCCGGCGCGGAGGTCGTCGACGAGCGCCCTGGCGCTCTCGGGCGTCTGGTTGTCGAAGAACTCCCAGTTGACCATCATCACGGGCGCGTAGTCGCAGGCCGCGTTGCACTCGATGTGCTCCAGGGTGACCTTGCCGTCGGCGGTGGTCTCACCGTTGCCGACGCCGAGGTGCCGCTTGAGCTCGTCGAAGATGGCGTCCCCGCCCAGCACCGCGCACAGGGTGTTGGTGCACACCCCGACCTGGTAATCGCCCCCGGGCGCGCGCCGGTACATGGTGTAGAAGGTCGAGACCGCCGTGACCTCGGCCGTGGTGAGCCCGAGCCGCTCGGCGCAGAACCGGATGCCGGTGCGGGTGACGTGCCCGTCCTCGGCCTGCACGAGGTGCAGCAGCGGCAGCAGCGCGCTGCGGCTGTCGGGATAGCGGGCGATCACCTCGTCGGCGTCCGCGTCCAGCCGGGCGCGGACGTCGGCGGGATAGTCGGGGGCGGGGAGCGAGGGCATCCCCAGGCTGACGTCACTCACTGCGCCTCCTTGTTCGCTTCTCCGCCCACGCGGCGCAGAGGTGCGGGATCGTGGATGTCTGCGGCCCGGCGGCCGCGCGTGCGTCGCTCACCGATCGACCCCTCCCATCACGGGATCGATGGACGCCACCGCCACGATGACGTCGGCGACCATGCCGCCCTCGCACATCGCCGCCATGGCCTGGAGGTTGGTGAAGGAGGGGTCCCGGAAGTGGACCCGGTAGGGGCGGGTGCCGCCGTCGCTGACGACGTGCACGCCCAGTTCCCCCTTGGGGGACTCCACGGCGACGTACGTCTGCCCCGGCGGCACCCGGAAGCCCTCCGTCACCAGCTTGAAGTGGTGGATCAGGGCCTCCATCGAGGTGCCCATGATCTTCTTGATGTGGTCGAGGGAGTTGCCCAGCCCGTCCGGCCCGAGGGCAAGCTGCGCGGGCCAGGCGATCTTCTTGTCGGCGACCATCACCGGGCCCGGCTGGAGCCGGTCCAGGCACTGCTCGACGATCCGCAGCGACTGCCGCATCTCCTCCAGCCGGATCAGGAAGCGGCCGTAGGCGTCGCAGGTGTCGGCGGTCGCCACGTCGAAGTCGTAGTTCTCGTAGCCGCAGTAGGGCTGGGCCTTGCGCAGGTCGTGCGGGAGCCCGGCGGAGCGCAGGATCGGCCCGGTGGCGCCCAGCGCCATGCAGCCGGTGAGGTCGAGGTGGCCGATGCCCTCCATCCGGCCCTTGAAGATGGGGTTGCCGGTGGCGAGCTTGTCGTACTCGGGCAGGTTCCGCCGCATCTTCTTGACGAACTCGCGGACCTGGTCGACCGCGCCGGGCGGCAGGTCCTGGGCGAGGCCGCCGGGGCGGACGTACGCGTGGTTCATCCGCAGGCCGGTGATGAGCTCGAAGACGTCGAGGACCATCTCACGGTCACGGAAGCCGTAGATCATGATCGTGGTGGCGCCGAGCTCCATGCCGCCGGTGGCGATGGCCACCAGGTGGGAGGAGATTCGGTTCAGCTCCATGAGCATCACCCGGATGACGGAGGCCCGGTCGGGGACCTGCTCCTCGATGCCGAGCAGCCGCTCCACACCCAGGCAGTACGCCGTCTCGTTGAAGAACGGCGTGAGGTAGTCCATGCGCGTCACAAAGGTGGTGCCCTGGGTCCAGTTGCGGAACTCCAGGTTCTTCTCGATGCCGGTGTGGAGGTAGCCGATGCCGCAGCGGGCCTCGGTGACGGTCTCGCCGTCGATCTCCAGGATCAGCCGGAGCACCCCATGGGTGGAGGGGTGCTGGGGACCCATGTTGACGACGATGCGCTCGTCGTCGGCCCGCTTGGCGGCAGCGGCGATCTCGTTCCAGTCGCCGCCGGTGACCGTGTAGACGGTCCCCTCGGTGGTCTCGCGCGCGCCGGCGGGGGTGCTGTCGCCAGGGGCGGTGCCGTTGGGGGCGGTGCCGTTGGACGTGGACATCACGAGTACGACCTCCGCTGGTCGGGAGCCGGGATCCGGGCGCCCTTGTACTCGACGGGGATGCCGCCGAGGGGGTAGTCCTTGCGCTGCGGAAAGCCCTGCCAGTCGTCCGGCATCATGATCCGCGTGAGCGCCGGGTGGCCGTCGAAGACCAGGCCGAAGAAGTCGTACGTCTCGCGCTCGTGCCAGTCGTTGGTCGGATAGACGTCGACGATCGACGGGATGTGGGGATCGGCGTCGGGGACGCTCACCTCCAGCCGGATCAGCCGGTTGTGGGTGATCGAGCGCAGGTGGTAGACGGCGTGGAGCTCACGCCCCTTGTCCCCGGGGAGGTGCACCCCGCTGACCCCGGTGCACAGCTCGAAGCGGAGCGCCGGGTCGTCGCGCAGGGTCCGGGCGACGCGCGGCAGGTGCTCACGGGCGATGTGGAAGGTGAGCTCGTCCCGGTCGACCACGGTCTTCTCGATCGCGTTCTCCGGGACCAGCCCCTGCTCCTCCAGGGCCCCTTCCAGCTCGTCCGCCACCTCGTCGAACCAACCCCCGTAAGGACGGGTGGCCTCGCCCGGCAGCCGTACGGTCCGGACGAGCCGGCCGTAGCCGGTGGTGTCGCCGCCGTTGTTCGCGCCGAACATGCCGTGCCGGACGCCGATGACCTCGCCGTGGTCCAGGCGCTGGCCGGGCAGGTTCTGGGCGCCGAGGTCCTTGTCGGGATTGACGCCATTGGGGGGCTTGGGGCCCTCGGTGGGCTTGGGGTCGCTCATCGCAGCAGCCCCTTCATGTCGATGAGGGGCAGGGCTTTGAGGGCCGTCTTCTCCGCCTCGGCCTCCGCCTCCGCGCGCTGCGCGCCGAGCTTCTCGGCCTGGATCTTCTTGTGCAGCTTGAGGATCGAGTCCATGAGCATCTCGGGCCGGGGCGGGCAGCCGGGCAGATAGATGTCGACCGGCACGATGTGGTCGACGCCCTGCACGATCGCGTAGTTGTTGAACATGCCGCCGCTGGACGCGCAGACCCCCATGGAGATCACCCACTTGGGGTTGGGCATCTGGTCGTAGACCTGACGCAGCACGGGCGCCATCTTCTGGCTCACCCGGCCCGCCACGATCATCAGATCGGCCTGGCGGGGCGAGCCCCGGAAGACCTCCATGCCGAAGCGGGCGAGGTCATAGCGCCCCGCTCCGGTCGTCATCATCTCGATGGCACAGCAGGCCAGGCCGAAGGTGGCCGGGAAGACGGACGCCTTGCGCACCCATCCCGCGGCCTGTTCGACGGATGTCAGCAGAAAGCCGCTCGGCAGCTTCTCCTCGAGTCCCATGCGACGAGCCCCCTAGTCCCATTCCAGGCCGCCGCGCCGCCATACATAGGCGTAGGCGACGAAGACGGTGAGCACGAAGAGGAGCATCTCCACGAGCCCGAACAGCCCCAGGGAGTCGAAGGTGACCGCCCAGGGATAAAGGAAGACGACCTCGATGTCGAAGACGATGAAGAGCATCGCCGTCAGGTAGTACTTGATCGGGAAGCGGCCGCCGCCGGCCGGGTGCGGGGTCGGCTCGATGCCGCATTCGTACGCCTCGAGCTTGGCGCGGTTGTAGCGCTTGGGCCCCACGAGCGAGCCCACGACCACGGAGAAGATCGCGAAGCCCGCACCTAGGGCTCCCAGTACGAGGATGGGCGCATAGGCGTTCACCGCTCCTCGCTCCTTCCAGTCTGTCGACGCTGACTGCTGGCTGACCGGACCCGGTGGACGGAGGCTCTCCGAAGATCACCGCCATGTGAGGCAGTTCACAAGCCCGAGTCGCCTGCATCCTATGCCCGCCGGTCTGTGATCTGCGACACGGCGTACACGACCGCGTTTGTGATCTCCACCACCTGACGAACGATCATTAAGTCGGATGAGCGGTGATCTTCATACGCGAAGCGGTTGAGTGATCACCAGAGGTGACATTCGGGGGCTCCAGCGCTGGTGGGAGCAGGTGAGCCATTATCAAGCCATGGCGCGATAGGGCAAATTGGCATGGGGGTCGGTCAACTGATATAGGAGCGTCGCCCCCTGAGGGGGCAACGGGCGGGGCACCGCCCTCTGCGGTGGCCGGCCCGGGGTGGCCGTCGGATGCCCGACGAACGGTCACCGAACCGACACCCGCACCCCCGCCCACACCCCCGCTCGGACACCCGGTACGCGCACCTCTTCACAAGCCGCCTCGAGAGAGCGTTCAAGAGACCGGACGGACGCGCGATACGTGAGTTGCGCCACGCGGCGGGGGGTTCGGCGGCCGGATTTCATGGGTAGCCTCGACGCCCGAGCCGTAAAGGTGATAAGACGCCCGGCGGTCGTCGCCGATGGCCAAATGCCATGCTGAGGCGCTTGATCGCCCGTTCGGGCCCACCTCGCGCCGTAACCTCTCCGTGATCAAAAGGCTCGATTTCCAAGCGCGTACACGTCAACTGTGGCGCAGGTCACTTATCTTGAACTCAACCTGTGCGGACTGATAGTCCGTTGTCCCATGTCCCCGAACGCGCATATAACCAGCCACCGAAAGCACCGTCGCCCCGCGACCCAGTCCTGGGTCGTCCGCACGGGTGTGGCCGGTGGCGTCCTCAGCACGCTGGCCGTGGCCGGCACCGCGTCCGCCGCGACCGCCACCGCCGAGAAGCCGGCCGAGGCGACCCAGGAGATCCCCGCGTTCAACGCGGCCCTCTCCACCTCCATCGCGCAGAGCGCGGTCGCCACGCAGCAGGCGGCCATGGACACCCAGATCCGCGCCCAGGTGGACGAGGCCGTCGACGTCGCCAAGGCCCAGGCCAAGAAGGTCAAGGACGAGGCGGAGCGCAAGGCCGAGGCCGAGCGCAAGGCCGCCGAGGCCGAGGCCAAGCGCGCCGAGCAGGACCGCGCCTCGCGCGACAGCGACCGCTCGGACCTGGGCACGAAGTCCACCTCCGGCTCCAGCACCGGCTCCCACGCCAGCGGCAACGCCGCCACCCTGGTCTCCTTCCTGGAGGCCCAGGTCGGCAAGGCGTACATCATGGGCGCCACCGGCTCCTCCGCGTACGACTGCTCCGGCCTGGTCCAGGCCGCGTACAACCAGATCGGCATCGACCTGCCGCGCGTCTCGCAGGACCAGTCGACCGCCGGTACCCAGGTGGGCCTCGACAACCTCCAGGTCGGCGACGTCCTCTACTGGGGCTCCGCGGGCAGCGCGTACCACGTCGCCGTCTACATCGGTGGTGGCAAGTTCATCGGCGCGCAGAACCCGAGCACGGGTGTCGTCGAGCGCAGCCTGAGCTACTCCCCGCCGACGGGCGCCGTCCGCGTCATGTAGTCACGCGGGTTCGCAGACTCCAGCAGACTCCAGAAGGGCCGCCGCTCCCCCCGCTCGGGACGGCGGCCCTTCGGCGCGTCCGGGATCCGGGGACCCCAGGGATCCGGGGACCGGGTGCCCACCCCCGTTACCCTCGGGCACCCGGCCCCCGCGCCGATGGTTGGAGTCTGGGACGGTCACGGTCCGCTCGGCAAACCCCTTCGGGTGGGATCGAAACCGGGCCGCCTCGCGGCGGGGCTTGGGGTCGGGGGTTCGCAGGTGGGGGCGCCTTCGGCGGTCAGGGGAGGGTTTCGAGGTCGTGGAGCGCCTCGGCGGGGATGAGATGGCCTCTGGACTGGTCCGAGCGCAGGTGCCCACGTACCAGGCCGATCAGGTCGCCCGTTTCCACGTGGAAAGCCGGCGCCCCGACCAACCCCCGCTCGAGCTCTCCCTCGACGCGTACCCACTCGGCGGACCGCCCCTTCACTTCGAGCAGGCAGGAGTGCGGCTGGGCCAGCCCCCCCATCGCCGAACGCGTAGCCGTTGACGAGCACACGGGATCCCGGGGCGGGCCGTTGCCCCAGGGTGAACGACGGCACCGGGCCCTGCAGGGGCTCGGCCAATCGCAGGACCGCCAGCCCGAACGGGGAAGGAGAGCTCTCGATGACTTTCGCGAGGACCCGTTCACCGGCCTTCGGATACACCCTGCATGCGGCCCCGGTGGTTACGGGTGCGGCTTGCGGTACGACCACCGTGCTCGCATCGACGAGCAGTCCGCTGCTGGTCTTCCATATCCGCTTGTCGCCGTCCCCCCGATATGACTGCCTGACCAGCACCGTCAGAGAGGCGACGAACGCTTCGTCGATCGCCCACCGGTTCGATTCATTGACGTATATGTGGCGGCCGTTGAAGACGTTCTGCACTCCGGGACGCTCATGGGCGCCGACGACCAGCTCACCCCTGGGATCGGCACGCCGCTCCGCGTCGGCCAGCCTCCGTTCGAGCCGCTCGCACCGTTCCTCCGCCTGGCGATGCGCTTCGCGCGTCTCCTCCAGCTCATCCTTCAACTGCTGGATCTCGGCGAACAGTCGTGACCGATCGGCGTCGACATCGGGACCGGCCCGAAACCCTCCGAGCTGCAACTGCAGCTCCCGGACGCGGTGTTCGCGATCGCGGAGGGTGTCCTCCAGCCACCGTTCGCGCTGGGCGGCGCGGCGGGCGTCCTCGTCCGCCACGGCGAGCTGCTGCTGCAACAACTGCACCTTGTGCGTGGGGCTCTTGCCCGCCTTGAGCGCGGCGTGGTGCAGGGCACGCAGCATCTCCGTCGTCTCCGGCGTCGGCACTGTGCCACGCGTTTCCGCGACGTCGTTCAGCAAGTTGAGTGCGAATTCCCATGGCGGAAGGCGCTGTCCGCTCAGGTAACGGGAGACCGTGGACGAGTCATAGCTGCGACGGGCCGCATAGCGCCGCTCGGAGATCTCCAGCCCCGCGAAGAGATCGCGCAGCGCCTGCGCCAGCGCGCGCATCTCCGGCGAGAGCCCCTCCCCGAACGCCTGTAGTTCACTCACGCTGCCACCCGCCTGTCAGCACCGCTGCGGCTGCCGCAGCGCATCCGTCCCCATCGACCCTGAGTCGTACCACCACCGACCACGGGAAGGGGCCTCAATGGCCAACGACGGCAAGCGGGTTCATGATCTGATCGTTTTCCTAGCCGTTCTGGCAGCAGGGATCCTGCTCGTGCTGCTGGGCGTCTCGCCCGGCGCGCTGGCGACCGTCACCGCGTCCCTGTCCGGGCTGTACGCGACCTGGCGTGGCGGTGGCGGTCGCCCGACGCCGTGATCACCGTTCCCGCAGCTCGAACCACACGCGCTTGCCGACGACGTGCAGCCCGTCCCAGACGAGGTTCACGCCGAAGGCGTGCGAAAGCTTGTTCATGAGGACGAGGCCCCGGCCGCGCTCATCGCCCGCCTTCGCGGCGAGCCGGCCGTACGGGCGCCGGACCGGGTCGTCGTCCCGCACGGCGACGACCACCCGGTAGGGCCTGACGGTCACTTCGACGGACAGCGCGGACACGCGGGCGTGCTGGACGACGTTCGCGACGGCGTCCGAGACGCAGACGCACGCGTCGTCGATGAGGGCGGGGTGGCTGGTCACCTGCAACGTTCCGCGTACGAACTGGCGGGCGAGGCGGGCGGTTGTCGCCGTCGCCGGTGCGGCTAGCTCGTAGAACGTTCCGGGGTTGTAGTGGGGGCCGGTTCGTGGGTCGTTGAGCACGGTTGCGCTCATGGGGCGCCTCCCTATTCGGGTTGCCGATGCGTTTTCGCTTTCGCGCGCCGCCGTCGTCCGTGGCCCGGCCACCAGCTTTGGCCTCAACTTGCTTGCCGATGGCTGCACTTCGGACCTTCCCGGCCGCATTGCGCGGTGCGGACGAACGTAGGGCACAAAGCTGTACCGGTGCAACGCTGAGACACGAATAGGTGACAGACGGTGGACCTGTGGGATGGTGGCGCGCGAGACTCGAAGCACCGGACGGAGGGCGATCCATGCCGCCGAGAAGCAATCCGACAGCCCGCCAGGCACGGCTGGGCGCCGAGCTACGGAAGCTCCGAGAAGCGGCAGGCTTGTCCGCACGAGAGGCCGGCGCCCTGCTCGGCGGTGGGGCAGCGCAGATCAGCCATATCGAGGCCGGGCGATGGGGGGTTAGCGCTGACAGAATCCGCCAGCTCGCCTCCTACTACAAGGCGAGCAACGTCAGGCTCATCAACGAGCTGTGCGCCATGACGGACGAGCGCGTGCGCGGATGGTGGGAGCAGTACCGGGGACTCCTCACGCCGGGGTTCCTCGATGTATCGGAGCTGGAACACCACGCCCGAGCGCTCCACTTGCTGCAGATCACCTACGTCCCGGGGATCTTTCAGACCGAGGATTACGCGCGTGCGCTGTTCGGCAGCGCGATCCCCGCGTTGCCGGGAGCCCAACTCAACGCGCGCGTCGAGCATCGCACCCGCCGGCGGCAAATCTACGACCGGAAGACGCCTCCGGACACTGTGGCGATCGTGCACGAAGCCGCGCTACGCATGCGGTACGGAGGCCGAGCTGTGCAGCGAGCGCAACTGGAGTTCCTGGCGGAGGTGGCGGAGTGGCCAAGTGTGAAGCTGCTGGTGATCCCCTTCGATGCCGACGGCCTGACCGGGACAGCCCAGTCGATGTTCTACGCTCTCGGCCCCATCCCTGAGCTCGACACCGTGCAGATCGACGCTGCCTTCGGCGGTAGCTTCATCAGCGCCAACGCGCTGCTGTCCGTGTTCCGCAACATGTTCGCCACGCTGACGCAGACAGCACTAAGCGTCGACGGTTCACGGCAGTTCATCCACAAACTGATCCAGGAAACGTGAGATCAAGGCCATGAATACATCCCGCGCATGGCAGAAGTCCTCGTATTCGGGCGGGGGCCCGGACAATAGTTGCGTGGAGCTGAGACCTCTCGACGGCTCGGTGGCCATACGTGAGAGCGACGCCCCCACGGCCGTCATCGCAGCAGCCCGCGCGGAGGTGCGTGCGCTGATCACGCGCATCAAGGAAAGGCCGTTGCAGTGAGCCCAGAGCCCGCGTGGCAGCGCTCGTCCGCCTGCGGCGGAGGTGGCAACAACTGCCTGGAGGTACAGGCAATGATCGCGCTGGTACTGCTGCGCGAAAGCGACGCGCCCGGCATCGTGATCGCCACGCCCCGCGCACGGATGGCAGCGCTCATCACGCGCATCAAGGCCAACGGGCGAAGGTAACCGCTGCCTAGCAACCGGCGGTTTGAACGGACCCGGGGCGGAAAGTCAGGACATCGGACGAACTCGCCCGGGACGAGGAGCCGCCATGTCCACCGCCTACGTCGTCGTGACCGTCCTCGCCGCCGCCATGGCGGCCGTCTCCGCCGGGACGTTCATATTCCGCGCCCCGGCTATCGTGCGGTCGCTCACCGCGTACGGCGTGCCCGAAGCGTGGCTGCCCTGGCTGGGGGCGGCCAAGGCCGCAGGGGCCGTGGGCCTGCTGGTAGGGCTGGCCGTGCCGGCGATCGGCGTGCTGGCCGGGGTCGGGCTGGTGCTGTACTTCGCCGGGGCCGTCGTCACCGTGGTCCGGGCGCGCTCGTACGCGCACGTGCCCATGCCGCTGCTGTACGCGGCGCCCGTGGTCGCATCCCTGGTGCTGCGGGCGAACGCCTGACGACCGACCGGGGATTGTCAGTGGTGTCACTTACCGTGGAGGCATGACCACACGGGGACCGTTCGACGCGCGGCACCCTGTCGAAGGGGAGGAATCATGGGGACGCGCCTGAGAGAGACCGCCAGTGAAGTGGCCGTCTTACTGTGGCGTGAGCACGTCGTGTACCGCGAGCGGGGCGGGGGCGTGGTCATCCGGGGCGAGCACGTGCGGCGGTGGATCAGCATGGCCCCGAGCGGCGGCCGGGACGAGATTCTGCTGCGAGCCGGACGAATACTCGACGGGGGCACGACCGCCCCCGCCCGTTCGGAGGCTGTCGCGAGCCTCAGCGCGGGCACGAACGAACTCGCCGCGATATGCCGGCGCCTCCTCGCCGAGGCCGCCACCGAGGCGGCTCCGCCCACGCGCTCCGCGCGGCACGCGCCGTCCCGGCGGGTCGGGAAGCGGAACCGACGGATCCGACAAGGTCGGCGCACAGGCCTCGGCTCGTGGGTGGTCATCGTGTGCGTGATCGGCCTCGTCGCCCTGTACGCGTATAACGCCGCTGTGGCGCACCGATAGCCCACAGCGGAATCCCGCCCCCACTTGGCTATCCAGGTTGAGGAAGGCGCTGCCTCGCCGGGGCGGTCGGGCGTCCTCCCTATCCTCGGCTAAGTGAAATCTCGACGTGGCCTTTTAACGGCTCTGCCTGCTGTCGCAGCCATACTCGCTTCCGTCGGCTGCTCGGCTGATGACGAAGCGACGAACTCCCTGCCGGCTCCAACGCCCTCCGGGCGGCAGAGCGAGCGCTGTCATGCGCTGCGCAGAGAGCTTCCCGGAAGCTTGGACGACAGGAAGCGCACCAGCGACCCCAAGGGCTCGGACTTCATGGCCGCCTGGGGCAAACCGGCGATCGTCCTGCGTTGTGGGGTGCAGCGGCCCCTCGTCCTGACGCCGGGGTACAAGCGCTACAACCCCTATGCGCCTACGGTCGAGATCAACGGTGTGGAGTGGATGCCTGAAGAGCAGCCGGACGGCAGCGTCCGTTGTACGACATCGAAGCGCGAAGCGTGGGTGGAAGTGACTCTGCCCAAGTCGTACGCGGAGAACGGCGGTCAGTTCGGCGTGCTCGCCGACCTGTCCGGTGCGGTGGCCAAGAGCATCCCGTTCGGAATCGTCTGAGCGCTACGGAGTCAGTAGCTCCGGGCGCTCGCGACGTGCGCGTTCACCACTTGATGGCGTCCTGAAGGTCCGACTGCCAGTAGGTGACGGCGGCCGAGTCGTCGATGTGCGTGTCCTTGGGGAGGGCGAGGTGGGCCGGGGTGCCCGTGGAGTCGTTGCCCGAGCGGCCGGAGAAGTAGACCGTCAGGTCGTGGGCGGTGCGGCCGTGGGCGCCGCTGCCGTCGGCGGACGAGAGGCGGATACCCGCGTAGGCGGACTGCCCCGGCTCCAGCATGACGACGGACTGCGGCACGCTCTCCCGCATGGCCTGGATGGCGGCCTGGGCGTCGTCGAAGATCAGGGCGGGGGAGCTGTACGCGGCGCAGCGCTTGCCGCTGGTGTTGGTGACGGTGAGGGCCAGGTGGTTGATGGGGCGGCTGATGGCGTTGACCGTCACCTTGGAGTTGGCGGCCGAGCAGGCGACGATGCGGTCGGCGGCCTTGCCCTTGTTGGCAGCCGGAGTGGTGGCGGCGGGCTTGGCAGCCGGGGTGCCCGGACGGGCCGCGCTGCCGGAACCGGGGGTCGCGGTCGAGGACGCGAGCTCCTTGGCGGCGGAGGTGGCGGGCGCGGGGCTGACCTGGTTCGAGGCGACACTCTGGCCCTGGCAAGCGGTGAGGGTGACGACGGCGGCGGCCACGAAGGCGGCGGCGGTGATACGGCCGGCGGTGGGCATGAGTGTCTCCTGTGCGAATGGACGCGGGTGCGGTGTGGTGAGTCGAGGGCGAGATCCGGCGGCCGACCGAAGGGCGGTCCGCTCGTCGCCCTCACAGCCTGCGGCGCCCGGCGAGTCGACCGCAATGGCGTTCGAACCATCCGGGAAAATGGAATGGTCGAACGCGTTCTGACCTGGGGAAATGCCATTCCCCTGGAACGCGGTCCTGGGATGGGGAGGGGCACGGCCGATGGCCGAGGAGACCGAGGAATTCGCCGAACTGCTCCGTGAGCTCAAGGCCCGCTCCGGGCAGAGCTACGCGGGACTGGCCAAGCGGCTGCACATGAGCACGTCGACGGTTCACCGCTACTGCAACGGGGACGCCGTGCCGGCGGAGTACGCCCCCGTGGAACGTTTCGCCAGGGTGTGCGGGGCGAAGCCCGAGGAGCTCGTCGAGCTCCACCGCCATTGGATTCTCGCGGATGCGGCCCGCCGCCGGAAGGCGGCGACGAGCCGGGCGGTGGCGGCCCCGGCGGCCACCGCCGAAGGCACGGCCGAGGGCGCGGCCGAGGCCGACGCCTCCCCGGTACCGGGCGCGCCCGCGCAAGGCGCCGCCGCCACGGCCGTTTCGTCGGCGACTACCGGCACGTCGTCGGGTGGTGCCCACCCGTCCCGCCCTGCGGGACGATTGCCCACCACCAGGCTCGCCCTCCTCGGGGCCGCCGTCGTGGCCATCGCCGCCACCTCGGCCGTCATGGTGGGTTACGCGGCCTCCCCGGACCGTGGCAGCGGCGTCCACCACGACGACGCCCGCCGTCCCGGACAGGCGTACTCCCCCGCCGCGCCCGGCCGGGCGAGCACACCGAAGCCGCTCACCGCATCGCCCCCTTCGGCCTTGCCCCTGCCCCCCTCCCCCTCCCTCTCCGGCAGCACCGCCGCCCCTGCGCCGGGGATACCGAGCGAGGCCCCCACCCCCAGCACCGGGCCCAAAAAGCCGGACGGAGGCGGCGGTGGCGGCTCCGCCGCCGGCATCCCCCTCACCGTCGCCACCCGCCCGTACGTCTGGCAGGACCACTGCGACCAGTACTACCTGACGGACCGGCAGCCGGCGTTCATGCCCCCGCCCCCGGAGGAGCAGGACGCGCCCGGCTGGGCGGCCAACCTGCGGGCCGTGGCGGGTGGCCGGACGGACGTCGAGCTCTCCGTACAGGGCAAGGGCCGTGAGGCCGTCGTGCTGCACGCCCTGCGGGTCCGGGTCGTCGAGCGGTCGGCGCCGCTCTCCTGGACCGCGTACGCGATGGGCAGCGGCTGCGGCGGCGGTCTCACGCCCGCCTTCCACGACGTCGACCTCGACGCCGGGCAGCCGCAGGCCCGGGCGAAGGGCGGGATGCAGGGCGACATCGCGATCCCGGCCACCGACTTCCCCTACAAGGTCAGCTCGACCGACCCCCAGGTGCTCAAGGTGACCGCGCACACCAAGGGCCATGACGTCAGCTGGTACCTGGAGCTGGAGTGGAGCAGCGGGGACCGGCACGGCACCGTCCGCGTCGACGACCACGGGCGCCCGTTCCGGACCAGTGCCATCAAGGACCGTCCGCAGTACTTCTACTGGCTGGGGAAGAACGTCTGGTCGCCGGTGGAGGGCGAGAACCGCTCCGAGTGAGAGCTCACGGGCAGTTCAGGGGCTGATTCCCGCTGTCGACCGTACACACGTCCGTGCCGTCGCCACCGTCCACCTCGCCCTGGTTGACGTGGACGTGGAGGGTGTCGTCCCCGTCGTCGCCGTGCACCTTGCCCGTGGGGGCCACGGTGCCGTTGATGTCGATGAAGTCGTTCCCGTCGACGCCTTCCACGAGGCCGCGGATGGTGACGGCGCCGTCGGCGAGGATGACGTCCGCGCCCCGCGCGCCGCGGATGCGGCTGGCTTCGCCGGTCGTGGCGGTCTTGAAGAGGAGGATCAGGTCGTCGTCCTGGCCGCCGCGGACCGTGCCGAGGACCGCGCCCCTGAGGTCGATCTCGTCCCTCCCGGCCTGGCCGTCGATGACGCCCTTCTCCGTCAGCCGGGCGCCCTCCGCGAGGACGATGTGGTCCGCGCCGTCGCCACCGAGAACGGTGCCGGACACCTCCCCGTTGAGAGTGATCGTGTCGGCGCCGCCCTTGGCGTCGACGGTTGCGCCCACGTCCAGGCCGGTGCAGACGATGACGTCGTCCCCGTCGGTACCGGTGATCTCGGGGCCCGGCGCGGGCGTGCCGTTGACGGTGCAGGAGGTCGCGGCCCGGGCGGGCGTCGCGAGGAAGGCGACGGGGAGGAGGAGAGCCGCCGCCGTGACGGCGGCGACCTGGGCGGCTCGAGCGGCTCGGCGAAGGCGGTTCGTACGCGTCATGGCGAGCACATCCCCCTCACAACGGGATTCCGGCTCTCCCCCATTACCTTCCGTCGAGCCGACTCGCCGAAACGGCGCGAAAGCCCCACGAAAGGATGAACCGCTGTGAGCGGGAAGGCTCCTACGACCTCGGGGCCACCTTGCTCAGGCCGTTGATGATGCGGTCCATCGCGTCGCCGCCCGTCGGGTCGGTCAGGTTCGCCAGCATCTTCAGCGTGAACTTCATCAGCAGCGGATGCGTCAGGCCGCGCTCCGTCGCCATCTTCATGACCTTCGGGTTGCCGATGAGCTTCACGAAGGCCCGGCCGAGCGTGTAGTAGCCGCCGTAAGTGTCCTTGAGGACCTTCGGGTAGCGCTGGAGGGCCAGTTCCCGCTGCGCGTACGAGGCACGGGCGTGCGCCTGGACGATGACGTCGGCGACGATCTGGCCCGACTCCATGGCGTAGGCGATGCCCTCGCCGTTGAAGGGGTTGACCAGGCCGCCCGCGTCGCCGACGAGCAGCAGGCCACGGGTGTAGTGCGGCTGGCGGTTGAAGGCCATGGGGAGGGCGGCGCCGCGGATGGGGCCGGTCATGTTCTCGGGGGTGTAACCCCACTCCTCGGGCATCGAGGCGCACCACGCCTTGAGCACCTCGCGCCAGTCCAGCTCCTTGAAGGAGTCGGAGGTGTTGAGGACGCCGAGGCCGACGTTGCTCGTGCCGTCGCCCATGCCGAAGATCCAGCCGTAGCCGGGCAGCAGCCGGTCCGGGCCGGGACCGCGGCGGTCCCAGAGCTCCAGCCAGGACTCCAGGTAGTCGTCGTCGTGGCGCGGGGAGGTGAAGTACGTGCGGACGGCGACGCCCATCGGGCGGTCCTCGCGGCGGTGGAGGCCCATGGCCAGCGAGAGTCGGGAGGAGTTGCCGTCGGCGGCGACGACCAGCGGGGCGTGGAAGGTGACCGGGGTCTTCTCCTCGCCCAGCTTCGCCTCGACGCCGGTGATGCGGCCCGTGCGGTCGTCGATGACGGGCGCGCCGACGTTGCAGCGCTCGTACAGCCGGGCGCCGGCCTTGACGGCCTGCCGGGCGAGCTGCTCGTCGAAGTCGTCGCGCTTGCGGACCAGTCCGTAGTCCGGGAAGGACGCCAGCTCCGGCCAGTCGAGTTCGAGGCGGACGCCGCCGCCGATGATGCGGAGGCCCTTGTTGCGCAGCCAGCCCGCTTCCTCGGAGATGTCGATGCCCATCGCCACGAGCTGCTTGGTGGCGCGCGGGGTGAGGCCGTCGCCGCACACCTTCTCGCGCGGGAAGGCCGTCTTCTCCAGGAGGAGGACGTCGAGGCCGGCCTTGGCCAGGTAGTACGCGGTCGTGGAGCCGGCCGGGCCCGCCCCGACGACGATCACATCAGCGCTGTGTTCGGTAGGGGTCTCGGTCACGGCGGCTCTCCCGTTCGGCAAAGGGGATTCGGCAAGGGACGGTCACTGCCGGGTCGAGTCTATGAGCCGGGCGGGTACGGACGGTCGCGAGGTCCGCCGTTACCCACCCGGCTCTACGGTTTCGGTACGACGGATCAGCTCGCGTTGTACGGACCGACCCACCAGAAGCGCAGCGCTGTGTCGAAGATCTGCCGCGCCTCGGGGTAGAAGCGCTCGCGCTCGGAGAACATGACGGCGTATTCGGTGCCGGACTCGTCCACGTACGCCTGGTTCATCGCCCGCATGACCTCGCCGTTCTTCTCCTTCCAGGTCCACTCCCAGAGGGCGCCGGGGCGGCCGAGGAAGGTGTTGCGGGTCATCGTGACCCGCGTGTAGCCGTCCTGCTGGGAGACGTTCTTCTCCAGCTCCTGGAAGTGGTCGTACGAGGACTTCCCCTCGCTCGGCACGATGCCGATCCGCAGCTGGCCCGGGCCGGTGGGGCCGTGGTAGTCGATCTGGTCGCCGCCCTTGGTGTAGCGGCGCCAGTACTCGGGGACCGCGAGGGAGAAGCCCTCGGGGGAGGTCATCCGGATGTAGCCCTTCGGGGGCTCGCCCGTCGGGGGCTTGGGCTTGGCGCCGGGGTCCGGCGTCGCGGGGGTGGGGGCGGAGGGCCCGGTCGTGGGGACGGAGGGCTCGTCCGATGCCGAAGTCGACGGCGGCGACGTGGGTGACGACGGGGACTCCGGGGACGACACGGTCGGCGGCTGTGCCTTGTCGTCGGCCTTTCCGCTGCCGCTGTCGTTGCCCACCAGCATCACGCCCGCCGTCACGGCACCGCCGACCAGGAAGGCCGCCAGACCGGTGGCCGCCCACAGGAACGGGCTGCGCGCGGAGCCCGCGCGAGGGGGGACGGGTGCGGGGGCGACGGGTACGGGGGCGGGTGCGGCGTACGCCAGGGGCACGGGAGCCGTCGGGGGCTCCGGGGGCACGGTGGGCTGCGCGACGGGCGCCACGGGCGGAGCAGGCGTCACTGGCGGAGCAGGCGTCACGGGTGGAGCAGACGGAACGGGCGGGGCGGGCGGGGCCGTAGGCGGCTTGGCCGGTACGGGCGGCTGCGCGGGCACCGGGGGCCGGTCCGGCGCGGGCGGCACCACGGCCGCAGCCACACCCACCACACCCACACCGCTCGTCCCCTGGCGCCCCAGCACTCCTGCCAGCAGCACCGCGCCCGCCGTCCACAGCAAGCCGAACAGCAACAACTCCCCGGCGTTCGTGCCGACCGACGCCTCCATGCCCCGCAGGCGCCCCGAGAAGGGAGAAGAAGAACCGGAGGCCATCCGCATGTCGCCGCCGGAGACGAACGACAGCAGCCACACCGCCGCCAGGAAGAACGCCCCGGACAGCACCTGCTCCACCCGGTCCGCCGAGCGCCGCGCCGCCAGGACGGCGAGGATCACCGCGCACACCACGCCCAGCGCCACGGCGCCGGCCTGGGCCCAGCCGCCCGCCAGTTCACCTATCTCGGAGAGGCCGAGGGTGCCGCCCACATGGCGGCTGTGCTCGGTGGACGAACCCTCGACGCCCGCGCCCCAGGAGGCGCCGAGCGCCATCAGACCGAGGTTGACCAGCACCGGGAGCGAACCGACGACGGTCCAGCCGCCCACCTCGTCCTGGTGCGTGGCGAGGACGACGAACACGACCAGCGCGCAGAGCGCCACCGACAGCCCGAGGGCGCGCAGGGCGGTGCCCCACGCCCGTATGACCACCTGTGCGCCGGCGCCCAGGCGCTCGACGAGCCTGTCGCGGCACAGCATCGCGCCGCTCACCGCGCCCGCCAGCGCGCACGAGAACAGCGCCGCGAGACCGGGCGAGGTGGAGACCGACAGCTGCTCGGCGTCCGGCTGCCCGCACAGGGCGAGCACCAGCACCGCCGCCCCGCACAGCAGCGCGACGCGCACGGCGGCCTCGGCCACCCCGCCCGCCCCGTTCGTCACTCCGGTCACGCGCCGCAGCCGGGCCGTGCCCAGAGCCACCGCTCCGGCCCACAGAATCGTGACCGTCAGCGGCCATATGGAGAGATAACCGCTGCCGCGCAGGAACATCGACATCAGGGTGTCGCCACCCCGCAGCTCCACGTCCAGGGTGCCGCCGAGGCCCTGGACCAGCAGGGCGAGGACGACCTGGAAGCGGTCGGACCAGTCGCCGAGGCGCACGCGGTCGAACTCGTCCGAGGACGGCAGCGAGATCACGACCGCGAGGACGAGGAGCAGGGCGGACGGCCACGCTGCCGCCCTCGCCGCCCCCGCCCAGTCCCCGGCGACCGTACGGCGCAGGAACAGCGCACCGCGCGAGGGCGGGGCGCTCAAGGGTGGCGGGGGATACGACGGCGGGGGTGGCGCGGTCGGCACAGTGCCTCCGGGGCTCGGGAAGGGTCATGGGCAGGGCGGTCAAGATCGTATCGATCTTGACCGCCCTGCCCATGACAATCGCCCTCGGTCCGGCCGCCCACCCGTCGGTACGGCCGCCCCTCCGTACGGCCGCCCGTCAGTCCTGCGGCTTGAACCCCCGGTGCAGCGCGACGACGCCGCCCGTCAGATCGCGCCACGCCACCTTCGACCAGCCGGCCTTCTGGAGCCGCGCGGCGAGCGCGGGCTGGTCGGGCCACTCGCGGATCGACTCGGCGAGGTAGACGTACGCGTCGGGGTTGCTGCACACCGTCCGGGCGATCGGCGGCAGGGCGCGCATCAGGTACTCGCTGTAGACCGTGCGGAACGGCGCCCAGGTGGGCTGGCTGAACTCGCAGATCACCACGCGCCCGCCCGGCTTGGTCACACGCAGCAGCTCGCTCAGCGCGGTGTCGGTCTCCTGGACGTTGCGCAGCCCGAAGGAGATGGTCACGGCGTCGAAGACGCCGTCCGCGAAGGGCAGCTTCGTGGCGTCGCCGGCGGTCAGCGGCAGCCAGGGGTTGCGCTTCTTGCCCTCGCGCAGCATGCCGAGCGAGAAGTCGCACGGGACGACGTAGGCGCCGTCCATGGCGAACGGGAGCGAGGACGTGCCCGTACCGGCGGCGAGGTCGAGAACCTTCTGCCCCGGGCGGGCGTCGACGGCCCGTGCCACGGCCTTGCGCCAGATCCGGGCCTGACCGAGCGAGATGACGTCGTTGGTCAGGTCGTACTTCGCCGCCACGTCGTCGAACATCGCGGCGACTTCGTGCGGCTGCTTGTCCAGGGATGCTCGGGTCACGGACCCATTCTTCACCACGGGCCCGAGGGACCTCGGGCGGGGACGGCAGGACCTTGGACGGGATCTTGGACAAGGCCTTGGACAGGACCTTGGACGGGGACGGCCGCCCCGGGAAGGACCGGCCGTCTCGCGGTGCCGATTGCGCTCGCTCCTGTGGGCCCGCCCCGAGAACGTCCGGTCCCCCCACCCGCGGCCCCCTCGGCAACGGGTTTCCTACCGGTCGTGCGCGTTCTCGCGGCCTGTCATCCGACGACTGGGCCCGTCACACCTTCGCACCGCGGGACGACCGAAGCGGCCGTCCCCGCGATCACCATCCTGCCGGGCGGAAGCGGTACGGACGGCTCCTCTTGATGCCGCCCTGACGTGCGGGGATGTGGTCCTTACGGATCACTGACGGGTGGCGGTCAGAGTTCGACGAGGGTCGCCAGGTCGATGGTGACGGGGAACGGGACGTCGGTTTCCAGCTTGCCGCGGTGCACGGGGTGCAGAGGTGCCGGGATGTAGGCACG
Organism: Streptomyces sp. NPDC001678; assembly: GCF_042892945.1. Classification (NCBI taxonomy): domain Bacteria; kingdom Bacillati; phylum Actinomycetota; class Actinomycetes; order Kitasatosporales; family Streptomycetaceae; genus Streptomyces; species Streptomyces sp. NPDC001678. Next base: position 52,505 of record NZ_JBIAUP010000006.1, on the reverse strand, counting down.
CTTCCCGACAGGAAGCCAGAACTCGTGCACCTCGGGCAGTCCGTCATCACCCCGCTCCACGCGCCAGTAGTACTGGACACCAGCCGCCGCGTACATGGCCGGCTTACGGACCCGGTCGTCCTGGCGTGAGCCCGGAGAGACGACCTCGATGAGGAGGACAGCTTTCTCGACCGGGACGTACTCCGCATCGAGGAGGTCGAAGCCCTGCTTCTCGAAGACGACAACGTCAGGAACGGGGGGGTTGTATTCGTCGACCAGAACGCACTGTTCAGCGAGAACGGCGTAAGGCTCGGTGCGGCAGTCCTCAAGATGCCGTTCAAGAGAAGACCTCACCTTGTTGTGCCACGGCACAGCCCTACCCCGAACCACGACCACTCCGTCCACAAGTTCCCAGTCGAAGGGCAGTTCCAAGTCCTTCACCTGGTCGAACGTCCACCCCTCTGCAGGCGGGAACATCCAGTTCTCAGGAGTGGCCTTCTCCAGCCGTTCTGCGATCATCACTGCTCCCATAGACGCGAGTGTGGACGCGGGTGCGGATCGCGGTCCCATATACGACGGTAGCGTCACCCGAAGTAATGAACGGGCTCCCTCGCCGCCCTCAGCGGCGCCGGTGGACCAGGCGTCCCGCCAGGACCGTGGCGACGCACGTGCCCGCGCCGCGCTCCAGCAGCGCCGCCTCGTCCGGTACGTCGAAGACGGCGAGGTCGGCGCGGCCGCCGACGGTCAGAGGGGACGCGACGGCGTCCGCCAGCGCCGTCACCCCGCGCAGGGGGTCGAGGTCCGGTTCGCCCGGCGTGGCGACGGGCAGCACCCGCAGGCCGGAGCGGGCGATGGCCGTCGAGAGCGGCAGGCTGTCGAACGCCCCCGCCACCGCCGTCGTGCCGTGGCGCAGCATCTGCTGAAGACCCCGGCGGAAGCTGCCGGACCAGCGGGTGTCGTCCATGGCCAGCGCGGCCAGCCGGTCGCCGGTCAGGGGCCGCTCGCCCAGCTCGGCGTGCTCGCGCGGGTCCGGGTGGTAGGCGCCGGTCAGCAGGGCGGCCGCCCGCCGCTGCACGAGCCCCGGCACGATCACCCCCGGCCAGCGCCGCACCCGCGCCCGCGGGTACGCCGCCGTGAGCTCCTCGTACGGGCCGAGCGCCGCGACCGTGTCGCCGTCGACGACCACCGCCCCGCCCGGCACGGGGGCCGTGCCGGGGACGGCGATCAGCAGGTCGGCCGCGTGCAGCGTCAGCAAGGGATCAGCCCGTCAGCTCGCCTCAGCTCGTCTCAGCTCGCCTCGACGATCTTCAGCTCGGGGTGGGCCGTGCCGCCCTCGATCGCGGTCGAGGACAGGTGGGAGACGACGCGGTCGTCGACCGGGTCGTTCGCCGGGTCGTCGTGGACGAGCAGGTGCTCGTACGTCGTGGCGCGCTGCGCCGGGACGCGGCCCGCCTTGCGGATGAGGTCGATGATCTCCATCCGGTTGGAGCGGTGCTTGGCGCCGGCCGAGGAGACCACGTTCTCCTCCAGCATGATCGAGCCGAGGTCGTCCGCGCCGTAGTGCAGCGACAGCTGGCCGACCTCCTTGCCCGTGGTCAGCCACGAGCCCTGGATGTGGGCGACGTTGTCGAGGAAGAGCCGCGCGATGGCGATCATGCGCAGGTACTCGAAGAGGGTCGCCTGCGTCCGGCCCTTCAGGTGGTTGTTCTCGGGCTGGTAGGTGTACGGGATGAAGGCGCGGAAGCCGCCCGTGCGGTCCTGGACGTCACGGATCATGCGCAGGTGCTCGATCCGCTCGGCGTTGGTCTCGCCGGTGCCCATCAGCATGGTGGAGGTCGACTCGACGCCCATGGTGTGGGCGATCTCCATGATCTCCAGCCAGCGCTCGCCCGACTCCTTCAGCGGCGCGATGGCCTTGCGCGGCCGCTCCGGCAGCAGCTCGGCGCCGGCACCCGCGAAGGAGTCCAGGCCGGCGGCGTGGATGCGGCGGATGGCCTCCTCGACGCTCACGCCGGAGATCCGCGACATGTGATCCACCTCGGACGCGCCGAGGGAGTGGATGACGAGCTGCGGGAACTCCTTCTTGATCGCCGCGAAGTGCTCCTCGTAGTACTCCACGCCGTAGTCCGGGTGGTGGCCGCCCTGGAACATGATCTGGGTGCCGCCCAGCTCGACCGTCTCCGCGCAGCGGCGCAGGATGTCGTCCATCGGGCGCGTCCAGACCTTCTCGCTCTTGGGAGGGGCGTAGAAGGCGCAGAACTTGCACGCCGTGACACAGGCGTTGGTGTAGTTGATGTTGCGCTCGATGATGTACGTCGCGATGTGCTCGATGCCCGCGTAGCGCTTGCGGCGCGCGGCGTCGGCGGCCGCGCCGAGGGCGTGCAGCGGAGCGGAGCGGTAGAGCTCGAGCGCCTCCTCCGGGGTGATCCGGCCGCCGGCTGCGGCGCGGTCGAGGACGGACTGAAGGTCGGCGTTCTCGGTCACCGGGCGTCCCTTCGGAGGGGGTATGCGAATACTGGGTCAGAGCCTACGCGAGGGGCTTCTACGGGCCCGATACCGGGCCGGTCAGCCACGGCTCTTCGTCAACGTCGCCCTGATCTTGCCGCCCCTCACGTCGCCGGAGGTGAAGCCGAGGGTGCCGTCCGGTTCGAAGGTGTACGTCACGTTCGCGGTCTGGCCCGTGCAGCCGGGCCCGGCGGTGCCGTCGGTGCTCTCCTCCAGGGTGATCCTCCCGGTGGTGGCCGAGGTCAGTCTCGCCTTGCTGTGGCACTGGATGACGCCGAGCACGTCGTAGGTCGTACGGACGGCGTAGGGGGCCTTGGGGTCGGCGGTGATGACGCTGGTCATGGTGCCGTTGGGGGTGCCGTCGGACTGGACGACCTGGCCGGTCCACGTGCCGGCGAAGTCCGTGAGGACGGTGGACGACGGTGCGGCGGCGCTCGCGCTCGCGCCCGCGCTCGCGGCCGGGGGTGCGGGTTTGCCCGCCTCGGCGCGGCCGCCGGCGGTGCCTGTGCCTGTGCCCGTGCCGGGCAGCAGGCCGAAGGCGAACAGGGCCGTGGTCGTGGCTACGGCCAGGGCGGCGGCGACCGTCAGGGCGAGGGTGCGGCTCAGTTTCCGCTTCTGCTTCCGCTTGCCGCCGACGGCCACGGCGGCTTTGGCGGGCGCGGTCGGCGCGTGGGCGAGGTCTTGCCCCTGTCCCGCCCTTTCACCGTTTCTTTCGGGGGCTCCGCCCCCGGGCCCCCGCTCCTCAAACGCCGGAGGGGCTGGAATCGGGCCCCGCCCCCGGGCCTGGTCCTCAAACGCCGGAGGGGCTGGATTGTTCGCCGGAGGGGCTGGGGCTTCCGCCCCCTGAACCTCCAGATCCAGTAGCTCCACCGCCTGCCTGCTCACCCGTTCCACCAGCGGGCCCGGCAGCCAGCCCGGGCCGATGAGGGCCGACGCGCCCGCCGGGCCGGCGAGGCGGCGGGACAGCTCCCCCGGGGTCGGCCGGGCCGCCGGGTCCTTGGCCAGGCAGGCCCGTACCAGCTCCCGCAGCTCGCCCGTCAGGGCCGGGCCCAGCACCGGCTCCTCGTGGACGACCTTGTAGAGGAGAGCGGCCGAGTGGCCGCCGGTGAAGGGCGGCTCGCCCGTGGCCGCGTAGGTGAGGACCGCGCCCAGGGAGAAGACGTCGGCGGCGCCCGTGACGTCCTCGCCCACGATCTGCTCGGGGGCCATATAGCCGGGCGAGCCGATGGAGACGCCGGTCGCGGTCAGGGACGCGGTGCCGTCCGTGGCGCGGGCGATGCCGAAGTCGATCAGGCGGGGGCCGTCGAGGGCGAGCAGCACGTTGGAGGGCTTGACGTCCCGGTGGACCAGGCCCAGCCCGTGCACCGCCGCCAGCGCCTCCGCCAGGCCCGCCCCGACCGCCCGGACCGCCGGCTCCGGCAGCGGGCCCACATCGGCGACGGCCCCGGTCAGCGAGGGCCCGGCGACATAGCCGGTGGCCACCCACGGAACGGCGGCGTCCGGATCGGCGTCGAGCACGGGCGCCGTCCACGCGCCCCCGACTTTCCGGGCGGATTCCACTTCTCGCCGGAAACGCGCCCGGAATTGCGCGTCCAGGGCGAAATGCGGGTGCACGGCCTTGACGGCGACGGTACGGCCGCCGGCGCTGCGCCCCAGATACACCCGGCCCATCCCGCCCGCCCCGAGTCGCCCCAGCAGCCGATACGCGCCCATGACCTGCGGGTCTTCCTCCGACAGCCGTTGCATCGGGACCTTTGCCTCCCCCTTGAGCGGGCCCTGCGACCCCGATTTTCAGCCTATGACTCAATTCACGGGACGTCCGAGGAACCCCGGACCCTGGTTTGCCCATCAACTAGGACGGAACAAACCGTCATGTCCTTCGGGGCAGCAGCAGCATCCGGAGCGACGCGATGGCTCACTCACCCAACGGGGGCTACCGGCCCAACGGGGGATATCAGCAGCAGGGCGGCGGCTACCCGCAGGGTGGCGGCTACGGCCCGCCGCAGGGCGGCCACCCCCAGCAGGGTGGCGGCTACGGCGGCCAGGACCGCGGCTACCAGCAGCAGGGTGGCGGCTACCGTCAGCAGGGCGGCCCGGGCACCTACCCGCCGGCCGACGGCTACGGCCCCTACAACGGCCAGGACGGCCGGGACGACCAGTACGGCGGTCAGTACGACGACCAGTACGACGGTTCGTACCAGTCGCAGGGCCGGCGTCGCGCCTCCCGGGCCAAGATCTGGACGATCGTCGTGGCGTCCATAGCCATAGTCGGCCTGATCACGGGTGGCGTGCTGAAGTACCTGGAGATCGGCCCGTTCTCCAAGAAGGGCGACCCGGTCAGCTTCGGCCAGGGCGCCGACAAGAACGGCGGCCAGGCCGGCGGCACCGACGGCGGGTCCAGCGACTCCAAGACGCTGATGCCGACGGGCCCGGCGGCTCAGTTCAAGAACGCCAACACGCTCGGCGACGGCACCGAGATCGGCGTCGTGACCATCACGGGCAAGAAGTCCGGCTTCACGGGCAAGGTCTGGGTCTGGGCGCCCAAGCAGTACAAGGACCCCAAGTACGCCAAGAGCGGCTTCCCGGTCCTCATCGCGCTGCCCGGTGGCCCCGGCTACCCGAACAACTACTGGATGGGCACCGACCTCGGCCTGGAGTCCTCCATCGCCAAGTGGTCGGACGAGGGCAAGAGCAAGCCGTTCCTGCTGGCCATGCCCATCCTCAACCCGAACGACAAGAACTACTACGACGGCAGCGACATCCCCGGCCAGGCCAAGATGGGCACCTGGCTCACCGAGGACGTCCCGGACCTCATGAAGCAGAACTTCCGCACGCTGAAGTCGCGTGACGGCTGGGCGTTCATGGGCTCCTCCTCCGGTGGCTTCGCCGGCTTCAAGGCCGTCATGAAGCACCCGGACAAGTTCAAGGCCGTCATCGCCTCCGGCCCGGACATCGTCCCGGACTCCCCGCTGTGGAAGGGCTACGACGCCGAGAAGCGGGAGAACAACCCCGAGGTGCTCTCCCAGCGGCTGATCGACACCAAGTCGAAGAACGACGTCTACATCGCGTTCCAGTACGGAACGCTGGAGGCCGCCATCACACGGCAGGGCGTCGACAAGTACATCGCCCAATACGGCAACAAGGGCCCCATCCACACCCATCTCGAGGTCATCCAGGGCGGCAAGCACGACGCCAAGACCTATGTGAAGGGGATGGGCAACAGCAGCATCCAGTGGATCAGCGAGCAGATGGAGGGGCCGACGCCCTCCTCCTGACCCCTGACCCGCGCGGCCGGGCCCCGGTGGTTCCACGGGGCCCGGCCGTCGGCATACGGAACCGTCGGCGTACGAAGCCCTGATCCCTCTCCGGAGGGGTCAGGGCTTCAGCAGTTCCACCCGGATGTCGGCGGGGAAACCGGTCGTCGGGCCGGTGCGGCGGGCGAACTCCGACACGCCCGCCAGCTGGTCCGGGCCGAAGCGGAAGTCCAGCGTGGTGAAGTAGCGCTCCAGCAGCGCGGCGTCGAAGGACTCCCAGCGGGCGGCCTGCTCGGCGACCTTGCCGACCTCCTCCAGGGAGAGGTCGCGGGAGGCCAGGAAGGCCTGGTGCACCTGGGCGACGAGCTCCGGCTCCCGGGCCAGGTAGTCCTTGCGGGCGGCCCAGACGGCGAAGACGAACGGCAGGCCCGTCCACTCCTTCCACATCGTCCCCAGGTCGTGGACCGTGAGGCCCAGCCTCGGGGCGTCGTGCAGCGAGGCCCGCAGGGCGGCGTCGCCGATCAGGACGGCCGCGTCCGCCTCCTGCATCATCGCGGCGAGGTCCGGCGGGCAGGTGTAGTACTCCGGCGACACGCCGTAGCGCTCGGCGAGCAGCAGCTGGGCGAGCCGGACCGAGGTGCGCGAGGTGGAGCCGAGGGCGACCCGGGCCCCGTCCAGCCGGTCCAGCGGCAGCTGGGAGACGATGACGCAGGACATGACGGGGCCGTCGCAGCCGACCGCGATGTCGGACAGCGCGACCAGGTCGTCGGCGTTTCTCAGGAACTCGACGAGCGTGACCGGCGCGATGTCCAGCTCCCCGGCGATCAGCTGCTCGCTGAGCTTGTCGGGGGTGTCCTTGGTCAGGTCCAGGTCCAGCAGCGTGCCGGTGCGGGCGAGCCCCCAGTAGAGGGGCAGACAGTTGAGGAACTGGATGTGGCCGACACGCGGCCGCTCCGGCACATCGACGGCGGTCGCTACATCTGAGGCTGAATTGTCCACATCCGGAGGCTAGCCCCGCCTCCCCCGGACCGCCGGGCCGGGGTGCCGCTACAGGTGCCTGACAGGCGATCTTTTCCGCTGGGAAGGGCCGGAAAACCCGCCTTGGGCGTGATCTTCAACTCCTTCCCCGGAACAACGTCGCGTGCTAGGCTCGCCGCAAGTTGCAGTTTGGTTTCCCTTGCAGTACAGAGCCTGCGGAGCATGTGACCCCGCAGGCTTTTGTAGTTTTCAGACTTCTCGCAGGTTCTGGAGCAGGGCAACCCTTTGGCCCAAGGAGGGCTTATGGCTACCGGAACCGTGAAGTGGTTCAACGCTGAAAAGGGCTTTGGCTTCATCGCCCAGGACGGCGGGGGCCCCGACGTCTTTGTCCACTACTCCGCGATCAACGCCGCTGGCTTCCGCTCCCTCGAGGAGAACCAGCAGGTCACCTTTGACGTCACGCAGGGCCCGAAGGGTCCGCAGGCGGAGAACGTCACCCCGGTGTGATTGCCCGATCCCCGGTTCTCCGGGGATCACCTAAGGAGCCCTGCCTTCCGCTTCGGCGGAGGGCAGGGCTCCTGCCTTTTCGGGCGTTCACAAAGTTTTTATACGGGCACACCGGACCGGCACATCGGAGCGGCTTCCTCCGGTAAAACGTTCACTCACTCGTGCCACTTATTTCACTTTCGAACCTGTCTTCGTACCTGTCTTCGTACAACGCCTCGATTTCTGCGGCATAGCGCTCCGCGACCGCCGTCCGGCGGAGTTTCAAGGTCGGCGTCAGGGTGCCGTTCTCCACGCCGAAGTCCCCGGCCAGGATCGTGAACGCCCGTATCCGGGCGGGCCGCGCCACCCGCTCGTTGGCCGCCGCCACCGCCTCCTCGCACAGCCGCCGCACCGCCGGGTGCCGGGCAGGCCCTCCGGCGTCCCCTCCGGCGTCCCCTCCGGCAGCGAAATCCACCCCTTCGCGGGCTGCCCAGGCCATGATTTCCGCTGTGTCGAGGGTGAGCAGCGCCACCGGGTACGGCCGGCGGTCCCCGACCATCACCGCGCGGGAGATCCAGCGGGACTGCTGAACGGCGAACTCCCACAGCGAGGGCGTCAGGTTCTTGCCGCTGGACGTGATGATCAGGTCCTTCTTGCGGCCGGTGATACGGAGGTAGCCCTCCTCGTCGAGGGTGCCGATGTCGCCGGTGCGCAGCCAGCCGTCCGCGTCGAGGGCACCGGCGGTGGCGGCCGTGTTGCCGTGGTAGCCGGCGAAGACGCCGGGGCCCCGGGCCAGGACCTCGCCGTCCTCCGCGATCCGCAGCTCACAGCCGGGGATGGCCTGCCCGACCGTGCCGGGGCGCACGGCCCCCGGGTGGTTGGTGGTGATCACGCCGGCGGCCTCGGTCATGCCGTAGCCCTCGTAGACGGCGAGGCCGCAGGCGCGCAGGAAGTCCAGCGTCTGCGGCGCGATGGGCGCGGCCCCTGTGAGGGCCCAGCGCAGTCTGCCGCCGAAGAGCGCCCGCGTGGGGGCGAAGACGCGTCTGTCGGCCGCCTCCCAGGCGGCGCGCAGCGAGGCGTCCGGCTCCTCGCCCCGCTCGCGGAGCCGGGCCGTCTCCAGGCCGACGCGGACGGCCGCCTCCAGGCGGGCCCGGCCCTCGGGGCCGTGGGCCTCGGCGAGGGAGACGGCCCCGGCGTGCACCTTCTCGAACAGCCGGGGCACGGAGGGCAGGTGGGTGGGCCGGACCTCGGCGAGTTCGGCGAGGACGTTCTCGACCCGGCCGCCGAAGTAGCAGAGCGCGCCGCCCCGGCGGAGCGTGGTCAGCTGGATGAGCTGGCCGAAGATGTGGGCGAGCGGCAGGTAGAGGTAGGTGGTGTCGCCGGGGCCGGCGCCGGTGAGGTCGGCGGTGGCGTCCTGGTTGGAGACGACATTGGCGTGGGTGAGACGGCAGCCCTTGGGGAGGCCGGTGGTGCCGGAGGTGTAGACGATGGTGCACAGGTCGTCGCCCTTGCGCGCGGCGGCGCGTGCGAGGAGCTCGGCCAGGGGCGCGGTGGCGGGCAGGGCGGGGAGGACGTGGGTGTCGGGGGCGAGGAGGTGGGTGTCGGCGGGGAGGACGTGGGTGTCGGCGGGGAGGCCGGCGGGCACGCCGGTGGGATCGCCGTCCGTCGGTACGTCGCCGTCCATCAGCACCAGGTGGCGCAGCCCCGGCAGTCCGTCGCGGACGGCCGTCACCCGGGCCGCCTGGGCGGCGTTCTCGCAGATGACGACGGACGCGCCGGAGTCGCCCAGCACCCAGGCCAGTTCCTCCTGCCCGGCCGTGGGGTAGACGGGCACGACGACCGCGCCCGCGGCCAGCGCGGCGAACTGGGCGTGGGTCCACTCCGGCCGGGTCTCCCCCAGGATCGCCACCCGGTCGTCCGGGCGCACCCCGAGCCCGATCAGGCCCCGGCCGAGGGTGCGTACGGTCTCGCGCAGCTCCTCGTGGCTCGTCTCCGCCCACTCGTCGCCCCGGCGGAAGCGCAGCGCGGGCAGGCCCCCGTACCGCTCCGCCGTCCATTCGGTGAACTCGGCGAACGTATCGGGACGTTGCTGCGGCATGGGGCCTCCCGGACGGATATGCGGGTTGGGAACGCGCGAACAGAATCCTGCGTACCGATGTACCCAGCCGGCATGGTCCACCCCACCCGCCCCCGCCGGGATGACCGGAATCGTCAGCCCCGCTGACCCGGGCGTTCAACGGGGTTACGGTGCGGTGCATGAACAGCCGGACGATCAGCAGCCGGACGGTCGCCGTGCACCAGGTACGGGCCGCGCTCGGTGGGGCGCTGCGGCTGGGTCTCGACAGCGCGCCGCTGCTCCAGCGGGCCGGGATTCCGCCGCTGACGCTGGGCGACGAGCGGGCGCGGGTGACCGCCGAGCAGTTCGCGCTGCTGGTCCGCGCGGTGCAGCGGGCCACGGGGGACGAGTTCATGGGGCTGGGCACGGTGCCCAGCAGACCGGGGACCTTCGCCATGATGTGCTACGCCAGCATCGGCTGCCGGGACCTGGGCACGGCCCTGGAGCGAGCCGTGCGGTTCTACGGGCTCTTCCCCGCCGGCCCGGACCTCGCGCTCGAACGCGGCGGGGAGGAGGCGGAGTTCGCCGTCCGCAACGATCTGCGCGACCACGCCGAGGGGCGGTTCCTGGCCGAATGCGTGCTGGTGATCTGGCACCGGCTGGCGAGCTGGCTGATCGGGCGGCGGATCCCCCTGCGCCGGGTCCGCTTCGACTGCCCGCCGCCGCCCCACGCGGGCGAGTACGGGGAGGTCTTCGGCTGCCCGGTGGGATTCGGCCCGGGGCGGACGTTCCGGGCGAGCGCCCGGTTCGACGCCCGGTGGCTGGCGGCGGCGCCGGTGCGGGACGAGGCGGCGCTGGAGGAGCTGCTGCGCGCGGCACCCGCCGTGCTCATCGGCCGCCACGAGTACGGCACGACGGTGACCGAGCAGGTGCGGCGGACGTTCACGCGCGCCCTGCGCGAGGGCCGCACCGCGCGAGGGCGTCCGGCCCGGCTGCCGGAGCTCGAACGGCTGGCGGCCCGGCTGGCGGTGAGCCCGGCGACACTGCGGCGCCGGCTGCGGGAGGAGGGCACCTCGTACCGGCGGCTGAAGGACCAGGTGCGGCGGGAGGCGGCGCTGGCCGGGCTGGCAGGGGGACGGGAGCCGATCGTGGAGCTGGCGGCCCGGCTGGGGTTCTCGGAGGACGCCGCCTTCCACCGGGCGTTCCGCCGCTGGACGGGAACGACGCCGGGGGCGTACCGGCGCGGCCAGGAAAGCCACGGCCAGGAAAGCTGAGCGTTCCGGTCAGCGCCGCCCTACCGGCGGGTCACTACGGTCACCAACCAGCCGTTTCCACACGGTAGTTGTCTCACAACAGTCGATCACACCAGTCGATCACGACAGTGGGGAGAGCCGCATGCACCTGCGCAGAACGGCCCTCGCGGCGGTCGCCGCGCTGGCCGTCGCCCTCGGCCTGCCGGGCGGCGCCTCGGCGGCCGGCCGTACGGACACGGGGTCACCGGGCGACATCGTCAGCGCCGCCCCGACCTCCTTCCATCCGCTCCCGGGCCAGCCCACGAACACCCGGGCCTGGCACGTCACTTACCGCTCCACCACGGCCAAGGGCACCCCGAACGTCGTCTCCGGCACCGTGATCGTCCCCCAGGACGGCCGCACCGGACCCCGCCCGCTGATCACCTACGCCGTGGGCACCGTGGGGATCGCCGACCAGTGCGCCCCCTCGGCGGGCTTCCCGCGCGGCACCACGCTGGAGGCCAACCTCATCCAGCTGCTCACCGCCCGCGGCTGGGCCGTCGCCGTCACCGACTACGAGGGCCTGGGCACCCCCGGCGACCACACCTACACCGTCGGGCGCGCCGAGGGCCACGCCGTCCTCGACGCCGCGCGCGCCGCGCTGCGGCTGCCGCAGGCGGGGCTGGGCCCGGACACGCCCGTCGGCATCATGGGCTACTCCCAGGGCGGCCAGGCGAGCAGTTGGGCGGCGGAGCTCCACGACTCGTACGCGCCCGAACTCGACGTCCGCGGCACGGCGACGGGCGGTGTGCCCGCCGATCTGCCGAAGGTCGCCGACGCCAACGACGGCGGCATAGGCGCCGGCCTCGTCCTGATGGCCGCGGTCGGCCAGAACGCGGCGTTCCCGGAGCTGGGGCTCGACTCCTACCTCAACGAGAAGGGGCGTTCGTACGTCGATTTCCTCAAGCGGCACTGTGTGGTCGTCGACGCCGTCGCGGGGCTCTTCAAGCGGATCGGGGACGTGACGGTCAGGAACCCGCTGTACGAGGCGGACTGGCAGCGGGTGCTGCGGGCGTCCGCGCTGGGCACCCATGCGCCCGATCACCCCGTGTACCTCTATCACGGGGTGATCGACGAGCTGATCCCTTACGAGGTGGGGCGGAAGCTGCGGGCGGACTGGTGCGGGAAGGGGGCGACGGTGCAGTGGAAGTCGCTGCCGTTGGCCGAGCACGTCGCCGGGGTCATCGCGGAGTCGATACCTGCTGCGAACTGGTTGGCGGAGCGGTTCGCCGGACGGTCGGTGCGGGGTAACTGCTAGGGGGTGTTGCCCCGGTCCCGCCCCTTCCCGTTTCCTTGGGGCAAGCCCCCAGACCCCCGATCCGCGCTGACGCGCGTCGTCCTCAAGCGCCGGACGGGCTGATTCCAGCCCGTCCGGCGCTTGAGGCGTCCTCACCGCTCGTACAGCGAACCGATCTCCGCCGCGAAGTCCCGCGCGATCGCTTCCCTCCGCAGCTTCAGCGACGGCGTCAGGTACCCCGCCTCCACCGAGAACTCCACCGGCAGCGCCGCGAACCGGCGGATCGACTCCGCCCGTGACACATACCCGTTCGCCTCCTCCACCGCCTCCCCCAGCTCCGCCCGGAGCGCCTCGTCGTGGACGAGCTCGTGCACCGGCACGTCGTCGAGGCCCCGCATCCGGGCCCAGTGGTCGAGGCCGTCGCGGTCGAGGGTGATCAGCGCCGTGACGTAGGGGCGGTTGTCGCCGATGACAATGCACTGGTCGACCAGGGGGTGGGCGCGGACACGGTCCTCCAGGGGCGCCGGGGCGACGTTCTTGCCCCCGGACGTGACGATGAGTTCCTTCTTCCGGCCGGTGATCGTGAGGTAGCCCTCGGGGTCCAGCGCGCCGAGGTCGCCGGTGGCGAACCACTCGTCCGCCCCGGACGCCGGGACCGCCTCCGCCTTCTCCGCGTCCCAGTAGCCGGCGAAGACATGGCCGCCGCGCAGCAGGATCTCGCCGTCGGCGGCGATGCGGACGGCGCCGCCGGGCAGGGGCCAGCCGACGGTGCCGGGGCGGGGGCGCAGGGGTGGGGTGAGGGTGGCGGCGGCGGTGGTCTCGGTGAGGCCGTAGCCCTCGAAGATCCCGATGCCGGCGCCGGAGTAGAAGGCGGTGAGCCGGGTGCCCAGGGGTGAGCCGCCGCTGATGACGTAGCGGACGCGGCCGCCGAGCGCGGCCCGGATCCGGCGGTAGACCAGCGGGTCGTAGAGGGCGTGGGCGGCGCGCAGCCGCAGCGTGGGGCCGGGGCCGGTGCGGGCGAGCCCGGCGGCGGTGGCCTCGGCGTGCTCCCGGGCCACGGCGGCGGCGCGGTCGAAGGTCTCGGCGCGGCCGAGCCGCTCCGCCGTCGCCCGTCCGGTGTTGTAGATCTTCTCCAGGACGTAGGGGATGGCGAGGAGGAACGTCGGCCGGAATCCGGCCAGGTCGGAGCGGAGTTCGTCGCCCCGGAAGGAGTCGGTGTGGCCCAGGCGCACCCGGGCGCGGAGGCAGCCGACGGCGACCATGCGGCCGAGGACGTGGGAGAGCGGCAGGAAGAGCAGGGTGGAGGCGGGTTCCTTGCTGACGGAGGTGAAGACGGGGTGCAGCAGCGCGATCGCGTTGTCGACCTCGGCGAAGAAGTTGGCGTGGGTGAGGACGCAGCCCTTGGGACGGCCGGTGGTGCCGGAGGTGTAGATGAGGGTGGCGATGTCCTCGGGGGTGCGGGTGGCCCGGCGTTCGGTGATCACCCGGTCGGGCAGTGCCCGTCCGGCGGCGGTGAAGCGGGCCACGGCTCCGGTGTCGAGCTGCCAGACGTGGGCGAGGGCGGGTAAGTCCGGGCGGGCGGCGGCGACGAGGCGGAGCTGTTCGGGGGTCTCGACGACGCACGCGGTGGCGCCGGAGTCCGCCAGGATCCAGCGGACCTGGTGGCCGGAGGAGGTGGGGTAGACGGGGACGGTGACCAGGCCGGCGGCCCAGGCGGCGAAGTCCAGGAGGGTCCACTCGTAGCGGGTGCGGGCCATGATGGCGAGCCGGTCGCCGGGCCGCAGCCCGTGGGCGACGAGGCCCTTGGCGACGCCGCGCACCTCGGCGGCGAAGCGGGCGGTGGTGATGTCGCGCCAGAGGGCGCGGCCGGGGCCGGGTTCCTTGCGGCTGACGGCGACGGCCTGGGGGTCCTCGGCCGCGTTGTCGAAGGGCAGGTCGCCGAGCGTGCCGTGGTGGACGCGCGGGGCGAGGGCGGGGACGGCCGCCTCGCGGACGGTCCCGGCGACGGCGGTCGTACGGGGCGGGACGAGCGGCGGGGGCGCGGCGGCGCCGGGCGTTGCGGACACGTGCGGCTCCTGTTCGGGACGGCAGGCGAACGACAGGCGAAACCGGCAGGCGACATTACTCGGCAGTAGATGCCTGGCCGTAAAGGTACGCCTGCGGGCCCACGCCCGACCAGCCCCCGTCCCGCATCCACGAAGGGCCTCCCCGAACCCGCGCGCCCCCGAAGGACTCACCGGGCCGGGCCCCCACCACCGGGGAGACCCCGTGAAGGCCCTGCGGAGCCCCGGGGAACCCCCCGGGAGGGGACGCGTCTCAGGGCCGGGTGGCGTGGGTCCAGCGCCGCCCGGCCCTGAGGTTCTCCAGCCCCACCCAGGCGACGTTCATCAGGGTCGCCGCGGTCTCCTTCGCCGAGGGGACGGCGCCCGTACGGGTGTTGGCCCACCCCGCGAGCGACTCGGCGGCGCCCACCAGCGCGTGCGCCAGCCCGGAGGCCTCGTGTCGGGCGAGGGCGGCGCTTCCGTCCCCGCCCGCGCCCTCGGCACCGCTCGCGCCCTCGCCCTCGGCGGCTGTGGCGGCGATGAGCCGGGTGACGAGGTCGACCATCTCCTGCCGCAGCTCGCCCACCACGGGCGCGAACGGCTCCCCGTTCGTGCGGGCCTGGCAGCTGAGCACCGACCAGCCGTCGGGGTGCTCGGCGGTGTGGGCGAAGAAGGCGCGCAGCCCGAGCCACAGCCGGTCGTCGGCGGAGGCGTCGGGCTCGATCGCGGCCCGCACCGAGGCCATCAGGGCGTCGGCCTCGCGGCGGACGCAGGCGCCGAAGAGGTCTTCCTTCGAGTTCAGATACAGATAGACCAGCGGCTTGGAGGCCCCGGCCAGTTCGGCGATCTCGTCCATGGACGCGGCGCGGTAGCCGCGCCGGGCGAAGACCTCCACGGCGGCGTCGAGCATCTGCCGTTCGCGCACCTCCCGCGGCATCCGCCGGATCTTCCCGGTGCCGCGTTTGCGCCGGGGAACCGGCTCCTGCGGCGGCGCCCCGCCCCCCGGCTCGGCGGCGCCGTCGCGCGTGGTGCTCTCCGCGCCCCTTGGGGCCTTTGCGACCTGTGCGTTACTCACGACCGTCACGACAAAAAATCCCTCCCCCCCGTCACACTACCGGCAGGTAATATCACGGGGAGGAGGGACGTCAAGGGCCGGGAACGAGCCTCCGGGGGGCCGGACGGCCCCTTCTTACCGGTCCGTCAGGCCGCGACGGGCGCGGTGCGCGCCTCGGCGACGGGCTCGTCCTCCAGGTGGGAGCCGTCGGCCGTGTCGTAGGCGGCGCGGTCCAGGATCTTCTCCCGGGAGGCCACGATGATCGGGATCACCGACTGGCCCGCGACGTTCGTGGCGGTGCGCATCATGTCCACGATCGGGTCGATCGCCAGCAGCAGGCCCACGCCCGCCATCGGCAGGCCCAGCGTCGAGAGCGTCAGCGTGAGCATCACGGTGGCGCCGGTGAGGCCGGCGGTCGCGGCCGAGCCGATGACGGAGACGAAGGCGATCAGGATGTAGTCCTTGACCTCCAGCGGCACGTCGAAGACCTGGGCGACGAAGATCGCGGCGATGGCCGGGTAGATCGAGGCGCAGCCGTCCATCTTGGTCGTCGAGCCGAAGGGCACCGCGAAGGACGCGTACTCCTTGGGCACGCCGAGCCGCTCGGTGACCTTCTGGGTCAGCGGCATGGTGCCGACGGAGGAGCGGGAGACGAAGGCCAGCTGGATCGCGGGCCAGGCGCCCTTGAAGAAGCGCAGCGGGTTGACCTTGGCGACGGTCGCGAGGAGCAGCGGGTAGACGCCGAACAGCACGATGGCGCAGCCGACGTAGATGTCGGCGGTGAACGTCGCGTACTTGCTGAGCAGGCCCCAGCCGTACGTCGAGATGGCGGTGCCGACCAGGCCGACCGTGCCCAGCGGGGCGAGCTTGATGACCCACCACAGGGCCTTCTGGAGCAGCTCCAGCACGGAGTGGCTGAAGGTGAGGACGGGCTGGGCCTTCTCACCGGTCTTCAGGATCGCGATGCCGACGACCACGGCCATGAAGACGATCTGGAGGACCTTGAGCTGGGTGAAGGGCGTGACGATGTCGGTGGGGACGATGCCGGTGAGGAAGTCGAGCCAGGAACCGTGCTTCTTGGGCTCGGCGCCATCGGCGGCGGTGAGGCCGGTGCCGGCGCCCGGGTCCGTGACCAGGCCGATCATCAGGCCGATGACGACCGCGATCAGCGACGTGATCATGAACCACATCAGGGTGCGGGTGGCCAGCCGGGCGGCGTTGGAGACGTTCCGCAGATTGGTGATCGAGACCAGGATCGCGAAGAACACCAGCGGCGCGATGACCAGCATCAGCAGCTGGACGAAGAGGTCTCCGACCTTGCCCAGCGTGGTGCCGAGCCAGCCGATGTCACCGCTCTTGGCGGCCCAGCCGAGCAGGGCGCCCAGCACGAGGCCGAGGAGGATCTGGGCCCAGAAGGGCACGCCGATGATGCGGGATATGCGCCCGCGCGAGGCGGCCGCCGTGGGGGACGGTGACGTCGACATGCCGATTACCGTAACACTCATGCTTTGAGCAACCCAAAGAACTTCTTTGAGGCGCACACCCATCAGAACGCGCCGGAACGCGCCTGCGCCCCGCGCCGGAACGGGAGTTCCGGCGCGGGGCGCAGGTAGGGGTATGTCGTATATGTGAGGAGCGTTACTGGACCGCGTCCTCTTACTGGACCGCGTCCTCCTGGCCCGCGTTCGCGGCCATCTTGGCCTTCGCACGGTCCACCCGGTCCACGATCTGCTCGGACATGGCGTCCCGCTGCTTGCGCAGCAGGACCCAGCTCAGCGGCGCGGAGAGGATCAGGGCGAGCAGGATCATCCAGACCAGGTTGGAGTTGCCCACCCCGAGCGGGATGACGTGCGCGTAGCACAGCACCCAGACCACGGCGAAGCAGCCGGCCAGCAGGCCGAACCGCAGGGCGGTGTAGCGGAGCGACGCGAACTTCTGGCTACTCACGGTCGGGACCTTCTTCTCGACGACAACCGAAACGTGCAATTCCAGTAGTACAGCACGCCCAGAAGTGGATCTCAGACCCGCATCGGCTGCGGCGATTCCCGCAGCGAGGCGTCCGGGCCCGGGTACTCGCGGATGGTCTCGTAACGGGTGTTGCGCTCCACCGGACGGAAGCCGGCCTCGCGGATCAGCTCCAGCAGATCGTCACGGGTGAGCTTGTTCGGCGTGCCGTAGTTGTCGGCGTCGTGAGTGATCTTGTACTCGACGACCGAGCCGTCCATGTCGTCCGCGCCGTGCTGGAGCGCGAGCTGGGCCGTCTGCACACCGTGCATCACCCAGAAGACCTTGACGTGGGGGACGTTGTCGAACAGCAGCCGGGAGACGGCGAAGGTCTTCAGCGCCTCGGCGCCCGTCGCCATCGACGTCCGCGCCTGGAGCCGGTTGCGGATCTTGCCGTCCTTCATGTCCACGAAGTCGTGCTGGTAACGCAGCGGGATGAAGACGTGGAAGCCACCGGTCTCGTCCTGGAGCTCACGCAGGCGCAGCACGTGGTCCACGCGGTGGCGCGGCTCCTCGATGTGCCCGTAGAGCATCGTCGCCGGGCCCTTGAGGCCCTTGGAGTGGGCGAGGCGGTGGATGCGCGACCAGTCCTCCCAGTGGGTGTCGTGGTCGACGATGTGCTGCCGCACCTCCCAGTCGAAGATCTCCGCGCCACCGCCGGTCAGCGACTCCAAACCGGCGTCGATCAGCTCGTCGAGGATCTCGTCGGCGGGCAGCCCGGAGATCTTCTCGAAGTGCTGGATCTCGGTGGCGGTGAAGGCCTTCAGGGAGACGTTCGGCAGCGCCTCCTTGAGCGCGCGCAGCGAGCGCGGGTAGTAGCGCCAGGGCAGCGTGGGGTGGAGGCCGTTGACGATGTGGAGCTCGGTGAGGTTCTCGCTCTCCATGGCCTTGGCCAGGCGGACGGCCTCCTCGATGCGCATCGTGTACGCGTCCTTCTCGCCCGGCTTGCGCTGGAACGAGCAGTACGCGCACGACGCCGTGCACACGTTGGTCATGTTGAGGTGGCGGTTGACGTTGAAGTGGACGACGTCGCCGTTCTTCTTCGTCCGGACGTGGTGGGCGAGCCCGCCCAGCCAGGCCAGGTCGTCGGACTCGTAGAGGGCGATGCCGTCCTCACGGGTGAGCCGCTCGCCCGCGTAGACCTTCTCCTCGAGCTCACGCTTGAGTCCGGTGTCCATGCGTCCGCCCTCTCCGATACTTCCGATTTCGCAACCCCGTCGAGACTACTCCCCCGCCCCTACGCGTCCTCGGGCAGCTCACCCACGCGGTTCTCCCACTTGGTGGAGAGCACGATCGTGGTACGGGTGCGGCTGACGCCCTTGGTTCCGGAGAGCCGGCGGATGGTGCGCTCCAGCCCGTCCACGTCGCCGACCCGGACCTTGAGCATGTAGGAGTCGTCGCCCGCGATGAACCAGCAGTCCTCGATCTCCTCCAGGTCCCGCAGCCGGCGCGCCACGTCCTCGTGGTCGGCGGCGTCCGAGAGCTGGATGCCGATCAGGGCGGTGACGCCCAGGCCCAGCGAGGCCGCGTTCACGGTCGCGCGGTAGCCCGTGATGACGCCCGCCGCCTCCAGACGGTTGATCCGGTCCGTGACGCTCGGTCCGGACAGGCCTACCAGCCTGCCCAGCTCCGCGTACGAGGCCCGGCCGTTCTCCCGCAGCGCCTGGATGAGCTGCCTGTCCACCGCGTCCATAGCCTGGCACCTTTCAATAATCAGCGAACTCGCCGGTTTCAGTGTAGAATCTAAGGCGTACGGGGCTCCAGGCCCCGCAAATCTTTCACCAGATCAGCGAATCAACGACGATCCTTCGATCTTCAGGAGTGAAGAGCCCGTGTACTCGATCGAGATGGCCTACGCCCGCATGCGCGAGCTCCAGGACCTGGCCAACCGCTCGCGTGCCCACCAGTCCACCCCGGCTCCGCGCCCCGCGGGAAAGATCCGCTTCCCGCGCGCCAAGAAGCGCTAGCCCTCCCCACGAGCGCTCGCTCCACCGAGCTCTCCTTCCCAGCGGCGGTACAGCCGGTGCGGCACTTCCGCCGCGTCCAGCGCCCGCCCGGCGACGAAGTCCACCAGATCCTGGATGTGCGTCGCCCCCGCGTAGAACGCCGGCGAAGCGGGCAGCACCACGGCTCCCGCGTCGTCGAGCGCCACGAGTTGCCGGAGCGTCTGCCCGCTGAGCGGTGTCTCGCGCACCGCGACGATCAACGGCCGACGCTCCTTCAGCGTCACGCTCGCCACGCGCTGGAGCAGATCCTTCGAGAGTCCCAGCGCCACTCCCGCCACACAGGCGGTGCTCGCCGGGACGATCAGCATCCCCTTGGCGGGATACGAGCCGGAGGACGGCCCGGCGGCGAGGTCCCCGGCCGCCCAGTGACGGACGTCCGCCAGAGCCGCCTCGTCGACGGCGAAGTGCTCCTTGCCGTCCGCGCCCAGCACGAGCCAGCTCGCGAGGTCCCGCTGCCAGTGCCCGTCCCGGAAGCGGATCCCGGTCTCGTCCAGCAGCGTCAGCCGGGCGGCGCGGCTGACCACCAGGTCCACCGCCTCGCCGGCCGCCAGCAGACCGCGCACCACGGCTGCCGCGTAGGGCGTCCCGGACGCGCCGGAGACCCCGACCACCCAGGGCCGGCGTCGCTTCGTGTGTTCGTACGGCTCCACGGGATCGAGCCTATCCGGACACCGCGGGCACGCCCGCCGGTGTCCCGGACGGGGGTGGCCGGGAGCGCGTCTTGACGGCGTCTTGGCGGAATAGTCCTTTGACATGCCTATTCGTCCTGGACTTAAGTGACCTTCGTATAAACAGGAACGGTCCAGAACGGTCCAGGGGGAACGTCATTCACACCACGCTCAAGGGTCTGGCCGCCGCCGGCTGCGTCGCCCTCGTCGCCGCCGCGTCCGTCGCCTGCGACCCCACCGACAAGCTGAGCCCCGAGGCGAAGGTCGAGCGGGCCTTCGACAAGCTGGGCGGCCAGCAGGCCGTCTCGGCCGACTTCGGCTTCGACGCCGGCGCCGACAAGCTCTACGAGGCGATGAAGGGCGAGGACGACTTCCAGCGCTCCGACGCCGAGACGCTGGCGAACCTGAAGCTCTCGTTCGCGATCAGCAACGACAAGCCGCTCAAGGACGTCAAGCCCGGCGACAAGAACGGTGCGGTGACGTTCAAGCTGGCCAAGAAGGACAGCGACAAGCCGCTGGTCGAGTTCCGTGGCGTGTCGCAGAAGCTCTACCTGCGCGGCGACCTCAAGGCCCTCGCCGAGTTCGGCGAGAAGAGCGAGAAGAGCAAGAGCGCCAAGGGCGCCAAGGGCAAGCAGGCCCTCGACGAGCTGCTGAAGAAGGCCGACCAGCTCCCGCCGTCCCTGGACGCCGTCAAGGGCGCCGTGAAGGGCGACTGGGTGTCCCTGGACACCAAGTCCTTCGAGGAGTTCGGCAAGTCCTTCGGCAAGGACAAGGGCGCCTCCGGGAACGGCTCGCTGAGCGACTCGCTCGACCCGGCGACCCAGAAGCAGGCCCTGGAGGCCATGCGCAAGGCCCTGATGGAGAACGCCAAGTTCGCCGACGCGGACTCCAAGGGCGGCGCCGACCACGTCAAGGTCACCGCCAACGCGAAGACCGTCGGCAAGAAGGTCGTCGAGGGCCTCAAGCCGCTGAAGGACAAGCTCGGCAGCAAGCGCTTCGACAAGCTCTCCAAGTGGGAGGACGCCCCGGACAAGGACGTCACCGTCGACGTGGCCATCAAGGACGGCATGCTCTCCGGCCTGTCCTTCGACGCCGCCAAGCTCGACAAGGACGCCAAGGGCGAGCTTCCGGTGACCATCGGCTTCAAGGGCGGCTCGGAGAAGGTCGAGGCCCCCGCCGGTGCCAAGGAGCTCAAGCCCCAGGACCTGATGGGCGCGGCCATGTTCGTCTTCATGGGCGACGCCAAGAACGGCGGCGCGAAGAGCCCGTTCGGCAGCGACGCGAACAGCCCGTTCGGCGGCGGCTCCTTCGGCGGCGGCGCGCAGGACCCATTCAGCAAGTCCGTCTGAGTCCGTCTGAAGGCCGCACACACAGCGAGAAGGGCGGCCCACCGAACACGGTGGGCCGCCCTTCTCGCTGTGTTTCAGACCGTCAGGCCGCGCACCAGCAGGTCCAGCAGGGCGCACGCGAAGAGCGCGATGCCGATGAAGCCGTTCACGGTGAAGAACGCCCGGTTCAGCCGGGACAGGTCGTGCGGCTTGACGATCGTGTGCTCGTACAGGAACGCCCCGGCGACCACGACCAGGCCCGCCCAGAAGAACACGCCCGCGTGCGTCGCCAGCGCGTACCAGACCAGCAGCGCCGTGGTGATGACATGGCAGACCCGGGCGCCGTACAGGGCGGCCGGGATGCCGAAGCGGGCCGGGGTGGACTTCACCCCGTGGGCACGGTCGGCGGCCACGTCCTGGCAGGCGAAGATCAGGTCGAAGCCGCCGATCCACACGCCGACCGCCAGCCCCAGGACCACCGCGTCCCAGGACCACTCCCCCGTGACCGCCAGCCACGCGCCCACCGGGCCCATGGCCTGGGCCAGGCCCAGGATCGCGTGCGGGAAGTTGGTGAAGCGCTTGCCGTAGGGGTAGACCACCATCGGGATCACGGCGATCGGCGCGAGCGCCAGGCACAGCGGGTTCAGCAGCGCGGCGGCGCCGAGGAAGAAGACCACGGCCACCCCCGCCCCGGTCCACGCCGAGCGCACCGACACCGCGCCCGTGACCAGCTCCCGGTTGGCCGTCCGCGGGTTACGGGCGTCGATCTCACGGTCGATGATGCGGTTGCAGGCCATCGCGAACGTGCGCAGCCCCACCATGGCCACGGTGATCAGCAGCAGCCGCACCCAGTGGATGTTCCGGTCGAGCTGGAACATCGCCGTCAGGGCGGCGATATAGGCGAAGGGCAGCGCGAAGACCGAGTGCTCGATCATGACGAGGCGCAGGAACGCTTTCGTCCGCCCCGGCTGGGCGACGGCGGCCGTGGTCACAGCCCGTACTCCTTCCACCGGCGGTCGACCTTCGCCGCCGTCTCCGGGTCCGACTCGACCATCTCCGGCCAGCCCCCGTCGCGCGTGTAGCCCTCCTCGGGCCACTTCGCGGTCGCGTCGATGCCCGCCTTGCCGCCCCAGAACTGCTGGTAGGAGGCGTGGTCGAGATGGTCCACGGGGCCCTCGACGACGGTCAGGTCACGGGCGTAGTCCGTGTTGCCCAGCGCGCGCCAGGCCACCTCGTGGAGATCGTGGACGTCGCAGTCCGAGTCCACCACGATGATCAGCTTGGTCAGCGACATCATGTGCGCGCCCCAGACGGCGTGCATGACCTTCTGGGCGTGCTTGGGGTACTTCTTGTCGATCGAGACGATCGCGCAGTTGTGGAAACCGCCGGCCTCCGGCAGGTGGTAGTCCACGATGTCCGGGACGATCACCTTCAGCAGCGGCAGGAAGAACCGCTCCGTGGCGCGGCCCAGCGGGCCGTCCTCGGTCGGCGGGCGGCCGACGACGATCGACTGGAGCAGCGGGCGCCGCCGCATCGTGACGCAGTCGATGGTGAGCGCCGGGAAGTCCTCCTGCGGCGTGTAGAAGCCGGTGTGGTCGCCGAACGGCCCCTCCGGCAGCATCTTCCCCGGTTCCAGCCAGCCCTCGATGACGACTTCCGCGTTCGCGGGGACCTGGAGCGGGACGGTCTTGCAGTCGACCATCTCGATCCGCTTGCCCTGGATGAAGCCCGCGAAGAGGTACTCGTCGATGTCGCCGGGCAGCGGCGCGGTGGACGCGTACGTCACGGCCGGCGGGCAGCCGAAGGCGATGGCGACCGGCAGCCGCTCGCCGCGCTTGGCGGCCACCTGGTAGTGGTTGCGGCTGTCCTTGTGGATCTGCCAGTGCATGCCGATGGTGCGCTTGTCGTGGCGCTGGAGGCGGTAGAGGCCGAGGTTGCGGACGCCGGTCTCGGGGTGCTTGGTGTGGGTGAGACCCAGGTTGAAGAAGGAGCCGCCGTCCTCGGGCCAGGTGAAGAGCGCCGGGAGCTTCTCGAGGTCCACGTCGTCGCCGGTGAGGACGACCTCCTGGACGGGCGCGTCCTTGACCTTCCGCGGCGGCACGTGCGCCATCGCGCCGAGCTTCCCGAAGGCCTCGCGCATGCCGACGAAGCCCTGCGGGAGCTCCGGCTTGAGCAGCCCGCCGATCTTCTCGCTGATCTCGTCGTAGGACTTCAGGCCGAGCGCCTTGAGGAGCCGGCGGTCGGTGCCGAAGACGTTCATGGCGAGCGGCATGGCCGCGCCCTTGACGTTCTCGAAGAGCAGCGCGGGCCCGCCCGCTTTGTTCACTCTGTCGACGATCTCCCCGATCTCCAGGTACGGGTCGACTTCGGCCTTGATGCGCTTGAGCTCGCCATCGCGCTCCAGTGCCCGGAGGAACGAGCGAAGATCGTCGTAAGCCATACGTTCCAGTATCGAGCACGCACTACCCTGGAGCGGTCACGGGGGCCGCGAAGCGGCCCGAAGCACCGCAACCCGGGGGCCGCCGCCATGCTCAGGTATCTGCCGTTCCTGCTGATCCTGGCACTGTGGATCTACGCCTTCATCGACTGCCTCAACACGCCCGAGAACGAGGTGCGGGGCCTGCCGAAGCTGGCGTGGGTGTTCGTCATCCTGCTCTTCGGCGAGGTCCTGGTGGGCCCGGTGGCCTGGCTGGTCGCGGGGCGCCCCAGGGCGCGCACGCGCCCGGCGCGGCAGCGCTGGGTGGCCCCGGACGACAACCCGGAGTTCCTGCGCTCGCTCCGGCCCGACGAGGACGGCCCGAAGGGCTAGCCCCGGCCCTCCCGGTACCGCTCGCGCAGCTCGCGCCAGCGGTCGAGCGTCCAGCGCGACCAGTCGGCGGGCTGCCCGCCGAGGGCCTGCATCAGGTACTCGAAGTGGTGGTGCCAGCCGGCCAGGCAGTCCAGCCGGCTGTCCTCCGGCCCGGTCATCTCGTTGGTGAAGTGCAGCAGCGTCCCGCCGACGCCCAGCGGCCCGGGCTCCAGCTCGAAACGGACGCGCCCGTGGACGTCCACGGTGTACTCCACCAGCCGCTTGGGCTCCCAGGCCGTCACCCGCCCCGGGGCCACCGTGGCATGGCCCTCCGCGTCCGTGTTCTGCCAGCGCAGCGTGATCGCCCCGCCCTCGCGCCGCTCGAACGGATCGGCGACGGCCAGCCAGGTGGGCAGCCCGTCGGGCGTGGCGATCGCGTCCCACACCTCGTCGACGGGGTACGGGATCGACAGCTCGTAGCGCAGGGTGTGGACGTCGCCCTTGCTCTCGGACGCGCCGTAGGGGGAGGGGATCTCCATGTCTCCAGCTCTAGCACGACGGCCCGCCTCCCGCGCGCTGGAAGCGGCGGGGGCGGGCCGTGGTGACGGGCCGGCGCGGCGGTCAGACGCCCGCGTACGAGTGCTTGCCGCTCAGCAGGATGTTCACGCCGTAGTAGTTGAAGAGGTAGCAGGCGAAGGCCAGCAGGGCCAGGTAGGCGGCCTTCCGGCCCTTCCAGCCGGCGGTGGCGCGGGCGTGGAGGTAGCAGGCGTAGGCGACCCAGGTGATGAAGGACCAGACCTCCTTGGGGTCCCAGCCCCAGTAGCGGCCCCAGGCCGCCTCGGCCCAGATCGCGCCCGCGATGATCGTGAACGTCCACAGCGGGAAGACGGTCGCGTTGATGCGGTACGCGAACTTGTCGAGCGTGGCGGCCGAGGGCAGACGGGAGAGGGCGTTGCCCCAGGCACCGCCGGACTCCTTGCCGGCCAGCAGCTTGGCCTCGTAGGAGTCGCGGAAGAGGTAGAAGAGCGTCGAGCACGCGCCCACCCACAGCGCCGCGCCGGAGATGATCGCGCAGGAGACGTGGATCCACAGCCAGTAGGAGTGGAGCGCGGGCACCAGCTGGTCGCTGCTGGTGTAGAGGACCGAGACGGCCAGGCCCAGGTCGAGCAGGATCGACGTGGTCAGCGGCAGGCCGAGCCAGCGGACGTTCTTCTTCGCGAGGAGCAGGCCGAGGTAGACGGCCACGGCGGTCATGCCGAAGGTCGTGGAGAACTCGTACATGTTGCCCCACGGCGCCCGCTGCACGGACAGCGCGCGGGTGAGGACGCCGCCCGCGTGGAGCACGAAGGCCAGCACCGTCAGCGAGACCGCGATCCGGCCGTACAGGTCGCCCTTCTCGCTGCCGCCGGCCGCGCCGGGGCCGTCGGGCACGTCACGGCTGCCGGGGGCGGCGCGCGTGATGACCTCGGGGCGTTCCAGGACGGCCGTGCCGCCGCCCTGTGCCTTCTTGACGGTGACGGTCACCGACGAGCGGGCGGCCTCGGCGGTGATCGCGGCGGCGGTGCGGGCGACGGTGCTGCGGCTGCCGAAGACCCACTCGGTGATGTGCGCGAGGAAGGCCAGGGTGTAGACGGCCATGGCCGAATAGATCAGCACATTGCTGATGTTGGCCAGGTTCTCGTTGGTTGCGGCGGCGAGATTCACGCGCGCGCTCCTTCGGACGATTCGGCGGGGTCGGAGGCGGGGCCGGAGGCGGCCTCGTCCGCGGCTTCGGCGGCTTCCGCGGCTTCGGCGGTTTCGGCCGCGGCGGGCGGGGCGTCGGGCTGGAGGGCGGCGGCGAGGGAGGCGAGCTCCTCGGGCAGCCGGGCGGACTCGCTGCGGCCGAGGCCGGCCAGCTCCACGACCGTACGGCCGTCGGCGCCGGCCGTGGCCCGCACCCAGACCCGGCGGCGCTGGATGAACAGCGAGCCGGCCAGGCCCAGCAGCGCGGCGACGGCACCGGTCAGGGCCAGCTCGTTGCCGGGCTTCTGGGAGACCTGGAAGGTCGCCCACTCCTTGATGGTGTCGAAGTGCAGCGAGCCGCCGTCGGGGAGCGTCATCGTGTCGCCGACCTTGAGCAGCTTGGCGAAGGGCGAGCCGTCCTTCTCCTTGAACTGCTTCATCTTGGTCACGTCGAGCTGGTAGACGTTCTGCGGCATGCCGGAGTCGGTGCCGAGGCTGCCGGAGTAGGCGGTGAGCACCAGGGCGGGGTTGTCCAGCGCGGGGAACTGGGAGGCCATCATCCCGGTCTTCAGGTCCAGCGTCGGCACGAAGTTGCCCTTGAAGCCGATCTGGGTCTTGTTGCCGTCCTTGTCCCGGTAGTCGCCGACCTTGGCGACGCTGGTCTCGGTGACGTTGCTGTCCAGCGGCAGCGAGGCCATGGGGCCCCGGAAGGCGATGTTCCCCCGGCCGTCCTTGACGGTCACCATCGGAGCGTAGCCGTGGCCGATGAGGTAGACCTTCGAGCCGCCCGTCTCCAGGGGCTCGTTCACCTTGATGGTGGCCTTGCGGGCCGGGCCGTCGGCGCCCTCGTAGTAGGTGATGTGGGCGGCGTAGTCGCGCGGGGTGCCCTTCTGGGGGCCGGTGCGCTCGTAGGTCCCGGAGAAGCTGTCCAGGTAGAAGCTGAACTTGTCGAGGTCGTCCGGGCGGAAGAGGGAGCCGGACTTGAAGTCGTCGTACTGGGTGAGGGTGTTCGAGAAGCCGTCGCCCTCGACGACGAGCTTGCCGCCCTCGGACTTCCACAGCTGGCCGGAGGCGAAGGCCACCAGCAGGACGATCAGGGAGATGTGGAAGAGGAGGTTGCCGGCCTCGCGCAGATAGCCCTTCTCGGCACCGACGGAGCCTTCGCTCCGCTCGACCCGGAAACGGCGCCGCTTGAGGAGCTTCTCGGCCGCCGCGACCACCTGCTCGGGCTTCGCGTCCGTGTGCCAGGTGGCGTGGGCGGGCATCCGGGTGAGGTGGCGGGGGGCGGCCGGCGGGCGGCCGCGCAGCTGGCCGACGAACTGCCAGGTGCGCGGGACGATGCAGCCGATCAGCGAGACGAACAGCAGGATGTAGATCGCGGAGAACCACACCGAGCTGTAGACGTGGAAGAGCCCGAGCTTGTCGTAGACCGACGCCAGGGTCTCGTGGTCGTCCTTCCACTGCTGGGCCTTGAGCGCGTCGACGCTGGTCTGCGGGACGAGCGAGCCGGGGATCGTGGCCAGGGAGAGCAGGAAGAGCAGGATCAGCGCGACCCGCATCGAGGTCAGCTGCCGCCAGACCCAGCGCACCCAGCCGGTGGTCTCCCGGGCGGTCCAGGCGAGCGCGCCGAGGAGGCCGGGCTTGCGGACGCCGCCGAAGGAGCCGGGTACCGCCTGGCCGTCACCGGGCCTGTCCTCGGCGGGAGCCGTGGACAGGGCCGATGTTGCTGCCGCTTCGTCCGTCACGGCGGTATCGGTGGCGGTGTCAGTGCCGGTATCGGTATCGGTGTCGGTGGAGTCGTTGGTCTTGGCCATTGATCAGATCCCGGGGGTGTAGCGCGACGACCACGTCTGGAGGTCCTGGACCATGCTGTCCCACAATCCTGTGACCAGGAGCAGGCCGACCGCGACGAGCATGCCGCCGCCGAGGCGCATGACCCACACGTAGTGCTTCTTGACCCAGCCGAAGGTGCCGAGCGCGCGCCGGAAGGCGATCGCGGCGAGGACGAAGGGCAGGCCCAGGCCCGCGCAGTAGGCGACGGTGAGCAGCGCCCCCCGGCCGGCGCTGGCCTGGTTGGAGGAGAGCGAGAGCACGGCGGCGAGCGTCGGCCCGATGCACGGGGCCCAGCCCAGGCCGAAGAGCACCCCGAGCAGGGGCGCCCCGGCCAGGCCCATCGTGGGCCGGGTGTGGAAGCGGAACTCGCGCTGGCCGAAGAGGTTGAAGGCGCCCATGAAGCCCAGGCCGAGCACGATCGTCAGCCCGCCGAGGACGAGGTTGATCGTCCCCTTGTAGCTCTGCAGCGTGTTGCCGAAGAAGCCGAACAGCGCGCCGCCGGAGACGAAGACGGCCGAGAAGCCCAGCACGAACAGCGAGGACCCGGCGAGCATCCGGCCCCGCCGGGCCTCGGCGAGGTCCGCGCCGCCGACGCCCGTGACATAGGAGAGGTAGCCGGGCACGAGCGGCAGCACGCACGGCGAGAAGAACGAGACGAGGCCGCCGAGCACCGCCACCGGCAGGGCCAGCAGCAGCGCTCCGGAGAGCACCGTCTGGTTCATGTCGCCGGCTGCGGCGAGCGTGGTGAGCACAGGGGTCGCGGTGGCCACGGTGGTCACGGGGTCACTTCTCCGCGACCAGCGGGTCGAGCGTCCGGCGCAGGTCGTCCTCGCTCAGCGCCTTGAGCGCGCGGGCCGCGATCTTCCCGTCCCGGTCGATGAAGACCGTGGAGGGGATGGCCTGCGGGTTGAGGCTGCCCTTGGGGAAGCGCAGCAGGAGCTTGCCGGCGGAGTCGTAGAGGCTCGGGTAGGGAACCCCGAACTCCTTCTCGAAGGCCATCGCCGGGGCCGGGTCGGGGTCGCGGGTGTCGAGACCCACGAACTCCACGCCCTTGTCCTTGTAGGCGTTGGCGACGGTGACGAGGTTCTTGGCCTCGGCCCGGCAGGGCGAGCACCACGATCCCCAGACGTTAAGGACGACGATCTTTCCCTTGTACGCCTTGGCGACGTCGAGTTCCTTGCCGTCGACGGTCTTGCCGGACAGCTCCGGCGCCGCCTGCCGGCCACCGCGGTCCTTGACGACGTCCACGCCGCCCTGGCCCTGGACGAACTGGGTCTGCCCCCCGCCGCCCGAGCTGCCCCCCGAGCCACAGGCGCTGAGCGTCAGCGCCGCCGTGATGGCGACGACAGCGGCCGGCACGGTGGAACGACGGCGGGAAAGTGGGCGTCGAAAGGCGCGGCGGGCACTCATGTGAAAAGTTTCGCATGGGCTGTTTAGGGATCTTCCGCACCCCCCTCGGAGTCGTCGCGCCCTTTGTTGGCCGCGGGAGCCGTGGGCACGTCGCCGCCCCTGGGCCCCACGGGCACCTCTCCGGCCTTCGGCCCGACGGGCGCCTCGCCGCGCGGCGCGGGGGTGTCGCCGCGGTTCCACGGCCGGTTTCCGGTCCCGCCGCCACCGCCCGCCCGGGGGTGCCACTTCTCACCCACGTCGAGCTGGCGCAGCTGCGCCAGGACCGCCGGGCTCTGGACGTCGAGCCAGTCCACGAACTGCCGGAAGGACACGAGCCGGACGTCCTTGCGCCTGTCGTCCGCCATGTACTTGAACGCCTCCTCCACGGCGTCCATATAGATCCCCCCGTTCCATTCCTCGAAGTGGTTGCCCACGAAGAACGGTGCCCTGTTCGTCTCGTACGCCCGGTCGAAGCCGGCGATGTACGACTCGATGGCCTGCCGGCGCCAGCCCGAGTAGTGGGCGGGCACGCCCCGCGTCGTGTTCTTCGACTGGTTGGCGAGGATGTTGTAGTCCATGGACAGGACCTCGAAGGAGTGCCCGGGAAAGGGCATCTGCTGGAGCGGAAGGTCCCACAGGCCGTGCTTCTTGCGGGGCCACACCTGCTCCCCGCCCGAGGAGCTCGCGTCGTAGCGCCAGCCCAGCCGCCGGGCGGTCGGCAGCAGGCCGTCCTGGTTCAGCAGACAGGGGGTGCGGCCGCCGATGAGCTCCTTGCGGTAGTCGAAGGGCAGCGGTTCGAGGTCGGTGAAGCCGGTGTGGGTGCGCCAGCGGGTGACGAAGGAGACGGCCTGCTCGATCTCCGACTCCCAGTCCTCGGGCGTCCAGTGCGCCACCGAGCCGTGCCCCGAGCAGAAGTGCCCGTTGAAGTGCGTGCCGACCTCATGGCCCTCCAGCCACGCCGCGCGCAGGTTCTTCAGCGTCGCCCGGATGTGTTCGTCGGAGAGGTAGCCGATGTCGGA
This sequence comes from Streptomyces sp. NPDC001678, assembly GCF_042892945.1. NCBI lineage: Bacteria > Bacillati > Actinomycetota > Actinomycetes > Kitasatosporales > Streptomycetaceae > Streptomyces > Streptomyces sp. NPDC001678. The sequence goes on along the minus strand of NZ_JBIAUP010000006.1, from coordinate 22,865 downwards.
GGCGCCGGGGGAGTTGTTCGGCGGCTCGTACATCCGCTGCTTGGCCTCCGGCAGGAGGTAGATGCCGGAGAGGAAGAACGTCATCCGGGCGCCGTGGTCCCGGGCGAGCTTGCGGAAGCGGGGGAAGAGACCGTTGCCGACCTCCCCCGCCCCGTCCCACGAGAAGATCACGAACTGGGGCGGGCGCTCCCCCGGCTCCAGCGGCACCGGCTTCGGCGGCTGGTTGGGCTGCGGCCCGGTGTCGGCCGTGGAGCCGTCGCCGATCAGTTTCGTCCGGGCCTTCGCCTCCGTGCTCGCCCGCGCCTTGGGGCGGGCACCCGTGCCGGTGGTGCCGGACGGCCCGTCCGAGCAGCCGGCCATCGCGCCCAGCGCGGTGGCCGTGCCCAGGCCCACGCCCAGTCCGAGCAGGCTGCGTCGGCTCAACTCGCGCATGTCGGCTCCGTCCGTGCTTGCGGCCCCATACCATACGCCGTCCATATAAATGGACATTAGGAGTGACGGCACGGTGGATTACGACGCTTGCGCTGTTTTCCCCGTCTTAACGGGTGCATTCGGACAAACGACGGCGCGGGCGCGCCGGGGCTCACGCCACCGGCGCACCCGCGCCGCCACTCACACTCCGGGCCGGACTCCTCAGGCCCCGAACGCCTTGGACCCGCCCTTGACCGGCTTCGCACCCGCCAGCAGATGCTTGGGCACCAGATCCCGCGCCGGCTCGCTGTACCCCACCGAAACGATCTTGTCGCCCCGGTAGGTGAACGTCGTCAGGCTCGCCAGCGTGCACTGCCGCTTCCGCGGGTCGTGCCACAGCCGGCGCTTCTCCACGAAGCTCCGCACGATCCAGATCGGCAGCTGATGACTGACCAGCACGGCCTCGTGCCCGCGCGCCGCGTCCTTCGCCGCGTCCAGCGCGCCCATCATCCGCACCACCTGCTCGACGTACGGCTCGCCCCACGACGGACGGAAGGGGTTCGTCAGGTGCTTCCAGTTCGCCGGCTTGCGCAGCGCCCCGTCACCCACACCGAAGGTCTTGCCCTCGAAGACGTTCGCCGCCTCGATCAGCCGCTCGTCCGTCGCCAGGTCCAGACCGTGCGCCTTCGCGATCGGCGTCGCCGTCTCCTGCGCCCGCTCCAGCGGCGACGCGACCACGTACGTCACGTCCCGGTCCGCCAGGTGCTCCGCCACCCGGTCCGCCATCCGGTGCCCCAGATCCGACAGGTGGTACCCCGCACGGCGCCCGTAGAGCACGCCCTCCGGGTTGTGCACCTCGCCGTGGCGCATCAGATGGACGACCGTGATGTCACCCGTGCCGCTCACTTGCCCTCCTCCGTCGCCTCGGCCGCCGCGCGCGCCGCGGCCGGCAGCGCCGCCGCGACCCGCTCGATCGCCACCGCGTCATGCGCCGTCGAGACGAACCACGACTCGAACGCCGACGGCGGCAGATAGACGCCCTGCGACAGCATCGAATGGAAGAAGGCGTTGAAACGGAACGCCTCCTGCGCCTTCGCCTCGGCGTAGTTCGTCACCTCGGACCCGGTGAAGAACACCGAGAACATATTGCTCGCCGTCTGCAGCCGGTGCGCCACGCCCTCCTTCGTCAGCGCCTCCGTCACCAGGGAGCCGATCTCCGCCGCGACCGCGTCCACCCGCTCGTACGCCGCGTCGTCCAGCAGCCGCAGCTGCGCCAGGCCCGCGGCCGTCGCCACCGGGTTACCGGAGAGGGTGCCCGCCTGGTACACCGGGCCGGCCGGGGCCAGGTACGCCATCACATCGGCGCGACCGCCGAAGGCCGCCGCCGGGAAGCCGCCGCCCATCACCTTGCCGAACGTCATCAGGTCCGGCTCGACGCCGTCGACCCCGAACCAGCCCGCACGGCTCGTCCGGAAGCCCGTCATGACCTCGTCGGAGATGTACAGCGCGCCGTTCTCGGCACAGGCCGCCTTCAGGCCCGCGTTGAAGCCCGGCAGCGGCGGGACCACGCCCATGTTGCCCGGCGACGCCTCCGTGATCACACAGGCGATCTCGCCCGGGTGCGCCCGGAAGGCCTCGCGCACGGCCTCCAGGTCGTTGTACGGCAGCACGATCGTCTCGCCGGCCTGCGCGCCGGTCACGCCCGGGGTGTCCGGCAGCCCGAAGGTCGCCACACCCGAGCCCGCCGCCGCCAGCAGCGCGTCCACGTGACCGTGGTAGCAGCCGGCGAACTTGATCACCTTGGCGCGGCCGGTGAAACCACGCGCCAGCCGGATCGCCGACATCGTCGCCTCGGTGCCCGAGGACACCAGACGCACCTGCTCGACCGGCGCGATCCGCGCGACGATCTCCTCCGCCAGCGCGACCTCGCCCTCACCGGGCGTGCCGAAGGACGTTCCCCGCGCCACGGCCTCCTGGACCTTGGCGATCACCTCGGGGTGGGAATGGCCGAGAATCATCGGCCCCCACGAACACACGAGGTCCACATATTCCCGGCCATCCGCATCGGTCAGATACGGACCGGTGCCGGACACCATGAACCGGGGCGTACCGCCCACGGCGCGGAACGCGCGCACCGGAGAGTTCACGCCACCGGGCGTCACGACCGACGCACGGTCGAAAAGCGTCTGCGAGACTGGGGCCGTGTATGGGTAGCTCATGCTAGCCATGGTCTCAGAGCCCCCGGCGAGTCGTGCCCGGGCGTTTCGCACGCCTTCTACGGGGGAGGTCTCTGAGACGATGATCGGGTTGCGCGGCGGGGGCTGTGCTGCCTCAATGTGCGGTCGGGCAATGTGCGGTCGGGTGGAGATATGCATCGCGGTGGCGGACTGGGCGAAGGCACGGACGACCTGGGCCCCGAGCGAGCCGAGCGCGCCAACAAGGGGCGGCACCGGCGCCGGGAAGAACGACGCGACGAGCGGCGCGAAGAGCGACAAGAAGAGAGCGGTGCGAGCAGGAGTGGCCGGGTGGGGGTGACCTACAAGTACTTCGGGGCACCGAACGGGGCGACCGCTGCCCGCGTCCCCATCTCCATGCGCCCCGAGGAGCTCGGCGGTGACGAGCTGGGCATGGGCGGGATGTTCACCAGGATCAAACCGGAGACCGTGGCCGCCATGGTCCTCACCGGCATCGAGGGCATACCCCTGCACAAGGTTCCCCCGCTCGAACTGGTCGTTCTCCACCCCGACTACGCGGTCGTCAAGCTCCCCATGACCGTCGTCGACCCGCTGCGCGGAATTGGCGAGGAATCGGTGGGCGCGGCGGCCTTCATCTGGTCCACGGTCCCCGACCGGGGCGGCCCGCGCGACGCCTTCGAGGTCTACCAACTGCTCCACGAATGGCAGGACTTCTCCCACCGGCTGCACGAGGCCGGCCACCAGCCCTACTGCCTGGTCTGGCCGTAGGGCGTCCCCGCCCCACAACGGCCCATACCCTGACACCCATGCTCAATCTCCGCTCCATCGCCCTGTTCGTCCTCGCCGCCCTCCTGGAGATCGGCGGCGCCTGGCTGGTCTGGCAGGGCGTCCGCGAGCACAGGGGCTGGGCCTGGATCGGCGCCGGGATCGCCGCCCTGGGCGCGTACGGCTTCGTCGCCACGCTCCAGCCGGACGCCCACTTCGGCCGGATCCTCGCCGCGTACGGCGGTGTCTTCGTCGCCGGCTCGCTGGCCTGGGGCATGGTCGCCGACGGCTACCGCCCCGACCGCTACGACGTCATCGGCGCGCTGATCTGCCTCGCCGGCGTCGCCGTGATCATGTACGCCCCCCGCGGCCGCTGACCGGCCGGGCCCGGCCTCCCCTGCCCGGGCCCCTATGCTGCGGATAGACCCCAGCCGCCCCAGGAGGCCCACCATGAGCACCCGCACCGCAGTGATCACCGGCGCGAGCAGCGGCATCGGCGCCGCCACCGCGCGACGGCTGGCCGCCGACGGCTTCCGCGTCGTGCTCACCGCCCGCCGCGAGGACCGTCTGACCGCCCTCGCCGAGGAGCTGACCGCCGCGGGCCACGACGCGCTCGTCCACGTCCTCGACGTCACCGACCGCGCCGCCGTGGACGCCTTCGCGCACACCCTGGACCGGGTCGACGTCCTGGTGAACAACGCCGGCGGTGCCATCGGCACCGAGACCGTCGCCACCGCCGACCCCGCCGACTGGCGCACGATGTACGAGACCAACGTCCTGGGCACCCTCAACGCCACCCAGGCGCTCCTCCCCCGCCTCGTCGAGGCCGAGGGCACGATCATCGTCCTCTCCTCCACCGCGGGCCTCGCCACCTACGAGGGCGGCGGCGGCTACGTCGCCGCCAAGCACGGCGCCCACGTCATCGCTGAGACTCTCCGCCTGGAGCTGTGCGGCCAGCCGGTACGCGTCATCGAGATCGCCCCCGGCATGGTCAGGACCGACGAGTTCGCCCTGACCCGCTTCCGCGGCGACAAGGACCGCGCCGACGCCGTCTACACGGGCGTCGCCGAGCCCCTGACCGCCGACGACGTCGCCGACACCATCGGCTGGACGGTCTCCCGCCCCGCCCACGTCAACATCGACCTCCTCGTCGTCCGCCCCCGCGCCCAGGCGTCCAACTACAAGGTCCACCGCGAGCTGTGACCCCGCCCGCGCTTGATGCGGGCACCGCCACGGCGCACTAGCTTCGTACGTACCGCCGCCCGACCCCCGGGCGGCCCGTACGGAACAGGGGGCACCCCATGCGCGTCACCGGGTTCGACCACCTCGTCCTCAACGTCTCCGACGTCGAGCGCTCCCTGGCCTTCTACACCGGCCCCCTGGGCCTGGAGCCGGTCCGCGCCGAGGAATGGCGCGCGGGCGAAGCCCCCTTCCCCTCCGTCCGCGTCTCCCCCACCACGATCATCGACCTGGTCGCCCACGAACGCGGCGAGTCCAACGTCGACCACATCTGCCTGGTCGTCGACCCCGTCGACTGGCACGAGGTCATCGCCTCCGGCACGTTCATCGTCACCGACGGCCCCGGCCCCCGCTACGGCGCCCGCGGCGCAGCCGAGTCGATCTACATCCTGGACCCGGACGGCAACACGGTCGAGCTGCGGTGGTACCCGCAGGACCGGGGGCGGGCGCAGGGCGCGTGACGCGCCCCTTGCCCTTGTCAGCCCTTCACACAGACGATCTGCTTGAGCTTGGCCACGACCTCGACGAGGTCCCGCTGCTGGTCCATGACCTGCTCGATCGGCTTGTACGCGGCCGGGATCTCATCGACCACGCCGCGGTCCTTGCGGCACTCGACGCCCCGCGTCTGCTCCGCCAGATCCCGCTCGGTGAAGAGCTTCTTCGCCTTGTTACGGCTCATCCGGCGGCCGGCGCCGTGCGAGGCGGAGTTGAACGAGGCCTCGTTGCCCAGGCCACGGACGATGTACGAGCCGGTGCCCATGGAGCCCGGGATGATGCCGAACTCGCCGCCGCCCGCACGGATCGCGCCCTTGCGGGTGACGAGCAGGTCGACGCCCTCGTAGGTCTCTTCCGCCACATAGTTGTGGTGACAGGAGATGACCGGCTCGAACATCGGCTTGGCCTTCTTGAACTCCTTGCGGACCACGTCCTGGAAGAGGGCCATCATGATCTCGCGGTTGTGCCGCGCGTACTCCTGCGCCCAGAACAGGTCGTGCCGGTAGGCGGCCATCTGCGGGGTGTCCGCGATGAAGACCGCCAGGTCACGGTCGACCAGGTTCTGGTTGTGCGAGAGCTTCCGCGCCTCGCCTATGTGGTACTCCGCGAGCTCCTTGCCGATGTTCCGGGAGCCGGAGTGGAGCATCAACCAGACAGAACCTGTCTCATCGAGACAAAATTCAATAAAGTGGTTGCCTCCGCCGAGCGAGCCCATCTGCTTCAGCGCCCGACTCTGACGGAATTTGACCGCTTCCGCGACCCCGTCGAACCGCCCCCAGAAGTCGTCCCACCCCGCCGTCGGCAGTCCGTGGAGCTGGCGCGGGTCCACCGGGTCGTCGTGCATCGCGAAGCCCACCGGGATGGCTTCCTCGATCTTCGACCGGAGCCGGGAGAGATCGCCCGGGAGGTCGTTGGCGGTCAGCGACGTCTTCACCGCCGACATGCCGCAGCCGATGTCGACGCCCACCGCCGCCGGGCACACCGCGCCCCGCATGGCGATCACCGAGCCGACCGTGGCGCCCTTGCCGAAGTGGACGTCGGGCATCACGGCGAGGCCCTCGATCCACGGCAGTGTGGAGACGTTCCGCAGCTGCTGCATGGCGACGGGCTCGACCGTGGCCGGGTCGGCCCACATACGGATCGGTACCCGGGCGCCGGGCACCTCGGTGTACGTCATAACTACCTCATTCCCCCGAAAAGTGTGGATAAAGCAAAAGCCGGACCTCTCACCTCATCCACGACAGCGGGACGGCGGGCGCGGCAGCGCTTGCGGTACACATTGTGTCCAGTCGCCACCCAGCGGCGACAACCGGTTTTCCGGTGGATGCAAGGCGAGAGGAGCCACGGACAGTGCAGCGAAGGGCGTACGCACCGGCAGCCGCACTGGCCTCGGCGGCGGTGCTGTCGGCGGTGCTCACCGGGTGCGGCGGAGGGTCCGGGTCCGGTGGCGGGGGCGAGGACCCCAAGCCGGGGCAGGCCGGGTCGTCGACGGCCGCGGCGGAGCCCGGGAAGTACCACAGCCTCCCCGAGCCGTGCCGCTACGTCAGCCGGGACACGCTGCGGCGGATGCTGCCCGGCGTGGGCGACGGCGACGAGGAGGAGGCCAAGCGGCTCCTCCAGGGCCAGGCGGCGATCACCTATGACACCGACCGCCGCGTGGGCTGCCGCTGGAAGCTGGAGACCCCCAACGGGACCCGCCACCTCTCGGTCGACTTCGAGCGCGTGGTGTCGTACCAGCCGGGCATGAGCGACGAGAACCGGGCCAAACAGCTGTACCAGCGCCAGGCCACCGCCGCGCACATCCCCAACGCCACCCCCTCCCCCACGACGTCCGCCAGTCCTGGTGGCAGCCCCGGCGGAAGCACCGGCGGAAGCCCGTCCGCGAGCGCCCGTACCGCCGACCCCGGGCCCGGGCCGCAGCTGGGGGACGCCACCGTCGCGCCGATGACCCCGTCGGCCACCCCCTCCGCCGACCCCAAGCTGGCCCCCCGCGTCCTCGACGACCTGGGGGACGACGCCTTCGTCGACGACAAGCTGGCGACGACGGGCTCGGGGGTGCACCGCGATGTGAAGGTGGTCTTCCGGGCCTCGAACGTGCTGGTCACCATCGCCTACGACCAGTGGACGACGGACGCCCTCCACATCCCGAGCAGCCAGGACCTCCAGGGCAAGGCCCATGGCCTCGCCCGTGAACTCGACGCGGGTCACTTCGGCAACTGAGGGACCCACCGGGAACCACCTGGGGGAACCAAGGGGGCGCGTTTCGGCGTGGCAGCCGCGTGCGGGCCGCGTACCGTGCCCGTAGGCAAGCCCCGAGCCCCCGCACCGCCCCCGCGTCACCGACACGAATGAGCGAAGGACCCATGCACCGACCCACAGCCCCGCGACTCGCCCGAATCCTCGCCTGCGCCGCAGTACCGGTGATGCTCGTCGCCACCGGCTGCTCGGACTCCGACTCGGGGTCCAAGACGAAGGAGTCGGGCAAGACCTCCGCCCCGGCCGCCACCCCGAGCGCCACCCCCTCCATGAAGGCGGCGACGTTCGCCAAGCTGCCGGAGGTGTGCAAGACGCTCTCCGAGAAGACCATCGACAAGCTGGTGCCCAAGGCGGAGAAGAAGGAGGGCAAGGCCCTCCCGTCCAGCGACACCAACGACTCGGCGAGCTGCTTCTGGAGCGGCCTGAACGACGAGGACGTCAAGGACCTCCAGTTCCGTACGCTGACCGTCTCCCTCAAGCGGTTCGCCTCCGACCCGACGCTGGGCACGGGCGAGAAGCGGGCGCAGGACTTCGTGACGAAGCAGGTCTCGGTGGCCACCACCGCGGACGGCGCCAAGGACGCGAAGACGGACAAGGCGTCGGGCATCGGTGACGAGGCCAGTGTGGTGAGCACGACCACGAAGAAGGACGACAACGACCACAAGAACGAGACGGTCGTGGCCCGCACGGCGAATGTCGTGGTGACGGTCAAGTACAGCGGCGCGGGGCTCCAGGGCGCGAAGACGCCGGACGCGGACGCGCTGAAGAAGGACGGCCAGGAGGCGACGAAGGAAGTCGTGACGGCGGTCGCCGCGGCGAACAAGTAAGTCCCCCGCAGGGGAAACGGGGAAGGGCCCCGGCCCGGTGATCTCAGCGTCACCGGGCCGGGGCCCTTGTCCGTAAGGAGTTACGCCGCCAGCAGCTTGCGCACCCGGTCCGCCCCCACCGCGAGGAGCAGCGTGGGCAGGCGCGGGCCGGTGTCGCGGCCGACGAGGAGCTGGTAGAGCAGGGCGAAGAACTCGCGCTGCGCGACCTTGAGCTCCGGCGTGGGCTTGGCGTCGGGCTCGAGGCCCGCGAGGACCTTGGGCACGCCGTAGACGAGCGTGGTCAGGCCGTCCAGGGACCAGTGCTCGTCCAGGCCGTCGAGGAGCAGCCGGAGCGAGGCGCGGGAGTTCTCGTCGAGCGTGGCGAGGGTCTCGTGGTCGGGCTCGGTGCGCACGACGGTGCGGGACTCGGCGGGGACCTGGGTGTTGATCCAGTGCTCGGCCTTGTCGAGGCGCGGGCGGGTCTCGTCCAGCGAGGTGACCGGGTTCTCGGGGTCGAGGTCGCTGAGGATGCGCAGGGTCTGCTCGTCGTGGCCGGCGGTGATGTCGACGACCGAGGCCAGCGTGCGGTAGGGCAGCGGGCGGGGGGTGGTCGGCAGCTCGCCGGCGGCCGTGCGGACGGCGCGGCTGTGGGCGGCGGCGTCGGCGGGCAGGACGGTGCCGTCGGCGACCTTGCCGCAGAGCTTGTCCCACTCGTCGTAGAGCCGCTGGATCTCCTGGTCGAAGGCGATCTTGAAGGACTGGTTGGGCTTGCGGCGGGCGTAGAGCCAGCGCAGCAGGGGGGCCTCCATGATCTGGAGGGCGTCGCCAGGGGTGGGGACGCCGCCCTTGGAGGAGGACATCTTGGCCATGCCGCTGATGCCGACGAAGGCGTACATGGGGCCGATGGGCTGTTCGCCGCCGAAGATCGGGCCGACGATCTGGCCGCCGACCTGGAAGGACGAGCCGGGCGAGGAGTGGTCGACGCCGGAGGGCTCGAAGATCACGCCTTCGTAGGCCCAGCGCATGGGCCAGTCGACCTTCCAGACCAGCTTGCCGTGGTCGAACTCCTTGAGGAGGACGGTCTCGGCGTGGCCGCAGGCGGTGCAGGTGTAGGCGAGCTCGGTGGTCTCGTCGTCGTACGCCGTGACCGTGGTGAGGTCCTTGTTGCAGGCGGTGCAGTACGGCTTGTACGGGAAGTAGCCCGCGTCGCCCGCGCTGCCGTCGTCCTCGGCCGCGGCGCCGGAGCCCTCGGCGGCCTCGAGCTCGGCCTCGTCGAGGGGCTTCTGCTGCTTCTTGGCGGGCTTGGCCTTGGTGCGGTACTGGGCGAGGATCGCGTCGATGTCGCCGCGGTGCTTCATGGCGTGCAGGATCTGCTCGCGGTAGGCGCCGGAGGTGTACTGCTCGGTCTGGCTGATGCCGCGGTACTCGATGCCCAGCTCGTCCAGGGCCTCGATCATGGCGGCCTTGAAGTGCTCGGCCCAGCTGCCGTAGGGGCTGCCGGGGGGCGCCGGGACGGCGGTCAGGGGCTTGCCGATGTGCTCGGCCCAGGACGGGTCGATGCCGGCGGGGACCTTGCGGTACCGGTCGTAGTCGTCCCAGGAGAGGACGTGGTGGCACTCGTGGCCGCGGCGGCGGATCTCGTCGGCGACCAGGTGCGGGGTCATGACCTCGCGGAGGTTGCCGAGGTGGATCGGGCCGGAGGGCGACAGGCCGGAGGCTACGACAATGGGTTTGCCGGGTGCGCGGCGCTCGCCTTCGGCGATGACCTCGTCGGCGAAACGGGAGACCCAGTCGGCCTCGGTGCTCTGAGCCTGAGCCACGGCACTTCCTTCCTTACGGTCCTGGCATGGCCATTGTCCCAGACGACCAGGGTGGCGGTCGGGTTGCCCGGGGGCGAGCGAATTACCGGGGGGCCTGTGATACGCGCATGGGATACTCGGGGGGTCGAATAAATGCCGCCTACCGGAATGGCTCCCATCCCATGGCTTCGGTTCCCTCGCTCGCTTCCACGCTCGACCAGCGCATCACGGACGCCCTCTCGGCCGCTCTGCCGGAGGCCGGTGCCGTCGATCCGCTGCTGCGACGAAGCGACCGGGCGGACTTCCAGGCGAACGGCATGCTGGCGCTGGCGAAGAAGCTCAAGGGCAATCCGCGGGAGCTGGCGGCGAAGGTCGTCGAGGGCCTGCCGGCCGGCGATCTGATCAAGGAGATCGAGGTCTCGGGCCCCGGCTTCCTCAACATCACCGTCTCCGACGAGGCGATCACGCGGACGCTGGCGGCCCGTGCGGCGGACGACCGGCTGGGTGTGCCGTTCTCGGAGAAGGCGGGCACGACGGTCATCGACTGGGCCCAGCCGAACGTGGCGAAGGAGATGCACGTCGGTCACCTGCGGTCCGCGGTGATCGGTGACGCGGCGGTGAAGATCCTGGAGTTCACCGGCGAGAAGGTGATCAGCCGCCACCACATCGGCGACTGGGGCACCCAGTTCGGCATGCTCATCCAGTACCTGATCGAGCACCCGCACGAGCTGGACCACAAGGAAGGTGCCTCCGGCGAGGAGGCCATGTCCAACCTGAACCGTCTGTACAAGGCGGCCCGGGCGCTGTTCGACGCGGACGCGGAGTTCAAGGAGCGTGCGCGTCGCCGGGTGGTGGACCTCCAGGCCGGGGACGAGGAGACGCTCGCCCTGTGGCAGAAGTTCGTGGACGAGTCGAAGATCTACTTCTACTCGGTCTTCGAGAAGCTCGACATGGAGATCCTCGACGAGAACGTCGTGGGCGAGTCGGGTTACAACGACATGCTGGCGGAGACCTGCCGGCTGCTGGAGGAGTCGGGCGTCGCCGTCCGTTCCGAGGGTGCGCTGTGCGTGTTCTTCGACGACGTGAAGGGCCCGGACGGCAATCCGGTGCCGCTGATCGTGCAGAAGTCGGACGGCGGCTACGGCTACGCGGCCACCGACCTGTCCGCGATCCGCGACCGGGTGGGGAACCTGAAGGCGGACACCCTGCTGTACGTGGTGGACGCCCGGCAGTCGCTGCACTTCAAGATGGTCTTCGAGACGGCCCGCCGGATCGGCTGGCTGAACGAGGACGTGCACGCGGTGCAGCTCGCCTTCGGCACGGTGCTGGGCAAGGACGGCAAGCCGTTCAAGACCCGTGAGGGCGAGACGGTCCGGCTGGTGGACCTGCTGGACGAGGCGATCGACCGGGCGGGTGCCGTGGTCCGGGAGAAGGCCCGGGACCTGACCGAGGAGGAGATCGCCGAGCGTGCCGCGCAGGTGGGCATCGGCGCCGTGAAGTACGCGGACCTGTCGACCTCGGCGGCCCGCGACTACAAGTTCGACCTGGACCAGATGGTGTCCCTCAACGGCGACACCTCCGTGTATCTGCAGTACGCGTTCGCCCGTATCCAGTCGATCCTGCGCAAGGCGGGCGAGGCGGGTCCGGTCGCGCGCCCGGAGCTGCCGCTGGCCCCGGCCGAGCGCGCCCTGGGTCTGCACCTGGACCAGTTCGCGGCGACGGTGGCGGAGGCGGCCGCGGAGTACGCGCCGCACAAGATGGCCGGCTACCTCTACCAGCTGGCCTCGCTGTACACGACGTTCTACGACCAGTGCCCGGTGCTGAAGGCCGAGTCGCCGGAGCTGGTGGAGAACCGGCTGTTCCTGTGCGACCTCACCGCCCGTACGCTCCACCAGGGCATGGCGCTGCTCGGCATCCGTACGCCCGAGCGCCTCTGAGCCTCATCCGGCCCCGAGCTCGAACCAGATGAGCTTGCCGACCAGCCCCTGGGGCTGGTCGCGCAGGGCGAAGCCGCCCCAGCTGTCGGCGCACCACTGCACCAGGCCCAGGCCCCGGCCCTGTTCGGCGCTGTTCTCGGCGTCGGGCAGGGTGACGCCGTCGAGGGCGGGGAGGCGGGGGTTGGTGTCCCAGACGGCGACCCTGACGCGGTCGCCCTCGCGTTTGACGCGTACGGAGGCGGGTCCGTCGGAGTAGCGGTAGGCGTTGGTGACCAGCTCCGAGGTGAGGAGCTCGGCGGTGTCGGCGAGTTCCAGGAAGCCGTGTTCCTCGAAGATGGTGCGCAGGGTGCGGCGCGCGATGCACGGCGCCATGGGGTCCGAGGGGACCTGAAGCGTGTACTCCCAGTCGTCCGTGAGTTCGGGGTCATGGCTCATGCACGCCTCCGGGGGATGAGCGCCGCGATAAGCGCCGGGGTAAGCGACCTGACACACACGGTAGTCATGGTCCGAGCGCGTACGCCGCGGCTCCGTCATTTCGCCAAGACTCGACCTGTGTGGGTGACGATCGTGAACTATGCGCCTCCTCTCGCGTGAGCTGCGCAAACGGGAAGCGGAAGCGAGGGCTTCGCAGGCCGGGTACGACGATGGCGGCGTTCCGGGGCCTCGTCGGCCGGGGAACGCCGCCATCGCGCTGCGTGACGGGCGGGGTGGGGGCGGCTAGAGCTGCCGCGCGACCTCCGTGGCCCAGTACGTGAGAATCATGTTCGCGCCGGCGCGCTTGATGCCGGTGAGGGTCTCCATGATGGCGCGGTCGCGGTCGATCCAGCCGTTGGCGGCGGCGGCCTCGACCATCGCGTACTCGCCGGAGATCTGGTAGGCGGCGACGGGCACGTCGACGCTCCCGGCGACCTTGGCGAGGACGTCGAGGTAGGGCAGGGCGGGCTTGACCATGACCATGTCGGCGCCCTCGGCGAGGTCGAGTTCGAGCTCGCGCATCGACTCGCGGAGGTTGGCCGGGTCCTGCTGGTAGGTCTTGCGGTCGCCCTGGAGGGAGGAGCCGACGGCCTCGCGGAACGGGCCGTAGAACGCGGAGGCGTACTTGGCGGTGTAGGCGAGGATCGACACGTCCTCGTGGCCGGTCTGGTCGAGGGCGTCGCGGATGACGCCGACCTGGCCGTCCATCATCCCGCTGGGGCCCACGACGTGGACGCCGGCGTCGGCCTGGACCTGGGCCATCTCGGCGTAGCGCTCGAGGGTGGCGTCGTTGTCGACGCGGCCTTCGGCGTCGAGGACGCCGCAGTGGCCGTGGTCGGTGTACTCGTCCAGGCAGAGGTCGGACATGATGACGAGCTCGTCGCCGACCTCGGCCTTCACATCGCGGATGGCGACCTGGAGGATGCCGTCGGGGTCGGTGCCGGCGGTGCCGAGAGCGTCCTTCTTGGCCTCCTCGGGGACGCCGAAGAGCATGATCCCGGAGACGCCCGCCTCCAGCGCCTCGACGGCGGCCTTGCGGAGGGTGTCACGGGTGTGCTGGACGACCCCGGGCATGGCCGAGATCGGCACCGGTGCGGCCGCGCCCTCCCGCACGAAGGCGGGAAGGATCAGGTCGGACGGGTGCAGCCGGTGCTCGGCGACCATCCGGCGCATGGCCGGGGTGGTGCGGAGCCGCCGGGGCCGGGACCCCGGGAACGTGCCGTACGTGGTGCTCAACTCCGTGCCCTTCTACGCGATCCGGGCCGCCGCTCGCTCGGGCGGGTGACCGGGTCGCCGGCCTCCAGGGCCGCGTCGCGCCGGGCCGCGCCGAACTCCGCGAGCGCCTCGGCCAGCTTGTGCACCGAGGGCTCGGGCGACAGCACGTCCACCCGCAGGCCGTGTTCCTCCGCGGTCTTCGCGGTGGCGGGGCCGATGCAGGCGATGACGGTGACATTGTGCGGCTTGCCGGCGATGCCGACGAGGTTCCGCACGGTGGAGGACGAGGTGAACAGCACGGCGTCGAAGCCGCCGCCCTTGATCGCCTCGCGGGTCTCGGCCGGCGGCGGCGAGGCCCGTACGGTCCGGTAGGCCGTGACGTCGTCGACCTCCCAGCCCAGCTCGATCAGGCCGGCCACCAGGGTCTCGGTGGCGATGTCGGCGCGGGGCAGGAAGACGCGGTCGATCGGGTCGAAGACCGGGTCGTAGGGCGGCCAGTCCTCCAGGAGGCCGGCCGCGGACTGCTCGCCGGAGGGGACGAGGTCGGGCTTCACACCGAACTCGATCAGCGACTTGGCGGTCTGCTCGCCGACGGCGGCGACCTTGATGCCGGCGAAGGCGCGGGCGTCGAGGCCGTACTCCTCGAACTTCTCGCGAACGGCCTTGACGGCGTTGACGGAGGTGAAGGCGATCCACTCGTAGCGGCCGGTGACCAGGCCCTTGACCGCGCGCTCCATCTGCTGCGGGGTGCGCGGGGGCTCGACCGCGATGGTCGGGACCTCGCTGGGCACGGCGCCGTAGGAGCGCAGCTGGTCGGAGAGCGAGGCGGCCTGCTCCTTGGTGCGCGGGACGAGCACGTTCCAGCCGAAGAGCGGCTTGGACTCGAACCACGACAGCCGCTCGCGCTGCTCGGCAGCGCTGCGCTCGCCGACCACGGCTATGACGGGCTGGGCGCCGTCGGCGGTGGGCAGCACCTTGGCGGCCTTCAGCGTCTGCTGGAGGGTGCCGAGGGTGGCGTTCCAGGTGCGCTGGCGGGTGGTGGTGCCGGCGACGGTGACGCTCAGCGGGGTGTCGGGCTTGCGGCCGGCGGCCACGAGCTCGCCGGCGGTGGCGACGACGCAGTCGAGGGTGGTGGAGACCACCGCCGTCACCTGGCTCGCGCCGACCTCGGCCCAGCAGGTGGCGGAGGCGGTGCGGGCGTCCACGAAGCGGACGTCGCCGCCCCGGCCGTCGCGCAGCGGCACGCCGGCGTAGGCGGGCACGCCGACGGCAGTGGCGACGCCGGGCACGACCTCGAAGGTGATGCCCTCGGCGGCGCAGGCCAGCATCTCCTCGGCGGCGTCGCCGTCGAGGCCGGGGTCGCCGAGTACGGCACGGACGACCCGCTTGCCGCCGCGCGCGGCCGACATGACAAGATTGGCGGTGTCCCTGAGAACGGAGACGTCAGCGGTTTTTGACGCCTCGTCGGTCACCGTCTGGACAGGCATGTCCACGGTGCTGCGGGCGTGGGTACGCACCACGTCGAGCACCTGCGGGTCGGCGATCAGGACGTCCGCGGCCGCCAGCGCCTCCACGGCACGCAGCGTCAGCAGACCCGGGTCTCCGGGGCCGGCACCGAGGAAGGTGACGTGCCCGTGCGGGGGGTGGTTCGGGGCGGTGGGGTTCAAAGTGCTCGCTCCCCCATAAGACCGGCCGCACCCTTGTCGAGCATCTCGGCTGCGAGAGCGCGGCCGAGGGCAAGGGCGTCCTCGTCGGACGCGGGTACGGGACCGGTGGTGGACAGCTGCACCAGCGTGGTGCCGTCGGTCGTGCCGACGACGCCGCGCAGGCGCATTTCGGTGACAGCCTTCTCGTCGCCCTGGAAATCGGCGAGCGCACCCACGGGTGCGCTGCATCCGGCCTCCAACGCGGCGAGCAGGGACCGCTCGGCGGTGACGGCGAGCCGCGTGCGCGGATCGTCGAGCTCGGCGAGCGTGGCGGCGAGCGGTGCGTTGGTCATGGCGCACTCGATCGCCAGGGCCCCCTGGCCGGGGGCGGGCAAAACTGTGTCGGGCGAGAGGAACTGGGTCGCCTCGTCGATCCGGCCGATCCGGTTGAGCCCGGCGGCGGCGAGTACGACGGCGTCCAGCTCGCCACTGGTGACGAAGCCGATGCGGGTGTCGATGTTGCCGCGGATCGGCACGGTCTCGATGCGGCGGCCCAGCGCGCGGGCCCAGGCGTTGAGCTGGGCCATGCGGCGCGGCGAGCCGGTGCCGATCCTCGCACCCTCGGGGAGGGTCTCGAAGGTCAGCCCGTCGCGGGCGACGAGCACGTCGCGCGGGTCCTCGCGGAGCGGGATCGCGGCAAGGGCGAGGTCGTCCGGCTGGGCGGTCGGCAGGTCCTTCAGCGAGTGGACGGCGAAGTCGATCTCGCCCGCGAGCAGCGCGTCGCGCAGCGCGGAGACGAAGACGCCGGTGCCGCCGATCTGCGCGAGGGCCTCGCGCGAGACGTCACCGTAGGTGGTGATCTCGACGAGCTCGACCGGGCGACCGGTGAGCCGTCGTACGGACTCGGCCACCATCCCGGACTGGGCCATGGCCAGCTTGCTGCGCCGGGTGCCCAGTCGCAGGGGCGCCGTGGCGGTGGTGTCGTTCATGCCGACTCCCGTGCTGTGTTGGGGCGACCGTGTTGCGGGTCCGCCTTGCTGACGGCGGCGACCGCCTGCGGGTCGAGGTCGAAGAGCTCCCGCAGGGCGTCGGCGTAGCCCGCGCCGCCGGGGGTCGAGGCGAGTTCCTTGACCCGGACGGTGGGCGCGTGCAGGAGCTTGTCGACGACGCGGCGCACGGTCTGGGTGATCTCCGCGCGCTGTTTGTCGTCGAGGCCGGGCAGCCGGCCGTTGAGCCGGGCCATCTCCCCGGCCACGACGTCGGCGGCCATGGTGCGCAGGGCCACCACGGTGGGGGTGATGTGCGCGGCGCGCTGGGCGGCGCCGAAGGCGGCGACCTCGTCGGAGACGATGGTGCGCACCTGGTCGACGTCGGAGGCCATGGGAGCGTCGGCGGAGGCCTCGGCCAGGGTCTCGATGTCGACGAGGGCGGCGGCGTCGAGGCGGTGGACGGCGGCGTCGATGTCGCGGGGCATGGCGAGGTCGAGGAGGGCCAGGGCCGCGCCGTCGCGGGCGGCCAGCGCGGCCCGGACGGTCTCGACCGTCAGCACCAGGCCCGTCGCGCCGGTGCAGCTCACCACGATGTCCGCGAGCGCCAGCTCGTCCGGCACGGCGGTCATCTCCACCGCCGTGGCCGTCACCGCGCCGGGGGCGCCGGGCTCGGTGAGGATCCGGGCGAGCCGTTCGGCCCGCTCCAGGGTGCGGTTGGCGACGGCGATGTGGGCGACGCCCGCGCGCGCGAGCGTGGCGGCCGCGAGCGAGGACATGGAGCCCGCGCCGATGACCAGGGCGCGCTTGTCCGCGGCCCACTCGGTGACGGGGGTGCCGTTCGCGAGCTGTTCCAGGCCGAAGGTGACCAGGGACTGGCCGGCCTTGTCGATGCCGGTCTCGCTGTGGGCGCGCTTGCCGACCCGCAGGGCCTGCTGGAACAGGTCGTTCAGCAGCCGGCCGGCGGTGTGGAGCTCCTGGCCGAGGGCGAGGGCGTCCTTGATCTGGCCGAGGATCTGGCCCTCGCCGACGACCATCGAGTCCAGTCCGCAGGCCACCGAGAAGAGGTGGTGGACGGCCCGGTCCTCGTAGTGCACATACAGATACGGAGTGAGCTCCTCCAGGCCGACGCCCGAGTGCCGGGCGAGCAGCGTGGACAGCTCGGCCACACCGGCGTGGAACTTGTCCACGTCGGCGTAGAGCTCGATGCGGTTGCAGGTGGCCAGGACCGCCGCCTCGGTGGCGGGCTCGGCGGCCAGCGCGTCGTGCGCGAGACGGGCCTGCGTCTCGCGCGCGAGCGCGGCCCGCTCCAGCACGCTCACGGGGGCGCTGCGGTGGCTGAGGCCGACGACCAGGAGGCTCATGCCGGCATCACGGCGGGGACGTCCCCCTCCGGTCCCTTTCCGCTCCCCGCGACCGGGGCCGTGCGCGCGGGCGCGCCGGGACGGGACGCCGCGGCGGCCGGGCCGCTCTCCTCGCCGGCCTTGCGCTGCTCGTGGAAGGCGAGGATCTGGAGCTCGATGGAGAGGTCGACCTTGCGCACGTCCACGCCGTCGGGCACGGAGAGCACGGTCGGCGCGAAGTTGAGGATCGAGGTGATCCCGGCGGCGACGAGCCGGTCGCAGACCTGCTGGGCGGCGCCGGCGGGGGTCGCGATGACGCCGATGGAGACGCCGTTGTCACGGATGATCGACTCGAGTTCGTCGGTGTGCCGCACGGGCAGCCCGGCGACCGGCTTGCCGGCCATCGCGGGGTCGGCGTCGATCAGGGCCGCGACGCGGAAGCCGCGGGAGGCGAAGCCGCCGTAGTTGGCGAGGGCCGCGCCGAGGTTGCCGATGCCGACGATGACGACCGGCCAGTCCTGGGTGAGGCCGAGCTCGCGCGAGATCTGGTAGACGAGGTACTCCACGTCGTAGCCCACGCCGCGGGTGCCGTAGGAGCCGAGGTAGCTGAAGTCCTTGCGCAGCTTGGCGGAGTTCACGCCGGCCGCGGCGGCCAGTTCCTCGGAGGAGACCGTGGGGACCGAGCGCTCGGAGAGCGCGGTCAGCGCGCGCAGATACAGCGGTAGCCGGGCGACGGTGGCCTCGGGGATCCCTCGGCTTCGGGTCGCCGGTCGGTGAGTTCGGCCAGTTGCCACGGTGCTCCTGCGGGTAGAGCGGGGCTGCGGGCAGCGCCTTGTCCCAGAACCGCCCTGTTGAACGCAGGCTATGCCTTTGTGAACGCGTGCACAAAGATGGTGTCCGATTTGCCCGGCCAAAGTGATGGGGGTCACGCGGTGATTCCCGTCAAGGCGGGAACCATGGACGGTGGCACCACGACTGCCACTCAGGCCACTCGCGCACCAGGAGCAGGTCGACGGGTACATGGACGTCCACTCCCTTCCCCGGCCCGGTCCGTTTCCTACCGGACGTCAACAAAACGCCCACGATGATAGTCGACTCAGGCATCCATTCCGGCCGTTTCCATGGCGCGGGCGCCTGCCAGAATGGCCGGCATGAGTCCGCTCCTGCGCCGCGGCGCCCGCAAGAATCCGGCCGACAGCGTCGTCACACTGATCGGCAAGCCCGGCTGCCACCTCTGCGACGACGCCGAGGCCGTCATCGCCGAGATCTGCGGCGAGCTCGGCGCCCGCTGGGAGAAGAAGGACATCACCGAGGACGAGGAGCTCCACCGCAAGTACTGGGAGCAGATCCCGGTGATCCTCGTCGACGGTGCCCAGCACGACTTCTGGCGGGTGAACCCCGACCGGCTGCGCAAGGCCCTGGGCGCCTGACCAGCCACACCACACCCCTCACGTCCCGCCGCGTCACCACCCCGACGCGCAGAGTTCACGCCATCACGGCGGAGGGGACTCCGGTTACCCCGAACAAACTGGCTATGCTCGCGGCATGGCCGCACTCGGATGGCTCACTTACCGCAGGCGTTCCGCCACCGCACGCAGCGTGCTGGCCGGCGAGGCGGCGGCGGAGGCAGCCCGCAAGTCCGCCCAGGAGAACGAAGAGGCCCTGGCCGGAGGCCCGGCCGCGCCCCCGGAGCCCGAGCCCGAGTTCCCCGTCGTGGGCGACGAGAAGGCCGCCGCGTTCTTCGATCTGGACAATACGGTCATGCAGGGCGCCGCCATGTTCCACTTCGGCCGGGGCCTGTACAAGCGGCACTTCTTCGGCAAGCGCGAGCTCGCGCGCTTCGCCTGGCAGCAGACCTGGTTCCGGCTCGCCGGCATCGAGGACCCCGAGCACGTACAGGAGGCCCGCGACAGCGTCCTGTCGATCGTCAAGGGCCACCGCGTCTCCGAGCTGATGACCATCGGCGAGGAGATCTACGACGAGTACATGGCCGAGCGCATCTGGCCCGGCACCCGCGCCCTCGCCCAGGCGCACCTGGACGCGGGCCAGAAGGTGTGGCTGGTCACCGCCGCCCCCGTCGAGACCGCGACGATCGTCGCGCGCCGGCTGGGCCTGACCGGCGCGCTGGGCACGGTCGCCGAGTCGGTCGGCGGCGTCTACACGGGCAAGCTGGTCGGCGAGCTGCTGCACGGCCCGGCCAAGGCGGAGGCCGTTCGCGCCCTGGCCGCCGCCGAGGGCCTGGACCTGGCCCACTGCGCCGCCTACAGCGACTCGGCCAACGACATCCCGATGCTCTCGCTCGTCGGCCACCCGTACGCGGTCAACCCCGACGGCCGGCTGCGCAAGCACGCGCGCGAGCACGGCTGGCGGCTGCGCGACTACCGGACGGGCCGCAAGGCCGCCAAGATCGGCATCCCCGCCGCGGCGGGCCTCGGCGCGCTCGCGGGCGGCGCGGCCGCCGGCATCGCACTGCACCGCCGCCGTCGCTGAACCCGTCCCCGCCGTGACGCCGGGCCCGGAAATCCGGGCCCGGCGTCCGCATTCGCCCGCCCACGGCCGGGTGGGCCACCGTCACCGGTACGGGCGACGTTGCGGCGCGCCTCCTCGCCACTGCCCGTAATCGCCTTGATCGCACAGGCAATCCTTTTGTCATACCCCCACATGGCCCCCGGCAGTCCTCGCGTGTCCGGATTGCCACAACACGCTGCCCAATCGGCCACACCCTCGCCAAATCCGGTCAACTTCCGTTTGTAGTTCGATATTTGATCGGCCATGAACCGTAAGAAGATCGAACGGAAACGATGATTTAGGCAACTCGGTGTAGCGCTGCCTGTACGAAGGGTTATTCTCCTCAGACGCAATCCGGTACCCGCTTGTCCCTACGACGAGTGAACGGTCCCGCACTGCACGTGATGGAAGCTCTGCCTCTGGGAGTCCCGTGTACCCACACGTCGGGGTTGACGCCTCGGGCCTGGCTACGCTGCGCGCAGCGGTCCTCGACCGTCTGCGCGTCTTCGTCCCCACCGCGTACGCCGTCCCTGCCTTCGCCACGCTCGCCCCCGTAGCGGTGGGCGGCCATGCCGGCCCCTGCTACGCCCTCGCCGAGAGCGGCGCCGCCGTCGGCAGACGAACCCGCCGAGGAGCCGCCACCGCCACGTCCACCGCCCCCCGCCGCCCCAGCGCCGACAGCGACAGCGCCCGCATGCTCGACCTGGTCGAGCGCGCCCAGGCCGGCGAGGCCGAGGCCTTCGGCCGGCTCTACGACCAGTACGCCGACACCGTCTACCGCTACATCTACTACCGCGTCGGCGGCCGGGCCACGGCCGAGGACCTGACCAGCGAGACCTTCCTGCGCGCCCTGCGCCGCATCGGCACGTTCACCTGGCAGGGCCGCGACTTCGGCGCCTGGCTGGTGACCATCGCCCGCAATCTGGTCGCGGACCACTTCAAGTCGTCGCGCTTCCGGCTGGAGGTGACCACCGGCGAGATGCTCGACGCCAATGAGGTCGAGCGCAGCCCGGAGGACTCCGTCCTCGAATCCCTTTCCAACGCCGCCCTGTTGGAGGCGGTGCGCAAGCTCAATCCACAGCAGCAGGAGTGCGTCACCCTCCGCTTCCTCCAGGGCCTCTCGGTCGCCGAGACCGCCCGGGTGATGGGGAAGAACGAGGGCGCGATCAAGACACTCCAGTACCGGGCCGTACGCACCCTGGCCCGGCTCCTGCCGGACGACGCCCGCTGACCCCACCGGACCCTTCACCGACCCGATGTCTGGATTCACTCACCGGCGGCCACCTCGCTCCGGCCGCGTAACCCGACTGCCGCGCCACTCGTTGTCCGGGATGCAGACTTCCCCAAGGCGCTCCGTGACCGTATTCACTCACTCAATCGAGTGGATGCGTTCACGGCGTGCAACCCTTCAGGTGCCCCGGGGAGTCGACCGTCATGACGAGAGGAGGTGCCGCCTGTGATCGCGAATGTATCGGCGCACCGGCGGGCGAACGCCTTCGCCCAGGCCCTGGAGGACCAGGAAGTCCAGGGTGCTGCGGCCGCACAGTCCGGCCCATCGCTGGAAGACACCGAGCAGACAAGGCTGTTGACGCTGACGGGCGGCCTCGGCGCGCTTCCGGCCCCCGAGCTGGACCCCGAGGTCAAAACCGTCCAGCGAGCGCAGCTGATCGCCGCCATGGAGGCCCAGTTCGCCGGGGGCGGCACCGTTCCGGCGCAGCGCACCGGGCGGGGTGCCCACCGGGCGCTGAGCCGGCTCAGGCCGCGCTCCCGCTGGTCCAAGGGGCTCGCCGCGGGCGGTCTCACGGTCGGCGTGGCGGCGGGGGCCTTTGGCGGTGTGGCCGCGGCGAGCGCCGGCGCCCTGCCCGGCGACACGCTGTACGGGCTCAAGCGCGGCATGGAGGACCTCCGGCTCGGCATGGCCGACGGCGACTCCGCCCGGGGCGGGATCCTCCTCGACCAGGCGTCGACGCGGCTCCAGGAGGCCAACCGGCTGATGGAACGCGGCCGCTCCGGGCAGCTCGATCACGAGTCGCTGTCGGAGATCCGCCGCACCCTCTCCGGGATGCAGCACGACGCCGCCGAGGGCCACCGGCTGCTGCACGGCGTCTATCAGCGCGACGGCTCGCTGGGCGCGATCCAGCGGCTCTCCTCGTTCACCGCCTCGCACCGCGAGGGCTGGAGCCGGCTGCGCGAGCGGCTCCCCGTCCAGCTCACCGACGTCGGGGACGGCGTCTCCTCGGTGCTCGACGCCATAGACGATGAGGTCGGGCCGCTGCGCGGGCTGCTCCACGAGAAGCAGGGCAAGCACGGTGGCGCCGCGGGCCCGTCCGGGGCCGCCCGCCAGGGCTCCCCCGGCAGCAGTGGCCAGGACAGCCCCGCGCCGAGCCCCAAGGCCCCCGCCACGGCCGACGGCAAGCACCCCAGCGGCAAGCCCGCCCAGTCCTCCCCCAGCGGCCGGGACGAGCACGAGGGCCTCCTGGGCGGTACGGGCCTGCTCCAGCCGTCCTCCGGCACGGACGGCTCGGGCGCGGACAGGTCGGCCCATGGCAAGGACGGCAAGCCGTCCAAGCAGCCCGACATCACCATCCCCCCGCTGCTGCCGAACATCCTCCCGGGGCTCGGCATCCACGGGGAGGACGACAAGTAGTCCGGCGTTTCGGGGGGGGGGGGGGGGGGGTGTTGGGGGGGGGGGGGGGGGGCGGAAACCCCCCCCCCCCCAACACAAACAAAAAAAACAAGGGTAGCTTGATAGATAAAAGAGAGAAGAGGCTGTTGGTCTATAACAAATAA